>JAGGXP010000026.1 GCA_021163005.1 Candidatus Aenigmatarchaeota archaeon | reverse complement strand
TAGAGCAGTTCACTGTATCCATAGAAAGCGAATTACCCCCTCCCCAGACATCAGGCACTATTTACTATGTCTCCTCCTCCCTCGGCGACGATTCCAGGGACGGTCTCACCCCGCAGACTGCATGGAGGACAATCTCAAAAGTCAACTCAATGACTTTGCAGCCGGGCGACGCAGTGCTCTTCAGGAGGGGCGACACGTGGAGGGAAACGCTCACTGTTCCGAGTTCAGGCAACAGCACTGATTACATAACATTCAGCGCATACGGCACCGGCGATAAGCCGAGGATTCTCGGCTCTGAAAACTTTAGCCAATGGACACAGGACGACATACCCGGGGTGCAGGTCGTTTACGATTTCCTGACCGAGAGTTTTGAGGGCACCGGCTATGAACATGCATGGGATGAAACATTGAACAATGGTGTTGTTGATGAAGACAATACTGAAGTCTCGCCCCCTGACGGTGGAGGCAGCGAGGTGCTTAAATTGTCAGATTCCGACAGCAGTACGATGTACACTTCACCCACGACTGCAACATCCGCCTATGTCGACTTCTATGTGATGGTAAAGAAAACAGACCTTGCTTCCGGCCAGAGGGAATATATTTACAGGGGTCTTGATGACAACTGGGCACCTGCTACCTATCTTGCTCTTACTAGGGATTCCAAGGGCAACCTGAAGTTCTCTCCTGAGTTCTACGCAGATGGAAGCTGGCCTTCTGCGCTTTATCCGGACATCAACACGCCGGAAAGCATAGAGCTTAACAGATGGTACCACATACAGTTCTCTTACGACCTCGAGAAGAACAGCTATTCATGCTATATTGACGGAATACTTATCATCTCCGGAACCCTGCAGGGTTCCTGCAGGACCGGGACAAAAATGATAGTTTTCATCAACCCGTCAGCCGGAACAACGCTTTACTTCGACAACCTGAGGGTTTCCACAGAAGGCTTTGAGGTCCCTCCAATCGTACTCCCGGCAGATGTCTGGAGGGCAGAGATGCCGACAACGCCTAACGTTGTCTGGTTTCTGAAAAACGGTGATACGAAATGGGGCAGCGAAAAGGCATCCATTGACCAGCTTTCCGCAGAGCATGACTGGTACCATGCCCCAAGCGGTTCTTTATGCATATACAGCGATCAGGATCCGTCCACGGTCTATGATTCAGTCGAGGCGGCAGCAAGAATGTACGGCATTGACATCGACAATGCCGATTATGTTAACATAACAGATTTGGAGATAGCCTACATCCACGACATGGGAATACGCGTGACCTACGGAAGCGACTACAATGTCATAGACAATTGCACGGTGCATCATGTAGGCGCCATAGAAATACCTGTGCAGGAAGGCATAAACCTCATGGGCTCATACAATACGGTCCGCAACTGCAAAATCAGCCAGTGCGGGCGCCACGGCATCTACATATTCGCCGGCGGGACCGATAGTGTCACCGGAAATGTCGTAGAAAACAACCAAATATTCGATAATTATTACACAGGCGTGGACATAAAAAACCTCGCTGATGCTGTTTCCTCGGGTCACATAATAAGAAACAACCTGTTCTACTGCTCAAGTGACGGTTCATACGCAGACACAGGCACGGACACAGAAGGAATAGTTGTTGGCGGGAATCACAGGCAGACAGACATTCACATATACAATAATACCATGTACGACATGTTCGGCATAGGCATACAATTAGAAAATTCTGTGACTGATCATGTTTACATATACCATAACACCATCTATGGCACTAATCCGCTCAACACGCATGGCTATTCTGCAGGCATCTTCCTCGGAGCTTCCGGCATGAGCGACATATATGTCAGAAACAACATAGTGATGGACGTCAAAAACGCATGCTTTTTCTATGCCGGCGGAACCGATTTCGATGTCGACTATAATTGTTGGTATCAAAGTTCTGATTCTGGTGGTCATCGTTTCACTAATACTCCTTGGGGTAGTTATATCTCAGGAGACTTTGAGGAGTGGAAGAATGATTTTGGTTTCGACACACATAGCTATTGGGAGAATCCTGATTTTGTCGATGCTGCTAACAGAGATTTTCATCTTGCTCCAGACAGTCCTGCTATTGATACTGGTATTCTTATTCCCGGCTTTCATTGTGAAACAGCAGGATTCCATCCAGACGAGGGCTGTGTTGAGTGGTACGGAAATGAACCGGACATAGGAGCTTTTGAGTACAACGTTTAATATCAGAAACCTCTCCGCAACTGGCCAGCGCACCTGATGCAGAGACCGAGGTCGGAGTTGAAGCACTTGGAGCAGACTATCGCACCGCAGGCCGAGCATGTATATGCAGGCCTCGCCAGCCCACCGCAGATGGAGCACAAGGACGATACCTGCATGCTATCCCTCCGGATTCTCGTATTCGAGCATGAGTGAGACGTCGTCTTCCTTTTTGACCTTCACTTCAGGCACCTTCTTGCCCTTTTTCCGCTTTTTCTTCTCCTCTCCCTGGAACCTCTCGAGGCTTGCTATCTTGGCCACGATTGTACTGAAAAGGACTGAAAGCAGTATGGTCATGAAGACTATGTTGACCATGGTTTCTGCCATGGCCGCCTGACCTGCCGCTATGACAGCTGCGGCTACTATCGGTATCATGGCAGCCGCCGATATGCCCCTCGGCGCTATGAGGCTCATGAGGAGCATCTCCTTTCTGGAGAACTTTTCCCTGAAGTCCCCCATGATCGATAAGAGCATCACTGGCCTGACAACAACCACAAGAACGAAGAAGAACAGCATCATCAGCAATTCATTCATTCCCATCAGCAGCGTTACCTGAGCACCGAGCAATGTGAACACCGATATTCTCAGCATTTCAGAGAACTGGTCCTGGAAATGCAGTATTTCCTGCCTGTCTTCCCTTCCTTTCAGCGTGAAGTTGCCTGCCACAAGGCCGCATATGGCCACGGCGAGCATGCCGGAGCCGCCGACTCCCGTTGCAAGTGCGTACGTTATCAGCGCTATCGAGAACAGCAGAAGCGGCGTGTATTCCCTCATCGTTCCCTTAAGCAGGTTCGCGGCGGCAAGGCCTACTATGAGTCCGGTCCCGACGCCGACAGATATCATGAGCCAGAACTGGGACAGGTATTTGATGGGTTCTATGAGCGCTCCGGGCGTCACATTCACAAGGTCAAGGAATATGAGCGGCACGAGCACGGATATGGGCGAATTGAATATGGATTCGACTTTCAGCACAGTGAGTGCTGTTCTGGCCTTTGACAGTGCCTTTTCAAAAGCGAAGACAACACCGCTTCCGGTGCCGCTGACAACTGCTCCCAGAAGCAGCGCGAATATTATGTCCATGCTGAACAGGAAGCTTGCTGCGAGGCCAAGCACAACTGTATTGAACAGGACACCAACAAAAGCCAGCTTTATGGAGATACTGGAATAGCGCTTGAAGACGCTGAAGTTCAGGTTGAAGCTGCCAACGAATATGACAAGTATCAGCGCCAGCGTCCTGAAAAAGTCCGGGATGGTGCCCATTGCGGCAACATCCACGAGGTGTATTGTTATGTATTTGGTAACCATGGGATTTGCCGTTATCGTGGGGCTGAACAGCAGGCCGAGGAGAAGAAGGAAAAACGTGTCAGGTATGTTCCTCTTCCTGAGGATGTTCGCCACGAGGACGCCGAAACCAAGCAGTATGGCGAAATACATCACCGAAAGTGTCACAGCGTCCAGAGCCATGACTATTTTTGTGATTTGTTAATATATAATTCTTACGGCAGTCTGATGCCGGAAAGCATGTCCACATACTTTTCCAGCCGCCTGACTTCCTTTTCCAGTGTGCCGAGAAGCTCCAGTGAACGGGGGCTTTTCTCTTTTCTCGCCTCCGCCTTCTTTTCGCTTATTTCCTCAAGCGCGCCTGCTATGCCGTTCTTGACCTTGACTATGACAGCCTTCTTCAGTATCTCCAGCAGGTCGCCCTCAAGCTGGACATAAAGCTTCCTGTCCCCTGTCTTCTTGATTTTCTTTATGACCCCGAGCACTTCAAGGAGGTCGAGGCTGAGCGATATCATGCCGGTGGAGTATCCTGTCCTTTTTGCAACCTCCTGCAGCGTGAGCGGATTCTTTTTAACGATGAGCGTAGCTATTATCTTGCCGTGAAGTGGTGAATAGCCTATGGTTTTCGCAAGGTTAGAGAACACTGTGAAAACCTCGTTTTCAACTTTCATTCCGTCCGGCATAAACAAACACACCAATATTTATATACCTGATACACAATTAAAAATATATATTTAAAACTTTTAGAAATTATTAAAAGTTGATGCTATGACACTGAAAAAATCCAGAAAAAGCGTAAAAGGTGCGGCTGGAAAAAGCCCTAAGGCGAAAGCCAAGGTGCTTGAAAAGACCTCATCTATATGTCCGGGCTGCCTCAAAGAGGGCAAAATCAAGACAATAGACGCACAGGTCATTGAGGAAGACGGAAAAATATGGATTACCAAAAAATGCGGGAAGCATGGTTCATTCAAGTCAATTGTCTTCAGCGACGCCGGTCTCTACCACCGCTGGATGAAATACAAGGTGGATGGGGACGGCATATCGAACATAGAAATCAAGAGCTGGCTGAGCCTGAAGGAAAAGCTTTATGACCGGCATCTTTCCCAAAGCCTTCTTACGAACATAATGCTTACAAACAGGTGCAACCTGCGTTGCTCATACTGCTTCATGAATGCGGGGGCGGCAGGATACGTCTATGAGCCCACGCTGGAGGAGCTGAAGAAGCTCATGCTTCAGGTCAGGAATGAGAAGCCCGTCCCTTCGAAAGCAATACAGCTTACGGGCGGGGAGCCGACAATCAGGGAAGACCTGCTGGACATAATCAGGATGGCGAAGGACCTCGGATTCACTCATGTGCAGCTGAATACGAACGGCATAAAGCTGTCGGAGAGCGTCGAATTTTGCCGGCAGATAAAAGAGGCTGGCGTGAATACCCTGTACCTGAGCTTCGACGGCATGACCAAAGAGACAAATCCATGGATAGACCAGCTGAAGCAGGCCATAAAAAATCTGAGGGAAGTAGGCTTCCGCTCGGTCATACTCGTGCCCGTGGCAATGACCAGAAACCTGAAGGAACTGCCCAAGATAATAAAATATGCAGCTGAGAACATCGACGTGATAAGGGGCGTTAATTTCCAGCCCATAGCATTCGCAGGCAGGCCGCAGACACTTAAAGACAAGAGCAGGCTGGAACAGAGGACAGACTACGCCGTCATGATGGACGAGATAGAGAAGGGGCTTGACGGCCAGATAAGCAGGTATGATTTCTATCCGGTGCCATTCGTATACCCGTTCTCGAAGCTCGTTGAGACAATCAAGGGTCAGAAACAGATAGAGTTCACTGCAAACCCCATGTGCGGCGGCGCGACCTACGTCTTTGTGAAGGACGGCAGGATGATACCCATAACACGTTTCGTCAATGTCGAGGGACTGATGGACCTCGTAAAAGAGGCATCCCAGATAACCGGGCCTTTCAAGAAGCTCAGAATAGGATGGCTGCTGCTCAGGAACCTGTCAAAATACATAGACAGCAGTAAGGCGCCCGAAGGCCTGAACATGAAAAGCCTTCTCTTCAATGCCGCAATCAAGGGCACCTACGACAAGCTCAGGGACTTCCACATGAGCAGCCTTTACATAGGCACCATGTGGTTCCAGGATCCGTGGAACCTGAACATAGACAGGCTGAAGCGTTGCGTGATTCACTACACGACATTCGAGGGTGTTGTGCCTTTCTGCGCCTACAACGGAATCGGCATAGGCGACGAAATCAGGAAGAGGCACTCCATCTCAATCAAGGAATGGGAGAAAAGGACAGGAAAGACTATGAAAGACGACCTGTGGAAGAATGGCCCCATATCGGACATAACTACTGCCTAATTCTTTCCGTAGCGCTTCCTTATGCATGCAAATTCTTTTTCATCGATTATCATATCACCTTTTGTGTCGAAGTCCCTGAGCTCGGGCTCTTCAAGCCCCCACGCCATGATGGAATCACGGTTCTGGATGCACGACACTTTGGCCTTTTCAGGAGTTATGAAAAGCGAATGTCCGCAAGAATAATAATCTGTGCCCCCTATCCTAGAAAGGTAGTACATTATGCCGTTTTTGGCATCGGGATAGAAGCCCTCCCGGGGCTTTTCCGGGAGTTGTCCGTAGCAAATGCTTCCTGCGAGAAACAATGCTGCCAGAAAGGAAGAGGGTCTCTTCATAAAGACCTTTTCTCCTAAAGAATTAAATTACTTGACCCACAGTGCGTATTTTCCCTTTGCCTTTATGTCAAGGAATTTCGCTATTTCGGAGCCGTTCGGATCGTTTATCAGCGCTGTTCCCTTCCATGAGTTTGAGAAATTCGACTCTCCGCATATCGGGCATTCATCACCGTCAACAAAAAGCCTGCAGTTCCTGCAGACCTTTTCTCTCTTTTCCTTCTTCATCAAAACACCTAACTAGGCTTTGCCGCTTTCTTCTTGGCGGCTGCCTTGCTCTCCTTCAGCCAGTCAATGCTGCCGAGGTTCGGCTGCCTTGCTGTAAGACCTATCTTGTACTCACCGCCTGAAACTGAAACCGATATTATCCTTGCGCGCACGACATCGCCTTCCTTCATGCGCTGCTTTGTTTCCTTGCCCATGAAGGTAACGTTTTTCCTGTCGAACGTGACGAAGTCGTCCATGAGCTGGCTGACATGTATCATTCCGTCAACAGGCCCGAGCCGGATGAAGACGCCGAATTCCGTTACGTCTATTATCTCGCCCTCGACTATTTCATGCTGGTTCGGCTTGTAGACCATGACCTCGAACGTGACGGGATAATGTATCGAGCCGTCGCCGGCGTATATGCGGCCTTCTCCTGTTTCAATAACCTTTGTGACAACAAGGACCACACCGAGCCTCTTGTCTATGACGCCGTCCCACCTGTCCATGAGGCTCTGCCTTACGGCTTCCTGAAGCCCAAGACCGAACTTCGCCGGCGGGACCTTTATCTCATCCTTGAGTTCAAGCATTTTGTACATGATATCACTCTATAATTACATGATGCAATATAAGTAATTATCACTATTCTTTGTAACCAAGCAAATAAAAATGTATCCTTCTCAGGACGTGGTCCCGCGCTTTTTCTCAATGGCCAGATACTTTCTCTGCCTTATGGTTATCACGGGCATTCCCTTTCTTATGAGTGTCTCGGCAAGCTTCCTGTCTATTGTGCACACATGCATGCCAAGTGTCCGCGCTGCCCTCTCTATCTCCCTGTCAGTATGGTCCTTCCTTGTCTTCAGCGTTCCGAAGCCTGAGCTTTTGATATATTGCAGCGCAAGGCGCGCATTTGCTCCGTCCCTGCCGCGGCTTTCCGCCAGCTTTTTCAGCTCCTCCTCCACGAGCTCCGGAATGAACACCTCAGGCTTCCCGAACTTCCTCAGCTCGTTGAGCAGGTCTATCCTGTCGGCTATCACAGCGATTATGAAATTCGTATCCAGCAGCACTTTCATATCTTCTCCTTGGCAACCTTTCCCCGCGGGCTCTTCTCTGCGAATATCTCTCCTGAAAACCTGGATATGCGGACATCACCGGAGCGCCACGAGCCCGGCGGCAGCCCGGCCTTCATGCAGAGGTTGTCGAGGAATTCCCGTGCATCCCAGCCCCACTCGACAGGCACCTGCGGGAGCAGCAGCCCACTGTAGTAACCCTTCTCTATTATCAGCCCGTCGCGTCCTATCTTTACATGTTTCGGATAGTCATCTGGGCTGTTGGCTTTTATCTCCTCCGGCGGCGAGAGCACCGAAACCTCGACTATTATATTGTCCAGCTCGCTTTCTGTGAGCGGTGGAAACCTCGGGTCGCGGGTTGCTGACACAGCTGACTCGATGAGCGCCTCTATCAGCGGCATGACCGGCTCCGGATAGCCGATGCAGCCGCGCAGCTCCTTTCCGGGGTATGTGTGCAGCGTGGTGAAGACACCGGACTTCTTCGTGAATTCAGCAGGAACAGAAGAAGGCTTATGCTTATTTCCGGACTTTACAAATTCCTCAACTGCCTTTCTTGCAGTCCTTACAAGGTATTTGCCTTTTTCCAGTTCCATAATGAATCTTTGTAAAAAGGCTAAATAAATTAGCTGATGTATTTGTTGGCGAGGTGCATGAATTTATCGAGCGCGTTCTTTGGTATCCTCGCACCTGCGGCAGATGCGTGGCCTCCGCCGGAGCCGCCGACAGCCTCGGCGCATTCTTCCATCATCCTGTTGAGTTCCACAGAGGAATTCCTCTTTCTTGCCGTCACGTCTATATGCTCTCCCCTTTCGTTAAGCATGAGACCGACATCCGTCTTCATTACATTGGCTGCGAAAAGAGCTGCAGGCCCCCTGAAACCGAAATGCGGCAGGTTTATTATGACCCCTATTTTACCTATCTTCTCTGCATGCTTCTTCACGAATTCATACAGTTCGAATTCCCTTGTCACCGCCTGCTTCGCCGACCTCACGAGTCCGGGTATGTCAGAGGGGTTTTTGCCTATTGCCAGCGTTTCAACAATGTCCCTCTTGGCATCGTATGTGGCGAATTCCTTGTTCTTTATGCCGAGGATGAGAGTCGAAACCTCGAAGTAAAGCGCCCTTTTGTCCCAGTTGGCGAGGCGCTCCTGCACGAACGGGCTGTCGTCTTCATAGTCACCTATTGCTCCGTAAAGCGCTATCCAGATCCTTTCTTTGGGAATCTCCTTCTGGAAATGCCTGTATATGAGCTCGGACGCGCTTACATCCTTCCCATGGATGTATGTGACTGATGCTGATAACTCCTTCTCTGTTATGACATCCGGAACTATGTGATGGTCGAAGTAGAGAATCTCTGCAGACGCTGACTTCTTTCTGAGTGTGTCTGCTATGCTCTTTGCGTCCTTCCTTGTTATGGCTATGTCTGCTATCACTATCCTGTCGGCTTCTGTGCTTTGCAGGTCTCCGAGAAAAGAAACTGGCTTCGTGAAGAACACCTCGGCATCCCTGAACTTCGCCTTTGCCACAGCAGCCGAGCACAGGCCGTCGCAGTCCGCGTGGCTGAGAATGACAGTTTTCATAGATAATATCTGTCTGAAGACAAATAAAAATGGAACATGTCTCATGAGTGGCAGACAGGATATCAGACACCCGTTGGCATACTGTCAGTTAATTATTTAAACAGGTGGTTATAAAAATAAACACATGGTTAAAAAAGTAACCAGTAAGACTGATGTCAAGGAAAGAATTCTCAACCTTTTCTTTAGCAATAGCACAAGAAAGTTCCATATAAGGGAAGTGGCTTCATTGACAGGGGTCGCGCCGAGAACTGCAAAAAAATATCTTGATAATCTAAGAGAGAGGAAGTTCTTGATATTAAAAAAGGAGAAACTTTACGATTCCTACTCCGCCGATACAGAATCGGTGATTTTCAGGGACGCCAAGTTTCTGTATAACGTGAAAAAATTAAGAGATTCGGGGCTTGTGGGCTACATTGAAAGAAAATTAAATTATCCCGCGATAGTCCTTTATGGAAGCGCTTCCAGAGGCGAAGACATAGAAAACAGCGACATAGACATATTCGTGGTTGCAAAAAAATGCGGCAATCTTGATGTGAGCAGGTTCGAAAATGATATAGGAAAGAAAGTGCATGTCATGTGCATGAGCGAGAAGGACTTCAAATCCGGCAGGAACAAAGAACTGATAAATAACGTAATAAACGGATTCGTGCTGTCCGGTTTCCTGGAGGTGTTCGGGTGACATGGAGAGAATGCATTGAGCAGGGAACTTCAGAAGCTCATAGATTCCGGTTCAAAATATTCTCTCGGATGGCCGCATGACGGGCATTTTCCCGGCGGCTCGGTGCCTTCGTGCACGTATCCGCACTTGGAACATTTCCACTTTATAGGTTTTTCCCTCCTGAAGACCGTGCCTTTCTCGACCATCTCCAGAAGCTTCCTGTACCTGTCCCTGTGCTTTTCCTCGACCTTCGCAATCATACGGAAAAGCCGAGCGGCTTCTTTGTTGCCTTCCTTCTCGGCATCTTCTGCGAAGTTTGGATACATCTCTGTTGCTTCATAGTTTTCTCCTTCCATCGCCGCCTTGAGGTTGGCTTTGGTGTCGCCTATGCCTTTCAGCAGCTTGAACTCATCCTTGGCGTGCTGCTTTTCGTTCAGTGCAGTCTCCTCGAATATCTTCGCTATGTAGTGGTATCCTTCCTTTCGCGCGACCTTTGCGAAGTAGTCGTACTTGTTCCTGGCCTGGCTTTCGCCTGCGAACGCTGCCCTGAGGTTTTCCTCGGTTTTGCTCATCAAAAATCCTCCTTTGAACTGCTCATAATCATTTAAGGGACGCGTGCTATAAATTAATTAATGGCCAGGAAAAGGAAGAAGACCATAAAGGTCGAAATACCTGTTCCCGGTATGCCTTCTGCATCGAATATAAAGAAAAATGTCCCGACAAGGCAACTGGAAATCTTTGTCAAAAAGAACAGGCAGATGCTTCTGGGAGTTTTGGTGGTCGTGGTCGCAGTTGCCCTGATATACGGACTGTCAACCCCTGCCGAAACACATGATATTCAGAACCAGCCCCTCACAAAGACAGTAAACGTGCAGGTTCCTGAGAACATATCCTTCGACAGGTACATGACAGGATACCAGCAGTACGCCGACAAGCAGATAACTATAAAAGGCATGCTGCTTCACAGGCTTGTGGAAGGGCTTGGCCGCGGCAGTCTTGCTGTTCACGAATACTACCTCGTTGACGACTTCGGAGCAGAGATACATCTCACCGGACTCACCGAAGCCGAGAAGATGATGTTCCCGGAAACCGGAAAATCGGACACCGTTTACGACGTGAGAGGCATCGTTAAGACGAAATACAAGACATTCGACTTCGACGTCACTGACATAAGCCCCGGCGCAAGGGGCATGACTATCGTCACGAAGGAAGTCCCTGCTTAGCGCTTTTCATGCTTACGCTTAGTTACATCTTCCGCGGGAAGCACTCCTGAACCGGTGTCTGCAGGCTTAGATGCCGGCTTTCTCAAACAGCCAGCCCTGCAGCAGTGATGCGGCAATCATTACCAGAGTGAGAACGATTGTGTACACGATGCCGAAGTAGAATATCATCAGCGGCAGCAGGGCAATCTTTATGGCCCTGTTGTATATGAATGCTGCCACGAAGCCGCTCCCTGCTCCCTTGTCCCTTATGTCCCTGAGCAGGGGATACCACATGAAGGCCGGGCCGGTTGATATTATTCCGCCTGCTATTGCTATTGCCCATTTCTTTGTTCCGGAATCCTTTCCGAGATGCTTTTTGACAGCTGCCGGCGTCACCAAGTAGTTCGTCCCCGCCATGAGGACAAATACCAGCACGAACACAGGCGCTATGGTAAGCGCGATGCCACCGGAGAATGACAGGGCCTCCATGACGGCACCGGAACCGGATGCAGCCAGCATGATGTAGAGCAGCACGACGGCAAGCGGGAAGCACCATGACTTCTTTCCTTTCATAACATTCCCACCAGCACGACTGTAATCACGGCCACGATTATAGACAGTATGAAACTCGTTACGTTCCTCAGCACGGCAAACCTGCGGCCAAGCAGCGAGGACTCGAGCGGAAACTGGACGATGCCTACGGTGACCCACGCCACTATGAAAGCCGTGACAGCCACGAGGCTTATGCCTGAGTGCAGGAACTCGCCGCCGAGGATGTAGCTCGTCACGGGATTCCCTGCAAGCACGCTGCCAACTCCCGCTCCGATGAAAGAATCCACGAGCATGTTGTGGCTGAAGAAGTAGCCGTATGCGCTGTTCGGTATGAGCGCCTTGGCCAGGCCAACCAAGAGCACGACACCCGTGAGCATGGGAGCAGCTCCCCACAGCGATTTCGCTGCCATTTTTAGTGATGATGCTGCCGTATTCTTTCCGGACATGCCTTTTCATCATTCCTGCTCATTTCTTCACCAGCGCGTTAAGCCTGTCAACCATTTCAGGCTGTATATAATGATGTATTGTAACGTTATAACTTTCCTTCCATTCCTGCTCCTTCTTGACGAAGCGCTTGTGCCCGAGTTCGGACGCAAGGAACCTGTAGAATTCAAGCAGCTCTTTCTTCTCTACACTCCTGTGCATGGATATGAACTCCTTGGCCTTTTCCGTGGCGTAATACGACCTGACTATGTGCGGATAAAACGGGTGTCCGCAGTAGCGCTCAAAAGCCCTTTTGAACTGCATGTCGCTTATGGGATGCCCGCTCTTATTGGTGAAAACAAAGTCACCTGGCTTTTTTGTTTTCAGCATGTTCCTGAGCCGTTTTATGTAAATTTCCGGGAACTCCATGGTGAACTCCCTCGGCACTCCACCCTTGGAGAGGTAGCGGAACGTTACAGAATCGCCTTTTACGGATATGTCGTTTTTCTTAAGCGTTGTCAGCCCTTTGTGGCCGTGCGCCCTGTAGTACATCTCATTGCCGACCCTCATGCGCGTCTTAAGCAGCGTGTACATGGGAACGGCCATCATATCGCTTTCATCGGCGAGCGCCTTTATCACCACGGCTTCGATGGTGGGGTAATACTTCTCGAAAATCTCAACTTCTTTGTATTTCCTTTTTGTGAATTTCGCCTTCTTTTCGAGCGTATAGACATATGAGTATGTCCCGCCGGGATTCCTGTAAAGCACGTCCCAGTGGTCGTTGGAACTCTCGTCGTGTATGGTCAGGTGGTCAGCGAAAAGTGAATACGCCTTATCGAGCTTCCTGCCGTCGGGGAGTATATTTATCCTTGCTCCCTGGCATTTCCCGTCAGGCGAGAGCTGTCCTTTGAGGAACCGCGAATCTTTTGCGTCTATAAGCGCATTCAGGTTGCCGTGCGCTTTGAAAAGCCCGATGACATGCGCCGCCCCCGGAAACTCGCGCTTCGCCGGCCGCCAGCCGATTTTTGTCTTTTCATACGGCTTGAAGTCTTTCACCTTGATTCGTATGGTGCCTGCGGGAATATGCTTCAGCTTCTTCGACTTTGCGGACTTTTTTGCTGTCACATTTGAATATTGAAGGAATTCTTAAATAAGGGTTTGCCTTCAGACTGAAATCATCTTTTTCAGCATTTTTATTGCAGTAACGCCCCACAGGCCAAGAAGCGCTGCGTAAAGCATAAGATATGCTGCCCTGAAAAGCCAGAAGCCGAAGACAGTATATATATTGTAGGTGGCAAGTGTGAATGCACCGACGGGGAATACGAATGCCCACCACATTTCCGAGAAGGGGATTTTACCCATCTCTGTCACAAACCTCTTGTAGAGCAGTATCAGCCCAAAGATTATCCACAGGCCGTAGCCGAAGAACGTCAGCGAGTAAATCCTGGCCGCAGCCGAGAATGCAGGCCCGAGTCCGTAGAAACCATCCAAAAGATTAGCCGTGAAAAGCACTGCCATTATCGACACGCCGACAGGTGCAAGCACGATGTTGAATGTGGGTGCAAGATTCTGCTCAGGCATCTTCTCAAATTTTGTCCTGAAATACAGGAGTGAAAGCGTCAGGAAATAGAGCACAAATGCCGGCCCGAGCGCGAACAGGTTGAAGAATGCCATGAACGTCTTCATCCACGGCATTGCCGATGCCAGCACAGCGCCTGCTGATATCAACACAAAAACGCCCACAGGGGGAATGAACCATGTACCCATTATATGCCTGACCTCTACCCTGAATTTGAGGTTGATGGGCACAGTGACGAGGAAGAAAAGGGAAAACACCGCGCTTATTGACCAAAATACGAAAGCAAGGGACTCATTGTACGGGAAAAGGGGGATGCCTATCTTTATGAGCATCATGACCGAAAGGGCGGCTGCTATCGGCATAGCTGAATATAGATTCGCTACCTGCGGATTTTTCAGCGTCTCGCTGAAATCCTTCCAGTGAGCGAGTCTGGCGAGGAAGACTGTAAAATAGTAGGCAAATAATGCCAAAATGCCGGATTCAAGTGCGTATGCAAAGCCAAGGGCCAAAAGATTGTCAAAAAAGAGTTTCGTGGCCAGCGCAAGCGCTGCGGTCCCCATCATAGCCACGAATGCGGCAAGGTTCAGGCTTTTCATGTTTCTCCACCTGGCGGCTGCCTTTCAGGCAGGCCGTGATAGTTAATAAGATAGTCACTATTCTTTAAAATGGCTTATGGAGTTGTGAAAATACGGCATCATGCGAGTCACAGCTGCCGCTGCTGGCCTTTCTTCCTGAGAACCACTTCCGTATGAGGGTATGCTATTTCTGTGGTTTTCTCTTTGTCAATGCCCCTGAATATCTCCTGCGTCAGCTCGCTTGCCACGCGTATCCTGTCGCTCGCCGGCACGTAGAACCTGGTCTTTACGTCTATGCCCGACTGCTGGAAGAATGTCCTGATGTACGGCCTTTTGGGCATCTTGTCCACGAAGTCCTTAGTGACCTTTTCAGCGGCCTTTCTGCATATGTCTATTGCCTTGTCGAGGTCGCTTTCATACGTGAGCGTCACAACGACCTGCTCCAGTATGTAGTCGTCCGTCAGTGTGTAGTTTATGATGTCCTGCTCGAACAGCTTCGAGTTGGGTATCATTATCACCCTTCCGGAGGTCTCCTCAGTTGCTATGGTGCCGCCTATCTCCTTCAGGTAGATGTGGGTGAGACTTATCTCCTGGACGTCGCCCTTGACAGCGCCTATCTGTATCCTGTCACCTATCTGGAACGGCCTCTTCACGATGACCATTATCCAGCCGGCCACCCCTGTTATGGGCTTCTGGAGCGCCCAGCCGAGCGCGGCTGTCAGAAGCCCGGCCCAGACGCCGAGGCCCGTTATGTCGCCTCCTAGAAGGAATATGATGGTCACGAGTATGAGCACGGTAAATGCGTAGCGCCACAAGCTCAGGAACACAAGAACATTGTTTTTCTGTTTCTTCGTTTTCGCTCTTTTCAGCACGCCCCTCTTTATGCCCGCGGTTATCACTTTGTATACAAGGAGTGATATCCCGAGGAATACTGCAAGGAGTATGAGCGTCGGCAGCATGCCTGTCACATGCGCCTCGATTGCAGCAAAGTCCAGCATAACAGCAAACCCCGTAATGTCCATCTACAGTTGTTTATTTGTTTTTGTATTTAAACAGCTAACTTTTCAGTGTGCATTTTTATTACTTTCGGGTACATTAAATTTATGGAATATGGCAGAGGTGCTGATGTCCAGACACCGCTTGAAGTGAGCAGGTCGTTTCTTGAAGTGCCTAAAGGCGACGGTTCGCTTTACAGGATCAGTCTCATAGGACTTGAACGTCCATCACCTGACGGCAGTCATGGACAGCTCGATTACATGGTCTCAACTAAGCTGAAAGAATATTTCGCCGCAGTTTTCTCTCGTCCTGCGGCAGAAACGGACGAGGTTGTCCTGGACCTCAGTAAGATAGAACATACTGACAGCGCGGGCCTTTCAGCTTTGCTGCTTTTCTACCGGGGGCATCAAAGCGCGTACAAACGCCCTCCGCATTTCATCGCGGAGGAGTCCAGCCAAATAGACGGAATGCTTGGTATTATAGGCATCGACACCCTCGGCTCGGTCACGGAACTCACAAGTGCGTTGGAAGACATGTGAGCCGATTACCTTTAAATATTCCTTCATTAATTTATACTATCTTAGTCCAAGACGCTAAGTCATGCTAAGTTAAAAAAATAGGGTGGTATTTGATGACGCAGAAATATGTGTATTTTTTCGGTGAGGGCGACACCAGCGACAAGAAGCTTCTCGGCGGCAAGGGCGCCAACCTTGGCTCCATGACCAAGATAGGACTTCCAGTCCCTCCGGGCTTCACCATAACAGCGAAGGTCTGCATAGAGGTAAACAGGACAAAGAAATGGCCTGACGGCCTGCTGAAGCAGATAGAGGAGAATGTCAAAAGGCTCGAAAAGAAGATGAACAAACATTTCGGCGACAATGAAAACCCGCTTCTCGTATCCGTGAGGTCAGGGGCGGCGGTTTCCATGCCGGGCATGATGGACACTGTTCTCAATCTCGGACTTAACGACGAGGCTGTTGAGGGGCTGGCAAAGCAGTCCGGCGACGACAGATTCGCATGGGACTCATACAGGCGATTCATCCAGATGTTCGGCGACGTTGTAATGGGCATAGAGCATGCCAGATTCGAGCATGAACTGGAAAGAGTGAAGAACGGAAGGCAGGATACAGATCTCGATGTCTCAGACCTCAGAAAGGTTGTTGATGCTTACAAAGTTCTTGTCAGGAAGGAAGCGGGAAAACTCTTCCCGCAGGACCCGATGGAGCAGCTGAAAATGTCGGTTGACGCTGTGTTCAATTCATGGGACAACAAGAGGGCCATAACATACAGGAGGCTGAACGGCATACCGGACGACCTCGGCACAGCGGTGAACGTTCAGGCCATGGTTTTCGGTAATCTTGGATGGGACTCAGGCACAGGCGTCGGGTTCACGAGGAACCCCGCAACAGGCGAGAACGTGCTCTACGGAGAATACCTGATGAATGCGCAGGGAGAGGATGTCGTTGCCGGCATCAGGACCCCCAAGCACTTTGAAGACATGAAGAAGGAAATGCCGGAAAGCTACAAACAGCTCCAGAAGATAAGGGAAACACTCGAGAGGAATTACAAGGACATGCAGGACTTCGAATTCACCATAGAGAACGGGAAACTTTACATGCTGCAGACAAGGGACGGAAAGAGAACAGCCGCCGCCGCTGTCAAGATAGCGGTTGACATGGTGAAGGAGAAACTGCTGACCGAGGACGAGGCCATCATGAAGATGAAGCCCGAGCAGCTCGACCAGCTGCTGCACAAGCAGATAGACCCTGAGTCAAAGAAGGGAACGCCGATTGCCAAGGGCCTCCCCGCATCTCCGGGCGCTGCTGTCGGAAAAGCCGTTTTCACAGCTGAGGAGGCAGCTGCCATAAAGGAAAAGAACCCGAAGGAAAAGCTTGTGCTCGTGCGAACAGAGACAAGCCCCGAGGACATAGAAGGCATGAACGCAGCCGAGGGCATACTCACGGCAAGGGGCGGCATGACATCACACGCCGCTGTTGTTGCACGGGGAATGGGCAAATGCTGCGTTGCCGGCTGCGATGGAATAAACGTTGATGAGAAGGCAGGTCGGTTCAGGGCCGGAGATACTGTCATAAAGGCAGGAGATGTCATAAGCCTTGACGGCTCCACCGGAGAGGTCTACAAAGGCGCTCTCAATCTCGTTGAACCGGGCATAGGCGGTGACTTCGCGGTTCTCATGAAGTGGGTCGACAAGAGGAAGAGGCTTTCTGTCAAGACCAATGCCGACACGCCTCATGATGCACAGGTTGCCAAAGATTTCGGTGCTGAGGGCATAGGACTCTGCAGGACAGAGCATATGTTCTTCAAGCCCGAGAGGATAATGGCTGTCAGGGAGATGATACTCTCGGAAACACTGGACGAAAGGAAGAAGGCGCTCGACAAGATACGTCCGATGCAGAAGGAAGACTTCAAGGGGCTGTTCAAAGTGATGGACGGGATGCCGATAATCATAAGGCTTCTCGACCCGCCGCTCCACGAGTTCCTTCCCCACGAGGAAAAGGAGACAAAGGAAGTGGCTGACGAGATGGGCATATCGCCTCAGAAAATAAAAAACACCATAAAGGCGCTCCACGAGTTCAACCCGATGCTCGGCTTCAGGGGCTGCAGGCTCGGCGTCAAGTATCCGGAGATAAATGAGATGCAGGCACGCGCCATTTTCGAAGCTGCTCTTGAATCCAAAAAAGATGGACACAAACCCATACCTTACATCGAGGTGCCGCTGGTAGGAAACGTCAAGGAGTTCCTGCTCATACGTGACATCATCGAGAAGGTTGCCGATGAGCTCGGTGTTAAGGGCAGGATAAAATACAAGATAGGCACCATGATAGAGGTGCCGCGGGCGGCCATGACAGCAGATGAAATAGCCAAGGAGGCAGATTTCATGTCATTCGGCACCAACGACCTTACTCAGATGGGCTGCGGCTTCTCAAGGGATGATGCCGGCAAGTTCCTCAATATATACGTCGACAAGGGCATATACGAGAGGGACCCATTCCAGTCAATCGATCAGTCCGGCGTCGGAAGGCTCATGGAATACTGCATAGAGCATGCAAGGAAGGTAAAGCCGGACATAGAGATAGGCATCTGCGGAGAGCACGGTGGTGAGGCAGAATCAGTCAAGTTCTGCCACAGGATAGGGCTTAACGACGTCAGCTGCTCGCCGTACAGGGTGCCGATAGCAAGGCTTGCGGCAGCGCAGGCTGCAATAGAGGAGAAAAGGTGATTTTATGGGACTTAGATTTGTATTTTTGGGACCTCCGGGCGTTGGCAAGGGAACCTATGCCAGCAGGGCAGGACCCATACTGGGAATACCTCAGATTTCAACAGGGGACATATTCAGGGCTGAGGTAAAGAGCGGCTCTGAGCTAGGAAACAAGGTAAAGGGCATCATGGAGGCAGGGGGTCTTGTGCCTGATGAGATAGTCATAGACGTCCTCAAGAAGAGGCTTGAGCAGGATGACGCGAAAAAGGGCTTCATTCTTGACGGCTTTCCGAGGACCATACCGCAGGCAGAGGCGCTTGACAAAATAACCACAATAGACATGGTGCTGAACATAGACCTCCCCGAGGACATCCTGATAGAGAAGATATCAGCCAGAAGGGTATGCAAAAACTGCGGTGAGATATACAACGTGGCTGACATAAACCGCGAGGGAATTCACATGCCTGCCATGCCGCCCAAGGTTGAGGGCAAGTGCGACAAGTGCGGAGGCGAGCTGTACCAGAGACCTGACGACAAAGTAGAAGTCATCAAGGAAAGGCTTGTGGCATACAACAAACAGACAGCGCCGCTGATAGACTACTACAGGAAAAGGGGCATACTTGTGGATTTCAAACCCACTGCAGGGCCGGACGAGATGGTTCCGAAAATCGTGGAACTGTTAAAAAAGCACGGGTCATAATGAAAGGGAAGTTGATTGTTTTTGAGGGCATCGACGGCTCCGGCACAGAGACACAGTCAAAGATGCTTCTCAAATCGTTCAGCGAAAGGGGACTGCCTGCGGAGCGCATCGAATATCCGGACTATGAAGGCGACTTCGGCAGACTCATACGGCTTTTTCTGGAGAAGAAGCATGAGCTTTCAGCAGAGATGCAGTTCGTTCTTTATGCAGGAGACATGGTAAAGGACAAGGAGAAAATACAGGCGTGGCTCAGCGATGGCAAGACAGTTATATGCGACAGGTATTTTCTGTCTACCATTGTCTATCAGGGCATAAAGGGCTTCCCGCTTGAAAAGGCCCTCAGGTTCGCCGAGGACTTCGGTATACCAAAACCGGACATTGTATTCCTTTTGCGCATCACTCCTGAGGAATCAGCAAGGCGCAAGATGCAGGAAAACGGAAAACTCGACAGGCATGAGGCTGACATGGCTTTTCTCAGGAGTGTGAACAGCTCGTATGAGCAGATGGCAAAGGACAATGTGTTCGGGAAATGGTTCATAGTGGACGGCAGCAAAAGCAGGGAAGAGATAGCTGAGGCTGTTCTGAAAATCACAGAGCGAATTTAGACCGCCATTTTCGGTATTTAAGTGTTTTGTCGTGTGCTTCAATAAATACGGGAAGCAGTGGCTCCTGCGGGTTGTTAATATCGCTTTCTATAAGCTTTTCGATATCTTCCTCAGTGTACGTGTTTTTGGATGCATATCTTTCAGCTATTTTCTTTGCATCATCAATTCCCTGAAGCTTCGGTGCCTTCATTCCAATCTCATTTTTGAACACCATATAGCGCTCCCTGAGTATTTTGAAAGGTTCCGGCTGCTCATGACTGTCAGTGTGTTCCTCAGGTAAATCTTCCGGGAGCCGCTTTCCGAGTTCAGTGAAGAACGCGTTGTACATCTTTTCCGCATCGGTCCTGTCTCTGTGGCTCTTCATGAAGGCATCCATTTCCTGCCTGCTTATACCCGAAATCGTGCCATCGGCTTGGTCAATAAACTGCTCGGCCATTATGCCGTAGATGTCTATGAAGTTACCGTAGCCGTTATCCTGCATCATGTGCTTGTAGTCAAGCCATAGTTTCTCGAGAGCTTTGAAAGATTCTGTCATACTATCTCACTAACAGGATTTGCGCATTTTTATAGTTTCTCAAAAAGAAAGTCGTTTATCTCCCCTGATATCTTTTTCGGCTCAATCACCATGGGCGGAATGTCAGAATACATGCTTCTGTAAAGTGCATTCCACAGAAGCTCGCCGATTATGGCCGTGCCGGGCTCCTGTATGATGACTTTTGAACCGCTCTCTCTCAAGTCTCCGATGACACCACATCCGTCGTCGCCTGCACCGCTGAGGAAAAGTGTCATCATATCTTGACCATATCCGGAATCGAGCGCGCTCTTCACACTATAAGACAATCCCATCATCTTCCTGTCGGCTTTTCTTTCTACGAAGTGCAGCCCCTTCCTGTTTGGGCTTATGACCATGATTCTTCTGTCTTCGTCGTATGTCTCATAGGCGTCATGCTGGAATTTGACGGTACCGCTTCTCAGTTTTTCCCTGTGGCGCACAGTATTTCCTATGACATCAAATCCCTTCTCATTGTACATGCTTATTTCCTCTTCTGTAGGTCCCACGTGGTCTACCAGATATATCATCCCGTTTTTAATCATATCCGGGTCGACATTTTCCATTATATCAAGGAAAGCCCTGTAGCCGCCTGATGATCCAAGAGCCATAACAAGCTTGGGTTTCATGTAATTCATGCATATCACTTAAGTGGTATATAATCAGTAATTTATATATACTTAACGGTAGTGAATTTACCATGGTTCCCTTTTGAGCCTGAGCCTGAAACCAAGAAACGATGCCGTGATGTGCACAATCGGCGTAACTATTGCCATAAGAACCACCCAGCTCAATTCAATCTTCACAAGTATGAGAGCGAAGAGAAACGCGCCGAAAAGGAAGTCCAGCTGGTCTATGCCGGGTGCTGCCGCTCCCCTTTTGAGCTTCAGGCGCCTTTTTATGAAAGAGCCGGCGGAGTCGCCAGTCATTGCGCCGAGACCCAGCAGGACGCCGAGCACCGGGGACATTGCCACTATGTTCAGCGGGACTTCCGAAAGCCCCCACGGAAGGTAGGGGAACGCCAGCATCTGCACTGTCGCTATCAGGGCGCCTACCAGCGTTCCGAAGAAGAATCCCTCGAGCGTCTTTCCCGACCCCAAAAACGGCTCCCCGTCAATGAAATTCTTCCCGAAGTCTGCCCTGTGCTTTCCCCCGAACAGCGGCACGAGCCCATTGGCTGCATATGCGGGAAGAACAAGCCAGAACGCCTCCACCAGATGCTCTATTGTGAATATGCCGCCAAGTATGTCCCAGACCATTTTAATTATAGCGTCGTGCCTGTTAAAAAGCATTTGCAGAAGGCAGCGGTGCGTGTGCTATGTCAGGGTTCAGCATTTTAATCCCATATTGCAATTATACATCATGAGCATTTTCGTCGGTATCCGCAAATGCCTCCCCATAATCATTTTCCTGGCAATCATCATGACATCCGGCTGCCTTCATAAGGGAGCAGTCAGTGACATCAATTCCGGTCTGCCCGGGCAGCCATATTCCGAGACCCTCATTTTGGACAATATTTCTCCGGGTTTCTATGAGAATATGAGTGCCATGCTGGCAGGAGACAGCGTCATCGAATCTGGAGAGCAAGTGATAATCGTCAACTCCCTGATAAACCTGAATAATCATTCCCTGATTTTTCGTGAAGGAAGCATCGGTATAATCAGAAACAGTGTAATCGCCAATTCGAGTGAGGAATACCGGGACGGCTACGTGAGCAGGCATCCTGAAGAAATGGAAGAAATTATGCAGGGCGAGAAAGGCTGGGGCATAAAGCCAAGCGCAGGGCTGGCTGTTGAGACAGACAATTTCGTGATTGACAGCAGCGTGATAGAAAACTCATATGGCCACGGCATCTATTTTTACTATGCAGAAAATCCAAATGTCACGAATTGCCGCTTCATAAACAATGCATGGTCTGCCTTGCGCAGTGAAGGAAGCTGGGGAATCTATTTCGCCAACAACACGCTTGAGGGAAACACATGGCAGAATCCTGGCAGGGTAGCTTTTGCGCAGCTTGATGTTGATGCAGGCGGCAACTTCACATTCCTAAACAACACGATTTCCAGTAAAACAGTCACCGAGGGGGCGGCATGCTTTTATGGCCAGAAAGGAATGCTGATCGAAGGAAATGACCTCGACGATTCAATCCTCCTAGATAAGTGCCATAATTGCATAATAACGGGCAACAGTGCCAAAGAGATAAGCCTCTTCGGATGCGGGAATATCACAAAATACAACAACACAGGAATGATTCTCGAGACAGAGGAGAGCGGACCAGAGGCGTGGAGCTGAATATATCTTTCGCAGGTCAGATGTTCACGTCAGTCAGAACGTAAAATGATTTAAAAACATAGTTCCAAAGACTTGTCAAGGGCCGGTAGATCAGCGGAGTCCGTGCCACACAAACAGAGAAGATCAGTGTGCTGAGGGCGCTAAAGATCGCTCGTTTCGCATGCGAGAGGCCAGGGGTTCAAAGGCTTGAGAGGGCTTCGGCAGCTCACTGGGAAATACTCCCAGTCGCTTGCATGCCCCCTTAAAGCATTATTCCCCAACCAATAAGAAAACGAACAGGAATATGCAAAGCTGGGAATCCCCTCCGGTCCATTATTTAAGTGACTCAAGTCAATCAGTAATATGATAAGGCGACTGTACCATGAGATAAGAAACATGTTCGAGCCGGAGAGGCGCATCTGGCTCATATTCGCGGCGGTTTTCACAGCCAGCCAGGCATTCAGCCTCTCGGAGCTTTTCCCGGACTACAGCATCTGGGAACGATTCGGCTTTCCCATTTACTACTACAGCTACAGCAGCGGAATCGAATATGCGTATTTGAATGTCATCAGCCTCTTTGCGGACATGGTCATAATCTACGTTATCACATGGATAGGCCTTTTCTGGATAAGCCAGTTCACAAAGTACAAGATAGTCAAACTATCACAACAACGCAGATGATTATATTGAAACGGGTGATTATGACAGTGCCTGGCATGACATCATGAAGTCAAGGCAGCATGCCGGAAACATACCGTCACCACTGCTTGATAAAATAACAAGGCCTGAAAACAGGCTGATAAGAATGTAGGCTACCTCTTTCTTATCTTTCCGCGCCTCTTAACTATCTTTACCCTCTTAACAACAGACGGGTCTTTCTTGTCCACATCCAAAACAGTCAGAGTGAAGTTCTTAAGCTTTATCTGCCTGCCTTTTTTTGGCCGGCTCTCAAACCTCGCCGAAACAAGGTCTGATATTGTCACGAATTTGGACTTCAGTGGTATACCCATCCTGCTCTGGAGGTCCTTGACGAGAATGTCTCCCCTCACTATCGCGGTCTTGTTGTCTATGTAATGCACTCTCAGCCGTTTCCTGTCGGACTCGTCGTAAATCTCCCCCACTATCTCCTCGAGCAGGTCTTCCATTGTGACAATGCCTTTTATATTCCTTTTTGCATCTGTGACAACCGCTATGTGGGTGCTGTTCATCTTCATGGCATCAAACACATCATCGAGCATGTCGTCTATCTTCACTGTTATGACAGGCTCTATGACATCATCTACCGGTGCATCGAATTCCTTCTTCTTGATGTACGGAAGTATGCCCCTGAGGTTCACGACGCCGATTATCTTCTTAAGCTTCCTGTCATAGACAGGTATCCTGCTGTATTTTGTCTGGAGCATCGTAGTTATGACATCCATTATGCTCTTTCCGCGGCTTATCATGACAACCCTTTTCAGCGGCCTGTATGCCTCCCTGACAGTGCTGTCAGCGAAGTCTATGACGTTCTGCATCATCTCTTCCTCGTCCCTCTCTATTACTCCGGCTTCGGCGCTGAGGGAGAGCGCTGCCATGAGCTCGTCCTCTGTTATTTCGTCTTTGTGCCTTCTCACGCCTCCCATCCTCAGAATGCCCCTGCTAAGCAGCTCGACCACTATTATGACTGGATAGAGGATGTATGTCAGTATGTAAAGAGGCCTTGCCACGATGAGTGACATCGTTTCCGAGTTCTGATGGAAGTATGTCTTGGGTGTTATCTCACCGAAAACCAGAATGAGGAACGTCATTATGCCCGTCGCTATGCCTACGCCGGATGAGCCGAACATCTCTGTGAAGAGAATGGTCGCTAAGGCTGCAGCGCCTATGTTGACGACATTGTTGCCTATGAGTATTGTCACGAGCATTCTGTGCGGGTTTTCCTTGAGCTTTTTCAGTGTCTTTGCCCCGCTTCTTCTCTCCTTGACAAGCTTTCTGACCTTTATCTGACTGAGGGAGAAAAGCGCGATTTCTGCGCCTGAGAAAAGTCCCGAAAGCGCCACGAGCACGACAAGCACAATAATTTCAAGTATCACTTAGTTCACTTATTGAATATTTGTCTTCTCTGGTATTAATTGGTTAAAGAACCAGGATGTTACCAGTCAAGAAGACGGGTTTTCTACCTTCAACCCGACGCTTCCCTTGTTTTCAGCTGGATAGACCGTTATCGAGTCCACTGTTACCACATAACCATTCAGCGATGTGGATTCACCCTTTCCAAGTGCCTCGTATTCACCGTTCACTGTGATTGTAGCTGAAGTAGCATCACTGGTGACCCCGACAAGAGTCAGATTGAGATTGTTGTCATGGGTTATTTCGTCACCTGTAAACAGTGTACAGTATGCTCCATAGTCAGTTGTGTTGCATTCTGATATTCTCTCGGGGAAGACCTTCTTTATGCATAGAAGGCTTCGTGTCTCATCGCATGGCGTATCCCCTTCGTATGGATTGCATTTCACATCCCCAGCATAATAAGAGGGGTTGTAGTAACTGCTTCCATTATATTCATCATATCCAAAGCAGTCGGCGTTGACTATGCTATCTCCACCTGCTGAAGTTACCTTGAAAGTCAGTCCGTGGTCAACACCAAGATTGAAGCATTCAGCACTCTGGTCATATATCCATATCCATGCATAAACATGAGATTTGCCGTCCAGGAATTCGCTCCCATGCTCAAGCACACCAGTCGTTTTCCACCCTCCGTAATTCGGATCGTCATGGAATTCGAACCATTTCCAGCCTTCACCATATTGATTCTCACAGACGGTGTTACCCTCATCAACTGATTTTATTGACCATCCTTCATAAGCCGGAGTAAGCGCAAGCTCTACAGACGCTGTTTCCGTTTCATTCACGCACATGCCGCCGTCACAGACCATGTGCGGCGGGCACGCGACCAGCTTCGACTTCATCGTGGCGCCCTCGCAGTAGTATTCCCTCAGGTAGCCCTTTTCAGCGCCTTCTGTGCCGCAGTAGTCGTCTTCCATCTGGGTTATTTCTCCCTTCACAATGGCTTTCGTAACGCCCTTTTCATAATAATTCAGACCGTCGCCGGTGCCTTTGTCGCTGTCCTCACAGCCGTATGCAATCACGCATTCCCCGCCGTCGCAGACATAGCCTGCCGGGCACGGCACAGTCTTCCACTTTATCTCGCTGTCCTCGCAGTATTTCTCTGTCAGCGTCCCGTCATCATTGCAGTGGTCCTCAAGCCTCTTGTCGCCAAGCTCGGCAGCGCCCTTGTGGTAAATGTCAAAGCCGTCGTCTGATTCCTCGCAGTTCTCCTCATCATGATCTATGCATTCAGCATTCTCGCATCCGTGTTCACAGTACTTGTATTTCTTTATCTTGTTTCCTTCAGAATCAAAAAGGTAAACATGACCATCATAACATTTCTTTACATAATCCTCATCACTGAGTTCCACACACTTGCCGTCCTCACATCCATGCTCGCAGTATGTCTTCTTCTCCTCCGCGTTTCCGCAGGAGTCATACCAGTACACGTTTCCGTCATGACACTGTACCTTGTGATGTGATTCGCATTTCACGCTTTCATCGCATTTGCCTTCCTTCCATTTGTAAACCTGACCGCTTGAGCAGGCAGTGCATGCGTTGCTGTATGTCTTCCAGACGCCGTCCTTCGAGTAACCGCACACCGGCTTGTAGTCCATTGTGCAGGCTTCGGCATTTTTCTCAGCATCAGTACACACATGATAACCTTTGCCTTCCATCTCTTCCTTGTTATATGGCTCTATCGTCTCGCCTTTCGTGCCTTTCTTGACGGCGCATTCGACAATCTGCCTGTTCCAGTCAACCCATGCGGTGATAGACAGACCGCTTTCCTTGTCGGTTATCGTGACCTTGTAATAATCCTTTGGAGTCACATTCTCCTTTTCACATTCCTTCTGCACCTGCTCTTTTATCTGGGAGAACTCGTCAGCACCGTAAAATGTGGCAGTTATCTCCGCATTCGGATACTGCTTCAGAAAGTCCTGCACTACGGGGCTGCTCTTTATTATCGCATCGGGGCTCACCGCAAGGCAGCCTGATGTGAGAAGCAGGGCGACGAACACAAGCCCCATCGGGAGTTTCATGATATTATTTTGCGGCAATCTTATATAAATTTACACAGGAGAAAAATACTCATGGCATATTCATTCAACTTTGACCTTACCAAACTTTCGCAGTCATTTTTCCAGGACCTGGCGAAGTTCTCGGAGAAGAACAGGGTACATGAAAAGATAGGCAATACCGCCCGCATGCTGGTCAGGAAGTTCAACATAGAGAAGATAACAGGGCTCCCCGTTTCCGATGCCATAACGCTCATAGAGGACCTTATAGACATAAACGCCAAGAACATGACAGCAAGGAAGGAATTCCTTGGCACAAAGAAGAGGGCACTTCTCCTTCCGCACTGTTCGAGAAAATACATGGACTCTAGATGCCAGGCGAAGTTCGACCCGGAAAAGCCGTCTTATGTATGCCAG
This sequence comes from Candidatus Aenigmatarchaeota archaeon, assembly GCA_021163005.1. Classification (GTDB taxonomy): domain Archaea; phylum Aenigmatarchaeota; class Aenigmatarchaeia; order QMZP01; family JAFGSV01; genus JAFGFG01. The sequence goes on along the minus strand of JAGGXP010000026.1, from coordinate 11,626 downwards.
CACTGCTCGTCCGACTGTCTTATTAATCAGGCAACGCAGCTCGGTGAGAAGAAGGGGTACGATGTTTACGTGCTTCCCGGTGGGTCAGGCATAAAGAAGGCAGTGGCGAGAGAGCGTTACAACGGGCTTGTGGGAGTAGCATGTACAGAAGAGATAAAGCTGGGTATGAAGTTGCTTGAAGGAACGGGAATAAAGATTCAGGCAGTACCGCTCCTCAAGAACGGATGTGCAGGCACGATGTTCAGCATGGAGACGCTTGAGAAGACGCTCTGATTCTAACGGATAATATACATAACCATGCCAATGACATGGAATATGAATACGAGGGCTATTGCGAACAATACCAATATGGCTGTTGACGCAACTATCTTGACATTCTTCCCGCCTTTTAACCTGCGCTGTACCCACAATATCCAGTAGAGTATGCTTATGGTAAGCGTCGCAGTCCATGCAACCATGGTGTAAAGGATGCTTATGACTATGTCCCCGAAAACATACATAGAGATGTTGAAAGTCACAAGCGCAATAATGAAGTTGAACCACCAGCAGTATACTATCGGCTTTATTTCAAAGCGCTTCTCCAGCTTCCTGTAGTATGCCCTGTCAAAGTATTTCGCAATACCGGCTTCCATGTTAATATTTCTCATGACTTTCTTATTAATCAAATCTTTTCCTGAATCCCACAAGCTTCAGGGGGCTGCTGCTCTTCGAAACCTCAACCACGTCGCCTCTGCCGATTTTCCTGAGATTCGTCTCGCTGCCGTCTATGCAGACCTCGCCTTCGGGGCTCAGGCATTCTATTTTCACATCGCCCTTCGCGACTGTTATCTCCCTCTGCTTCAGCGTTCCTGAATACGGGGCAAGCGCAGTCACTCCCATCCTGTCGCAGTCGTATTTCATCTTCGATGCGCCCGCTGAATGGGCAAATGCATGGGAGCCTGTGGGCGTATAAACGAGTATGCCGGAGTTGCGCTCGACACCAGTCCCGCTATCCAGCGACAGCCTTGTCTCCAGCATCCTGCGCACGTAAACAGGACTGACAAGTATGTCATTGAGTGCAAGTGCCTCCATCTTCTTTCCGTTGAGCTTTGCCGAAAGCCTCATGAGCTCGTAAACATAGTAGTCCCTGCCCTCTTTTCCGTTCATCATGGCAAGCAGCCTTTCCTTATAGTCGTGCTTGTCTGCCCTTATGTAATATCCAATGCTGTTTGCGGGGTTTATGCCTAAAACCGGACATTTGAGTTTATAATGGTCCCTCATCAGGGTTCCGTCGCCGCCTATGCTGAGCGCGAAATCCGCCTTCTCTATCCTTTCTGTCCAGTCAGCGCCGTTCCTCTCGAGAAACGCGGCAATCTCATCCCTGAGCTTTTCTCCGTAACCCTTCTTGTGCAGTATTATGAATCTCATAAAAATGATTAGCCTTGTTATTAAATTATCTCTATGGTCTCTCCGGTGTTTCTCAGCCTCTGGACCGTGCCGGGAACGAATGTCCCTGTCAGGTTAGCTGTTACGAGCGGCTTTCCGTAATCGACGCCGAGAACCTTAATGTATATGTAATTGGAACTGTGCGTTATGGTGTAATTAAAGCCGGCAATTTTTGCCGGAAGCGTTACGTTGCTGCTGAATCCTTCGCCCTCGAGCCACGCTGTGTCAACCTTGGCTGTTATGTCAGACAGGAAGTCATCAATCTCCATGAGCCTCTGCGTAGTGACGACCTCAGCGGTCTTGGTCTGGGATATCCAGATGCCGAGTATCAGCGCGCTGAGGAACACGCCGAATATGAACATGAACTCAAACGCGCTCTGCGCCTTAAGCCGCGTAGATGTTGACATCGTATGTGGGGTTGTCAATTGCAGTCACCTCTATCCAGTAAGTCCCGCTTCCTGACGGAATACTGCCATTCAGCACGGCGTTCGAGTCAGCATAAACATAGGTCTCCTTGTCGTAATACACAAGGCTCGCTGTTATGCTGTGGTTGGTAAGGTTGAAGGATATGACATTGTCCGGGATGAAAACCTTTATGCGAACCATCGCCGGAGAGCCCTGTGAATAGACGAGATCAGCAGCGTTCGTTATGCTCTCCACAGCGTTTCTCGCGTACGAAAGGGAAAGCTCGTTTGTGGCCTCATTGTTTACGGTCACAGTGTATATCCAGAGGGGCACCAAGAAAGCAAGCACTATGACGGCAACGAGCATGTATTCAAAAGCGGCCTGCGCTCTCATGATAATGTATTGTTCGCGCATGAATAAAAGTCGTTTTGTGCCCTCAGAAGGACAGCTTCAGCTGAAGCGGCTGTTTGTCGGCAATTGAATGATAGATGGCGAGGTTCTGCCTGTATTTGTTTTTACCGAGCCGCTCAGCCAGCCTTTCTGACATCAGGGCCTTTGTAGGCGCCCTGTCCGTGGGATAGACCAGGTATGGTATGTCATGCCTCGCGTAAAATTCATTGGCCCTGTCTATCTTCCCGCTTTTGTGCAGTTTCCTGTAATCACTCAGGTCCCTGTCAAGATAGAAGTTGGAAAGCCCCTTTACCAGTTCACTGTTCTTTTTGGGTATGACAGTTCTTCCAGGCTTCAAAAAAGCCCTCTTTTTTGCATGGCTCTTGGCAGCATTCATGAATGTATTGAAGTATATCTGCTTCGGGCTGTACCTTTTCCCCGAGCGGGAGATGATTACAGGCATTTCCATCTCTTTCATCTCTTCTGCCGTCCTTGTGTTCGGGAGTATGCGTGCGAATGCCTTTGAGAGCGCCTCGCGTTCGTTCCTTGCCGTGACGTGAAAATGATTCCTGTACCCAAGGCTTTCTGCGTGGTCTATGTACCTTTTGAGAGTACCCACGACTGCACCAAGCTCGTCGTTGATACCCTGCGCATACAGTGTCTCCTTAAGCGCCTCGTATAGCTTTTCGGCATCCACTGTGTAGCGCGTTTTTTCCAGTCTTTTGATTCCGACCATGCTGACACCTTATTTAGAAATCAGTTGAAGAAAGTTTTATAAACACATTAATCAGTCAGCCCGCCGTTCTGATTAACCCTTATGAATTCCGGTACACTGTCAGACTCTTCCCCGAAAAACAGTTCATTGAGTTCCTTCGCAACTTGTTTTCTGTCCTTTGGCAGCATCCTGTTCAAGATGCTGCAGAATGCCGTTCTTGCTGTCTCTGCTGAAGAATAGTAAGTATTCTGTTTTGCATATGCTGAAATGACATCTGCGTAGCCGTGGTGATTCCCCATCACATTCAGTCTCTCCTTAAGGATTGGTATATGAAGACTGTACAAAGGCATGGTATATTATTGAGAGAAAAATTTAAAATTCTTACCTGTGGCCAAGCCTGCTGATGTCTTTCATCAGCCCTCTCTGCTTCAGCTTCCTGTAAATCTCAAGGCATGTCCAGGCATCCGTGGCCGCATAGCGCTTCTGCTTCTCCGAAAGCCTCTGGCGCTCCCAGTTCGTGACCTGCATGCGTTTGGATATCCTTATGCCGAGAAAGAGGGCGGAAAGTCCCCTCACGCTTTTAGGGCCAGTATCTATCTTATGCGCAATGTCGAGCAGGTCCACGAATCCCCTGCCTTCCACACCGAACTCCTTTTTCATTGTCATAATCTCATGTTTCAGCGCCTGCCCTATCTTCAGTATTTCCGGACTTTCAAGTACCTTTCTGAGAGAATGCGGCATGACCATCTCGTTCACCCTGAACAGATATGCAGTGTCTTCTGTGGAGAGCTGTATGAGAGCTATGGGGTTCTGCTTCTGGCCTTTTCTGAAAACAGGCTTGGTCTCGGTGTCAAAGCCGAGCATGCTGTGCCTGAGCAGCTGGCGGGCCGCCTGCTCTGCCCTGTCCTCTGTATATAATACCTGTATTTTTCCCTCAAATCCTCCGAGAGGAAGCTTCATTATGTCTTCCTTTGAGATGTAGAACTTTGCTTTGGTTTTTTCCTCTTTTGTGGCAGGCTTTTCTTCCATATAAGTTGTTTGCGTTGTCTTCATAAAATATGAGTGTTGCCTGCCAGAATATTTTTAAAACAATTTTTATATCGTTTATAGTTATGTACGTTCACTGGAATTCAGATGCTATACCAGATATGTCATTCGAGGTGCCGCAAAGATACCACGAAGAGGCAGAAAGGCTGCTCGAAGCAGTTGAAGAGCCTGAGGCTTTTTTCAGTAATATCGAGTCATACAAGAAAGATATGCCGCTGCTTGGATTCAGGAGCATTGCTGATTCAGTTGTGGATGTCATTAAAGAATGCAAATCAGACAGAGATTCTTTAAGATGCCGTGCGCTGCGTGACAGGCTTTATCTGAAAGCCATACATAACAGCATATACAGATACAACGAAAATGAATTGAACGGCAGCAGGGAAAAGACATACCTTGAAATCATGGGAAAGATGGACAGGATAGATAACCTGCTGAAAGAGCTCGGCTGAATCTATTTCCCGCTTTCTTTACGATACTCGAAATAGGAACAGGCTACCAGATAGAATGAAACCGCTATTGCAGCTGCGATGAACACAAAGAGCCCAAACTCTCCCATGAACGTGGCCGCAAGCGCCAGCAGGGCTACAACCCTGAATAGCTTCCCGCCAAGCTTGTGCGTTCTGTCCCATACGCGCCTGCTGCTCAGCGTCCATGGCGTCCTTATGCCCACGAACCAGTTCTGCCTGGCATTCTCGATGACAATGCCCAGAAAATAGAACAGCAGAGCAATGGCCGGCAACATCATCACCGTCATGTTGAATGCGACACCGAGGTTTGCAAATATGATAAGCATATGGATGTAGAAAAAGAACCCGAACAGCACGAGCACCAGCATGCGGAAATAGCCAATGAACTGCAGAATATTCTTCTTCAGGGGGTCTATCCTCGGGATTGCCATGAATAGGGGAAGCATTAATGCCATCACAAACGGCATGAGGAAAAGCCCCCAGAACTTTGGCATGTATCCGTTCACTTCCCCGCTGGCGTTCCAGTGGCCCGCCACCTTGTCCGGGAGGTTTGGGTATGCCCATGCGGAAACCACAAATGCAGCGATTATAAGCGCAAGAGAAAGAACGTATTCGGCTTTCATGTATAAAATTATTGCTCGTTTATTAAAAACTTAATCAGGGGCTACACAAAAATACAAGAAGGGCACGAAAAAACATTTTGGTAAAAAATTTAAATCTTACACCTAATTCTTACACACTAATACTTAATGATATTATGTTCAGGCACATGCTTCCAATTGTGGTTCTTTCCTTAATCATAATTATGCCTGTTGCTGCTTATGCTGAAAATGTCTTCTACGTCCATCCTGCTGACGAGGTCATCACAGGCGGAGTCAATTTCACAGTCGGTGTGAGACTGAACGCCACTGACGACGTGTATGCTGCGCAGGCTGTCCTCGACTTTGACCCCACTGTGCTCGTGGCCAATGCTGTAAGCGAAGGAAACTTCTTAAATTATGACGGAGCATCCACATCCTATCCGAAGGGCGTGAGCATAGACAACGCCAACGGCAGGGTATATTTCGCCAACACGAGACTCAACCCCGCAGTGAACGGCGTAAGCGGTGACAGGGAACTCTTCAGTGTATATTTCAGCCCGCTCGGGATATGGGGAAAGACCTACATGAACCTTTCCGGACTCAAGCTCTCGGATCCCGACGGCAGTTACCTCTTTTACAGCACCCGGAAAGGAACGAGAACGCTGACGCCTGTCTACGGCGACGTCAACGGCGACTGCATAGTGGACATATTCGACCTTGCAAGGGTCGGGATAGCTTACGGGACATATTACGGGAATCCCTATTGGAACCCAAGCGCGGATGTCAACAAGGACGGTGAGATAGACATACTTGACCTCGGGACAGTCGGGCTGCATTACTGGGAAGAGTGCTGCACCACCAACTCGCCTCCGGAGATGGATGCAGGCGGACCTTATGTGATAAATGAAGGGGAGCCGCTGGAACTCGATGCAAGCGAAAGCGCCGACCCTGATGAGGGCTGCGGGGACAGCATAGAAAAATACGTATGGGACCTGGACGGCGACGGGGATTATGAACATAATGCAAGCGGGAGCAAGGAGATGCTTCTGTGGCCTGATGTTGAAAGCTATGTATGCGGCGGAACATGTTCAGCAAACTTCCCCTATACACTGTGGGTGAAAGGATGGGATACCAAAGGCAGTGCCGGCACTTCAATGGCATATCTTTTCATACTCAGCAACTGTTCTCCGTCGACAGAGATATGCGACGGCCTCGACAATGACTGCGACGGACAGACTGATGAGGATTTCCCGACACTTGGTGATGTCTGCTCAGTTGGCATAGGAGCCTGCCAGTCAAACGGTCACATTGTATGCACCACAGACGGAAGCGGTGTTGAATGTGATGCTGTGGCAGGAACTCCGCAGACAGAGACGTGCAACGGGCTGGACGACGACTGCGACGGGGCTGTAGATGACAATCTGACTCCGCCTCCATGCGAGCTCCAGACAGGTGTCTGCTACGGTTCAACCAAGACCTGTGCAGGCGTTTCAGGATGGTCTGCATGCGGTCCTTCAGACTACGGAGCCGATTATGAGCAGACGGAAACCAGATGCGACGGCCTCGACAACGACTGCGACGGACAGACGGACGAGGACTGCGGCAACCAGTCTGTGATATGCATAGTCGATGCTGACCACGACGGCTTCGGAACCATGACGGGTGCCACCGTGGTTGCTCCGGACGGCTCATGTGATGCCGAGGACGGCGAATCCACAACATCGAATGACTGCAACGACGCCGATGCTGCCATCAATCCCGGTGCCGCGGAGGTATGCGGCGATGCTGTCGACAACGACTGCGACGGACAAATTGATGAGGAAGACGGACTCGGTTGCTTTGTATTCTATCCTGATGCAGACAACGACGGATACGGCGCATTTTATAACAGCAAATGCCTTTGCTCACCCACAGGAATTTACAGTGCCACCACACCAGGCGACTGCAACGACGAGAATGCAGATATCAACCCCGGGGCGCAGGAATCCTGCAACGGCATCGATGATGATTGTGACGCAGAGATTGATGAAGAAGGAGCCATGGGATGCACAACCTATTATTATGACGGTGACAGTGACGGATACGGCTTGTTTGGCAACAGCAAATGCCTTTGCTCACCCACAGGAATTTACAGAGCCACCACAGCAGGCGACTGCAACGACGCCGATGCGAACATAAGCCCCGGCGCTGATGAAGTTTGCAACGCCATAGATGATGACTGCAACGGGGTGGTTGATGATGGCATCAGTGGCGCTTCTGACGGGGGAACGAACGACGCATGTTCACAATCGTCTTATTTTGGCGTCATTCATGAAAACGATGCCGAGGTTTCATGGAGCGATAAATTATATCCATCCGGTGACAAGGACTTCTTCCGTTTTTATGCGAATGAGGACACTGGTTTCACCTTAATCTCGGAGACCTTCACAGTCCGTATCAGGCTGATTCCTCCGCAGGGCGCATATTGCTCGGACTTTGATCTCTATCTGTATGACGATTCATGCAACCTTCTTGCCAGCTCAAAGCTGAGCGGTTGCAGTGAGGAGACCATCACGTTTTCGTGGGATGGTGACGGTTTCACAGACGATTCCCGCTATTTCCGTGTAGGAGTCGAAGGATACAGCGGCGCCTTCTCGTGCAGTCCGTACAGCCTTTACATCGACATGTACGAAGAATGAAGAAAACCACAGTAATGAGAAACCTCTCTAATTTCCCTTGCTGAGCATCTCGTAGAGCCATGAGGCGTTCCTCGGCTCCTCGTCCATCTCGTAAAGCCTGTGAATAAGGACTTCAAACCTTCTTTTGTCATTACTCTCTGCGGCGAGCATTTTTGAAATTTTTAAAGCAGTAGTTATATAAATTCGCTATTTAAAGTATATAGCAAAGCTTTTAAATATATACTTTAATAAAAACACATGGAAACACGAAAGATTCAGAGCGTCGGAAACCGCTCATTCTCAGTCTGCCTTCCGAAGTCATGGGTAACAGAAAACAACCTCAGCCAGCACGATACAGTGTTCATAGAGAGGGGAAAGCGCAATGAGATCATACTGAGGTCAGGAGAGCCTCCGGCAAAAAGACCCTCTTCGCTGACAGCCAGTCTGCGGGAGATAGATGATGTGACCGAGTTTTTGGTGTTCTGTTATGTGAGAAACATAGACAACGTTACCCTAAGCACAACCGGCAGCCCCTATGAGAAGGTGGCACAGGTTAAGAAGACGCTTAAATACCTCGATGGCTACGACATAACAGCAGAGGACGAGAACAGGCTTGTCATATCATTCCTTTTCAGGGATGTCAACATCAACCTCGGCAACATAGAGCAAAGGATGATGTATCTCCTCCGACACATGGCAGAATCGCTGCAAAGAAAGGATAAAGAGACAGTCGAGGACATAGAAACAAACATAGACCGGCTTTACCATCTCTCCAAGAGGATACTGTTTTCCTGTCTCGGAAATGCCGAAATCATGAAGCTGAACGACGTGAACTCTGAAGGAGATTTGTTCTTTCTCAACCTCATCTTCAAGAAAATAGAGAACATCGGGGACAATATGCACACGATGATAAATTTTGGCACCAGGCCTCGGCATGTCAGGAGCATATTGACGCTGATAGAACTCATAAGCGGATTTTTCACGCGAAAGCGCGGCTCGTTGGAAGTAAAGAACGGCATCAGGAACATAATGAAGATGTATAGTGAGGACAGGGACCGGGCGGGCATCGCAGTGCACAAGATAGCCGAACTGTGCATGGACATAACGGAGAACACGATATCCATGCGTTTCGATACCAAATACTGCAAAGAATTCTAAATATTAAGAGAAAACCAAACAATATTTATGGGGTTATGCAATCTGTCTGCGATTTTTCTGGTGGCCGGACTCATCCTGATAAGCGGATGCATCCAGAGCAATATGCCCAGAGGGGACAACAGCACATCGCCGGGCCATTACCAGTACATTCCCCCACCGAAGAACGTGGGACTCGAAAAGCAGATGTTTAATGCATCAGGAGAAACATTCGAGATAGCCGTGCCCGGTGACTGGGAAGATGCGGATAATGGGGATGGCTCCCATAATGTCATATCTCTTGACAGGCCCGACGGCGTCTGCAGCTTCAGGCTCGACATCGTGAACGAGTCTATAGATGAATATGAATCAGTCATAATCAGTTCCATTGTCTCAGAAGGAGGCATGGTGCTTCAGAAGCATCCGCTGAACTACAGGACAATGCCAGATGGAAACGTCTTTTTCACAGAAACCAAAGGAATTGAGTGCGGCGGCAGAACATATTATGCATTCTATTCCTGCCTTGAGGACAGGTACGACATGAAGAGGGTCAAGGACATATTCGACACCATGCTATGCAGGGAGACTACAGAATAAGCCCGTGAATTATCTGCTCCCGGAACGGTTCATGAACGTCACTTCTTTTTCAATCGTAGGCCACCAGGGCTGCAGTTTCTTTCTGAACGCCCTGAATCCGTCTGCTGTCTGAGTGATCCTTATCCTGTAGTATTCACCGTTTTCATTCTGCGGCAGTTCAATCCTGTCGTTTTCCACTTCTCCCAGCGGAGAGGTGTATGCCTTGAAAACGACATTCATCACACCAGTATTGCTGTAAACCTCATGCAGAGCAGCCATGAATGCGGCTCTCTTTGTGTTGTAAAAACTCGTCATAACATTTCTTTGGCAGTAAGTTTTTTTAGTCTTAACTGTTCTTCCCGTCCGAAAATACAAATTTAAAACTTTACAACAATTCTAAACCAATGAACAGACCAATTTTCCTTGCGCTTGGACTTGTCCTGCTTATTCTTGCCTCCGGATGCGTCCAGACCGGCCATGTTGTGAACTCACCGGGTCCCGATACCATTCAGAAGCAGTGCCCGGCATCATGTGATGACGGCAACGAATGCACAGCAGACCTGTGCGACGAGAAGTCCAATTTCGAATGCAGGAACGTCCCGAGATGGGGGGCAGCATGCGGCGCGAACGGTGAATGTGTGAATGGCGAGTGCATAGAGAAGACCGACAACTGCTCTCTTGAAGAGGGAGACGGCCTTGATTCATGCTATTCCTCTCTATATATAGAACCGGCCGTAAAGAGCAGAAGCACCGCGATATGCGATGAAATAAGCGATTTCGCTTACATGGGCAGATGTTACGGGGCAGTTGCATTCAGGACAGGTAACATTGAGGTATGCAGCGAACTTGATGAGCAGAAGGCATCCGACCAGTGTTATTTCAGCTATGCAGAGCAGAAGGCGGAGTTCTTCGACTTCGACGAGGCCGCGTGCGACGGCATAACAGACAGCGTCCTGAAGCTTCAGTGCCTGGCATTCAGGGACATTGTAACCGAACCAGTGGGCTTCAAGTATTTTGATGTCTGGCTTTCAGGCGATACCATAAACTCATATTTCGTGCTGAAGGACAGGAAGGGCAGGACCACTGTCTCAGCGGGGACATTAAAGATATTCATAACGCAGGAGAACGACAAGGGAGAGGAGACCAAGAAGCTATACAGCGCTGAGATAACAGTTACTCCTGAGGACTTCAAAGAGACAAACTTGATAGGCGTCGGAACAGAGAAGGCGTATATCCTCAAGCCCATAACAGCCGACGACCTTATTGAGTACCCGACGGAGAACAACGGCAACTTCTATCTGACATTCACAAGCGACAGCGGGACTTCGCTGAACAACTACCATGCTGTGAGGTTCTGAATATTTATAACAGAAGCCACTATTTTCTAACATGAAAAGGATACTTGTATTTTCACTAATGTTCATTGTATTGTCGTCCGGCTGCATCAGCGAGGAGCAGAAGAACCACGAGCAGACGCTTGCTGTTTTCAAGAGCCCTGAATCATATCTCGGAGAGAATGTGACACTCTATTCAGGCGTCATGTTAAATGATTCGGGAATTTTCAACGCTTACAGTGAATTCCGGGAAGGCGATTACACCTACATGCTCCTTCTCAACGGCACATTCCGTGAATGCGGCCACTGCACTATAAAAGGCATTGTCAGGAAAATATCCCTCTGCGGCTGCGAGTATGCCAGCTGCTCGGGAGACGGGTGCATGCCTCCGGAAAATGCCAGCTGGATGCCACTGGGAACAAGGGTGTCATCTGAATGCGACGGAAAGGCAGTTGTCATGGCGCTCGGAAGCCTCATTCAGAGGAATGTATTCAGATGCTCCCCCGGAACGTCCAAAGAGATATATTACCTTGAGGCAACCTCTGTCAGCGGCACTGAAGGGTAACTGTTTTTAATCTGCGCTTCCAATATAATTAATGCCTGTATGGACGTGCCCGAAATGCGGAGAGAAGGTGGAGAATTTCGCATGGGGCGAAGCTCCGTGGAAGACCCACAAATGCAACGGAAATGCCGGCAATTTTGAGCTCCCTGATATCCGTGAGGAGCACGAAAAGGGGAGCTACGAGGCGCCCCGCCAGAAGAAGGGAAACCTTCTGGATTTCTTCTGAGAAGAGTGTCATAAATATTAGTTATTAAACCCAATTATCTCGTTATGAAAACGAATGTGCTCCTGATAATTGGCATTGCTGTGGTTCTGCTTACCTCAGGCTGCCTT
>JAGGXP010000023.1 GCA_021163005.1 Candidatus Aenigmatarchaeota archaeon | reverse complement strand
GTGGTTTAATCTGACGAACAGCACGGGGGATATTGTATCTGATGGAGAGAACTTCAGTAGGCAGGATGTGCTGAACGCGTCCGCGTTGTGGAACGCCAGCGGGGTTAACAGTTCCTATGTGTGGGTGAATGACAGCGGCCATGTGAACGAGTTTTGGTTCAATCATGCGGATTCCAATGACAACTGGACGAACGCCACGCTGAACTTCTCCAACTGCACGCTGTTCCCTCTCGGCGGGAATGTCAGCGTGAGGCTGAAGGCTTTCGACGACTTCTTCCAGCAGAACTACACGCGGGATGCTCTCTGGTTCTACCTGTGGAGCAACGCGAGCATTGGCGGCATAACGGTGAACGGCTCGATTCATGAAGAGAACATCACCATAGTGAACGGCACGACGCACTTGGTGTCATGCTTTGTGAATGACACCTACAGCGGTGCGGGGGTCCCCGGCTACAATGTCAGCTTCTACATCAACGGCTCGTTCAACGGCAGCGTCCTTACAAATTCAAGCGGCTGGGCGAACTTCGTGTACACGGACGCATCGCCTAAAAGCGGGAACTACTCAGTCCTGTGCAACATAACGGACGACCCGCGGATCCGGTACAACGCCAGCAATGACAACGCGTCCAACGCCACTGTTTACGTGATAGCGGACAGCGACAGGCCATATCTCGCGGAGGACTGGTTTGAGTATGAAGGCCATAGGCTCGAAAACAAATCCGGCAGCTTTTATGAAACCGGCTATTACAGGAACGTCACACTGGTCGTTAATGCCAGCGACAGCACCAGCCGCGTCGAAAGCGTGATTGCCGAGGTGACTTCCGACGGACCGACTGTCATAAACCATACGCTTGCGAGGGGACCAGACGGACTCTGGCGGTTCTCGTTCGACAACTCAGACCCGACGAGGTCTGTCAACTCAAGCATGTCTTTTTACTTCTACCTGACGGATGCAGGGGGCAATATGAATTACACCAACGTCCCCGGCCCTGGAGGGACGCTCAATCCGAACGCCACAATGCACATAAACCTGACGCACTGGGAATCCAATAAAACCGTGTACAACAGGGGCGAGAACCTGACGTTCTCCGCTTACGACGTCAACTGGTTCATCTATGAAAGGGCAAACTGGACGCTCACTGTTCTGGGGTACAACGAGACCTCGAACACCTCCTCATCCGGAGAGAACGCCACATACTTCAACTACACGCTCAACGTGTCGGCTCCTGTCGGCAACTGGACGGCATGGATAAACGCCTCGGAAACGCTCAACAACGGTTCTGCAGCGTTCGCTTTCAATGTGAGCGATGTGCTTACAGTGGAGTTCACATCGCCCTCGGAGAGCAGCTATTACCAGCCAAACCAGGAGCTTGAGCCGCACGTGGTGGTGAAGACGGCAAGGGGCACCGCCGTGCCATGGGATGTCACGGTGAACCTTACATGTTCCGGCAACACATTCACCCTCATAAAATCAGGGAGCGAATACATACTCAACACCTCAGACAGCACGAACAGATGCAACGCGGCCGGCACTTACAGCACATCTTTCTCAATTACTGTGAATGTCACAGACCCGAAGAACAACACCGCTCCCCTGACGACGCTGAACCTGAAGACCGTGGACAAGCCTTCGGACACCTACAACGGCGGGGGAGGCGGAAGCAGCTACAGCAGCCCGCCGCCCGCCTGCAACTGCACGTCATGGAAGAATCTGGGCTGCGGCTCGGGGAACTGCACGGACGGCGAGATGTACCAGGAAAGGGTGTGCACGCCTGCCGGATGCGAGGCAGAGTCGAGGTGCATCCCTCTGTCCGTGTGCACTGACAGGAAGAACTTCAAGGCAGCAGCAGAGACTGACAGCATAGATGTCACCCAGGGAAAGAACGCCACGGCCATATTCACCGTGGAGAACACCGGAAACAAGGACTTCAGCCTCGGCCTGCTTATAGACCTCGGCTGCTGCGAGGCCTTCCCCCCGTTTTCTTCATTCAGCCTGCCGCAGAAGACGCAGGTGACCGTTCCGGTTGTCGTCCATGCACCGCTCTCGCAGGAGCCCGGCGAGTACGTGATGACCGTGACTTTCACCGAGAAAGAGTTCAACAAGACCGCCGGCATGAGGATTGTGGTGCAGAAGAACGATGACATGGCCCGGCTGGAAGCCCTTGAAACGCAGAGGGAAAAGATGCAGGAGCAGACAGTGCTGCTGGAGTCCATGGGCATTGACGTGACGGGGCTCAAAAGGCGCATGGAACAGCTCGGCAACTCACTCGATGCGGCCAGAAACGCCGCCGAAGCGGACAACGTGGACATGCTTGCCCAGCACCTTTCGCTTTCAGAGGATTTCCTGGCAGCCATAGAGGACAACTCTTTCATACCCAGGCTGCAGGGGCTCATTTACATGAGCTGGCCTTACATGGCAGCGGAGATTGTGTTAGCCGTGATGATGCTCTACACAGTGACAGGCGTCATCATGCCTCCTCTGAAACGGAAAAGGCGCATGTCTCACCTGGAGGGCAGGATAAAAAGCATAAAGGACACCATAAAAGAGACTGAAAGGGACTACACGCAAAGGAAGATAGACGAGGACACGTACAGGAAGAACGTCCAGAAGAGAAAGGATGAGATGACCATGCTTCAATCCGAACTCAAGCAGCTCATGCAGCACAGTGAAATGGAATTCTTCAGCTTCGGGTCCTTCAGGGACTGGATGCTGCGAAGGGAAGGAAACCGAAAGGCCGGCACAGCCCCTGTCCGCCGGGCATCTGCCCCGCAGAAAGAGAAGGTGACCTCAGAATATCTTGAATGGAAGCGTAAGTACATTGAAGCGAAGGAGAAAGACGATGGCGGGAGTGAATAATGTCACCCTTCCAGCAGTTCGAACAGCTTTTTGACGATTCTTTTCATCTTTTCCTCATTAAGCACAACAAAATTCCTGTGTATCACAAATCCCTCGTATGATATTAGGTTTCTGTATTCCCTCATCTGCTGGAGAAACTGCCTGATTTGCTCATCAAGTCCATGATGTTTTGCAATGTAGTCTATAAGCTCCTGATGCGCGCCCTCGCCTTTAATTTTGATGCCTTCAGCTATGCTGATGGCTTCCAGCAGCTTGTGCATTACGTCGTAATAATCGGTAAGCGTGTTCGACGGATATTTCTCCTTGTCGGTTTCTTCCAGCCTTTCGAGCGTTATTTCCGCCATTTTTCTGAGAGACACCGATTTTTGCTTGTCCGGTTTGATTTTCGTAATCACTCGTAACCCTCTAGAAATCCCATAAGGACGACACCATTGATTATGTTGTTCTTCAGTTCTTTCGGATACGACGCGAATCTTTCATTGAAATGCAATTCTATCTTCCTGTTCAGTTTTTCCTCGAATCCTCTGAGATTCAGTTTCTCTTCGGGACATTCAACAAAAATATCTATGTCACTGTCTTCTGTGTCTTCCCCCTTCTGATAGCTGCCAAAGAGAACAATGCATCTGGGCATCAGTTTCTCTTCTATGAAATCTATTACGCCTGACTCCATGAGAAAAGACAGATTATGAATAATTTTGCATCTCTTAAAGAGTCTGCCTTCCGTGTTGGCCATGTAAAGCGGAAACGACCTTCCGCCTTTCTTTTCCGCATATTCTTTTATCATTTCCATTTTGACCAACTCGTCAAGATTTTTCTTGACAGATGTATGGGCCAGACCAATGCTCCTACTTATATCCATCAGGTAATGCTTCTTGGAAGGACTCGTAAAAAATACTTCTGCAGTTTTCATCATACTACTTTTTTGTAACATATATTACATAATTGTAATACATCTATAAAAACGTTTCTGCTGACGGCAGGTTGGATACTGTGACTCCGAATACAGGGAATGGCTACACAATATTCAGAAGGCAAAGGAGAAGGAAGAGAAGAAGAACGGATGAGCTCACAAATAAAAGTGGTCTTTCATAAGAGTATAGATTTATAAATAAGTGGTCTTATATATAAAACCATGAAGAAAACAGAAACATTCAAATATGTGATAAAAGAATTCCACGAGTCCCAATTTCCTACACTAATCCAGAGGGAGCTCAGAATACCAAAAACGAACAAAATAACGAGTCTCATAGGGTCCAGACGGTCCGGAAAGACATTCTATTTCTACCAGATTATGAATGAGCTTCTGGACATGGGCATACCCAAAGACCGCCTGCTTTACATCAACTTTGAGGACGACAGGCTGCTGCCGCTCGACACGGACCAGCTTAACGACATGCTGGACGCCTATTACGAGCTTTACCCCAACAACAAAAATGCAGAGAAGTTCTTCTTTTTCGATGAAATCCAGAACATTGAAAATTGGGAGGTTTTTGTAAGAAGAGTCTATGACAAAGAAAATGCGAGAATTTACGTGACCGGTTCCAGTTCAAAACTTTTAAGCAAAGAAATAGCGACCAGCCTGAGGGGGAGAACCCTGGCTTTCCGCCTGTTTCCCCTGAGTTTCAGGGAATTCCTCGCATTCAAGGGACTGAGCATACCAAAGGATTTCGCCTATTCGGAGTTGAGGTTCAAGATAAAGAATCTTCTGAATGAATATCTGGATTTCGGAGGATTTCCTGAGGTAGTGCTTGACAAAGAGCTGAAGCGTGACATACTGCTGAATTATTTCGAATTGCTCATTTACAGGGATTTGGCTGAAAGATTCTCAATAAGAAACACAATGATACTGAGAAGGCTGACCAAGTTCCTCTTAACGAACATATCATCGCCTTTCAGCATAAACGCCTATTATAAGGCACTGAAACAGGAAACCAGAGTAAGCAAAGAAACAATAATGGAATATCTGTCTTACCTCACCGAGATAAACCTGATATATCTCGTGCCCTTTTTTAGCTATTCGTTAAAGGTCCAGCAGGTTAACCCGAGCAAGGTATATTGCACAGACAACGGGCTCAGAAATGCTGTTGCCCTCAAGTTTTCTGCGGATGAAGGCAGACTCGCAGAAAACACGGTTTTTATCGAATTGAAGCGAAGAGGTTATGACGTCCATTACTGGAAAGGCAGAAAAGAGGTCGACTTCGTGGTAAAAGACAAAAACGGCAGGCTCACAGCAATAAACGCGAGCTATACGAATGAAGTGAATAGTCGGGAGCTGGACGGCCTTCTGGAATTCAAAGAGAAATTCAGTGCTGATACACAAGAACTGCTGATATTGACAAAGGATTTCGATGATACAAGGGACGGCATAAAATTCGTGCCGCTATGGAAATGGCTCCTCGGAATGCCAAAGGAGAAGGAAGAGCATAAGAGTGAATGAAATCTGCCACGGGCAGCCGTTAAAGCTTCCTAATTCATCCCTGCCAGGCGCCGCTCGTTGACCATTTTCTCATATTCCTCGACAGGCAGGTATTCCGGCGTGGCATCCACGAACACCGACGTGGGCCTCCCCTCGCCGTCGGGCCTGCCGGGATGGCTGAACCTGTATATGCGGACATACTCCTTCCCGCCTTCAGTGAATCGAAAAGGCGCCGGAAAGCTTGATATGTAGTTTCCGCCGCCGAGGTCTATGTCCTCGGTGGGCACTATGGCGCTGTAGCCGTTCTCCGGATTCACGGCGTACCTTATCCTGAAGCCGTCCGCTTCCGCTATCCTGTATTCCATGGAAAATGGTTGAATGAAAGAAATAAAAACGCTCCGGCATTTATCTGGTCAGACACTCATAAGTTCTTCATACGACTCTCAGCGGAACTAAAGAAACTCTTCAAAATGAAGAAAGGAGAAGAGATATCTTCTTAATATAACACTTCAATGTTATCAAAAAGGATAACTTTATAAGCATAAAATAAGAATTATAATCATGAATGTAATAACTCTCCTGCAAAAATTCAAAAACAAACCTGTGTTTGGCGTTCAGGATATAGAAAGAGCAGCCAATTGCAGCAATGCCTATGCAAGGCAGATTCTCAGAAGGATGGGAGAGAGGGGATTGTTAAAGCGGGTCACGAGAAACATTTACACAACGCAGGACGACATATATGTGGTGGCAAGCAACATATCATACCCATCTTACATATCATTCTGGTCCGCCTCTGCCTTTCTGGGATACACAGAGCAGGTGCTGAATGTGCTGCAGATAGCATGCACGAGACCTGTAAGGTCCGCCAGGTTCGGTAACAGTAACATAGAATTCGTGCCCATGAAGCATTTCTTCGGATACAGGAAAATCAGGGCAGACAACGGCGAAATTTTCATAGCAGAGGACGAGAAACTCATGATAGACGCTTTTCTAAGACCGGAAAAATGCGGCAATATAGATGAAATAGAAAAGATATTTTCCAATGCATCATTTACGGAAAAGAAGCTTGTGAACTATCTCAGGCAGATTGATTCCCAGTCCCTCATCAAAAGGGTTGGTTTCATGCTCGAAAAAACAAGGGGCCTCGACATCTCAGGGTATTTCAGGCTGGACAAGAATTACGTTGTGCTCGACAGAGTGTCGGGAAGATTTACAGAAACAAATCCAAAATGGAGAGTTAAAGTATGATAACAGCCGAAGAACTGAAGGAATACGCAAGAATGACAGGGTTAGCACTCGGACATGCAGAAAAGGATTATTTCCAGAATATACTGCTTTTCATAATTTCCAGAATTCACGGCGCCGACCTAGTGTTTAAGGGCGGCACTGCCCTCAAAAAATGTTACGGCCTCGACAGATTTTCAGAAGACCTCGACTTCACGTGCAGAGAAGAAGTGAAACTCAGGAACATACTGAACGGACTGAAAAGGTTCAGGATTGAGTATGAAATGGAAAAGGAAACATACGAGAGAGGGCTGAAGGTCATTTTGAGAATCAAGGGGCCGCTTTATTCATTGATAAGGCAAAGCCTGTGCAGGCTCGTTCTGGATTTCAGCTTTCGTGAAAAGATAATTGAGCCTCCTGTAACAAAAACCATAGGAAGATTCCTGGAAGAAATTCCGGTATTTGACGTGTTTGTGATGAATAAAAAGGAGATACTTGCGGAGAAAGTCAGAGCAGTCGTAACGAGGCAGAAGGCGAGGGACCTTTACGATATATGGTTTCTAATAGGAAACGGCGTCTCGTTCGATATACCGCTGATAAGAAAAAAGCTTGAATATTACGGGAAAAAATGGGATGCCGGACTCTTTATAAGGCATGTCATGGACAAGAAAAATGTGTGGAAAAGCGAACTTGGGCCTCTTGTTTCAAGGCTGCCGGATTTCGACAATGTCAGCGCACGAGTGCTCAATGAAGTGAAATAAAAGCCTATTTTCTCTTTGCGCGCTTTGCCGGCTTTTTCCTCCTGTACTTTGCCTGCGGCTCTTTATCCTGCTTTGCGTGTACATCAATCTGCGGGAACGGTATCTCTATGCCCTCGGAGTCGAATGCCTTCTTGAGCTTCTTGATGAACTCATGCTTCGCAAGGAAGCTGTCCGCGAGTGTTTTCGTTCTCATGACGACCTTGAAGTTTATGCTGGAATCACCGAATTCGCTGTAGCGGAAGATGGGGTCGAAGTCCTTCACGCCGTTGCATGTGCTCATCACCTCGCGTGCCGCCTGCTTGGCTATGGATTCGGCTTTTTCAAGGTCAGTGCCGTATGCAACACCGCATTCCACAGTGAAGCCGACGGAAGGATTCGGGTTGTTGTAGTTTATTATCTTGCTGTCCGCTATCTTGGTGTTTGGCAGCACTATGACATTGTTCGTGAACGTCCTTATCTTAGTGCTGCGCCATCCTATGTCAACCACTGTTCCCTTGTCGCCTGACTCAAGCTCGATATAGTCGCCTATGCGCAGGGGCCTGTCTACGACCATCTGCGCCCCTGAAAAGAAGTTCGACAGCGTCGGCTGGAGCGCGAGGGCAACTGCAAGGCCGCCTATGCCCATGGCCGCTATGACAGTCTCCACCCTCACGCCGAGCTGGTTGAACATCACCAGAATCATGACGCCGAAGATGATGCCGTAAGCCGCCTTCTTCAGTATGGGAAGGAACTGGTCGTCAATCTGCGTCCTTGTCTTCTTCGCCACTTCAGCAGAATACCATTCTATGACAGCCCCTGTCAGCCTTGATGCAGTATAGGCCACGAATACGGGAATCATGACAGTGTAGGCGAGGCCGACATAATAGGAGCTGGAAGCGATGTCCGGTAAGTACTTCAGCGCAAGGAAGATGCCGAACAGCAGCACACCGGCCTTCACGGGGCCCTTTATCGCCTCGAGCAGCATGTCATCCAGCGTGCCGCTGCTCCTTTTCACGATTCTGTGCTCAACGAGCGTTATAATGCCGCTTGCAATTCTGCCTATGAGGAATGATATCGCTATTATGGCGGCCATCACGATGTAGTCGTAATAAGCACCGGTCATCCCTTGGACCCATGCGAGCGCTTCGCTTATCATGAACCTCAGCTCTCAAGCACCTCTACCCCCGGAAGGGTGCCTTTCTCTATGAATTCGAGCGTTGAGCCGCCGCCTATGCTGGCGTGGCTTATCCTTGCCTTCACTGTGTTGACGAGCAGCGTGCTCTCCCCTCCAGCTGAAACCGTCACCACGCCGTGCTTTGTCGCCTCTTCCATGGCCTTGGCCACGGCCCTGCTTCCCTGCGCGGCCTCAGGAATCTTCTTGTCGAACATGCCGACAGGGCCTGACATGACCACGAAGCCGGCGCTCTCTATGGCATACTCGAACTCTTTTATGGTCTGCGGGCCGATGTCCACGGCCTTCCATCCCCTGGGTATATCCGCCGACACCTTCAGCTCCCTCTTTCCGAGCATGCCTTCCTTGAGTATGAGATGATCCTTGGGCAGCAGCACGCGTATGCCTTTCTCCTTCGCCTTCAGCAGGACCCTTCCCGCCAGCATGATTTGGTCGTGCACCTGCTCTTTGGCCATGTAGGAGTCTCCTATGAGCTTTTTTATGTCACTGGATGATATCCTTGAAACAGCCTCAGGCCCGCTTTTCACCTCATCGAGATAGTGCCCGGCTGTCATGAACGTGTAGGCGACAGCGCCGCCAACGAGTATGCTGTCCATGCTTTTCATCCTGTCCAGAAGCTTGAGAGCAACGGTTATCTTCGATACCACCCCCGGCTTGGTTTCTATCTTCTTGCCCGCTAGTATGAACACGAACGGCTTCCTTTCATCCTTCTCGAGCTCTTTCGTGACGCCTCCTATGTACTCTATCTCATGCATCAGATGGAAGCCGGCGTATTTCCTCTCCACGTGATTCACCATGGGAACTATGTCAGCGGCCGGCCTGTGCCTCTGGGCGAAGTCGTCGGCAACGTATATATCGACAATCCCGGCCATGGTTCTTGCATAGGACTCGTCCCCCTTGTTGTATTGACGGTCGAAGCGCGGGTTCTCGAGTACCATCACCTGGCCGTTCTCGAGCTGCGCCGCCTTCTCTTTTATGATGTCGAAATTCTCCGCTATGCTGCGCTTTTTGCCCTTGAGTTCGGAAGGCGCGAACAGCATCTCATGTTTGAGCATCCCTTTCTCGCCGAGTTTCTCGCGTATGTACAGGAACACGGGCGCCGTGCTCTTTTTCTCCTCCACGCCGTCGGGCCTGTCTATCCAGCCGGGCTGGAGTATGACCCTTGCGCCGTTCTTTATCAGGTATTCCAGCGTCGGCAGGAATGAGTCTATCCTGCTGGTGTCCTTTATGCGCGTTATGTCGTATAGGTCCTTGTCCTCGTCCATGGGCACATCAGCAGAGCCCCTCATAAAAACAGTCTTGCCTTCAATGTCAGACTTTTTCAGCTCTTCCACTGAGCGTATCATGCTTCACTTCCATTTCTTCTTCATCAGTTCTATGACATCGACAAGCCTGTTCGAATATCCCCATTCATTGTCGTACCACGAGAACACCTCGATAAGGTCGCCCTCCATGTTTGTCAGCAGTGAGTCGAATATGGATGAATGAGGGTTGCCTATGACATCGCTGGAAACGAGCGGCTCCTCCGAATACTGGAGTATGCCTTTGAGCTTCCCCTCAGCGGCCTTCCTGACAGCCTCGTTGACCTTTTCCGGCGGAGCCGGCTTCCTGAGCTCCACCACGAGGTCAACTATCGAGCCGTCAGCCACAGGCACCCTTATTGCGGAGCCGGTGACCTTCCTGTCGAGATGAGGTATGACCTTCCCGAGGGCCTTGGCCGCCCCTGTGCTGGTCGGTATGATGTTCATGGCAGCTGACCTCGCCCTTCGCATGTCCTTGTGCGGGGCGTCGAGCAGCCTCTGATCGGACGTGTAGCCGTGTATGGTGGTCATGAAGCCCTTCTTTATGCCGAATGCGTCGTCTATGACCTTCGCGAGCGGCGCGAGGCAGTTGGTGGTGCATGAGGCATTGGATATTATGAGGTCGCGCTTCGGGTCGTACGTTCCCTCGTTGACACCAAGAACTATCTGCTTTATGGGCCTGTCCCCCTTGGGCGGGGCTGACAGCAGGACCTTCTTCGCACCCGCTTTCAGGTGCAGTTCCGCCTTCTCGTACGTCCTGAATATGCCTGTTGACTCAAGCACGACATCTATGCCGAGCTTCCCCCACGGCAGCACCGACGGGTCCTTCTCTGACAGCACCTGTATCTTCTGCCCGTTGACCCTGATGAAATCCTTCCCCCAGCCGACCTTTCCGTCAAAGGGGCCGAAGACGGAATCATACCTGAACAGCCTTCCCAAAGTTTCTGCATCAGCAAGGTCGTTTATGGCAACAACCCTGAATGCCCTGCTCCTGAGAGAAGCCTTGAGAAAATTCCTTCCTATACGGCCGAATCCGTTCACAGCAACCTTAAGCATCAAACCACCTCTTGTATCTAATTGACGGCGCTGCATAAAAATCTTTCATCTGCCGGCTTTCATACCCCTTTTTATCCTGTCCCTTATGGACTTCTTCATGAATGACTGGAGAGACGCCTGCGAGTCCTCGCTTTCTGTGATATCTTCCTCTGTGTATCCGAGCGCTGAAAGCACCCTGAGGGCAGCCGGCACAACCTGGTTGTTTATGTAGTATTCGGGGTCATACTCCTGCGCGTCCTCGGCGGGCTCTGCCCTTTCGGATATGCTGCCCTTCCCGGGGGTTATGACATACGATATCATGGAGCCCTGGGCAATCGGCCTTCCCCTGCCTGCCGCCTTCCTCGCGGCCACGACATGGGGGCCCACCTGCTCGTAGGCCTTCAGCGGCCTCGTCAGCTGGGTATGTATCACCATCTTCTTTATGTCGATCCTCCCCTTGCTTATCCTTCCGACGGTCTTCCGGGCGATTTCGAGCGCCTCGTCCCCCGAGCCGTCCTTCAGTATGGCGCTGAGAATCTTCTCCTGTGTTTCCCTCGCAACAGGCGACCAGTCCCTCCTGACTATCTCGAACCCCCTTATGGTCATTTCCCCTGTGTCATCCACGAGCGCATACCTTTTCTTGGCAGCAAGCCCGGTCTTTGCCGGGACGAATATCCCGGCCTTGTACAGCCCCTGGAAGTCCAGCTCCATTGAACCCGGCAGGCTGTTGTTGAACTCGTCAAGAATCCTGAGCGCGTCCTTTCTGGATTTCACCTTCACAAAGAGCGAATCTGTGTCGCCGTAAATCACCTCATATCCCAGCTTCTCGGCCTTCCTTATGACCTTCTGTATGTAATACCTTCCCCAGGCGGTTATGCTCTGCGCGCATACCCTTGAATACCAGCGCGACCCTGCGTATCCGTAGTATCCGTAGCTTGCGTTTGCAAGTATCTTGAGCGCGTACTGCCTGCTGTCCAGCATCCTGTACTCCTCGGAATCCCTGTCCATGCCCTCCATGCGCTTCCTTATCTCTTTCCTCATCTTCACCACGCGCTTCAGGACACCTGACACGAATCCCTCATGCTTCCTGCAATAGTAGTAGTCGAGCCCCGGGACCCGGTGGACAGACTTTTTGTCTTTATCCTTGCAGCAGTGGCAGTAGAGCGTCTCCGGAGACACATTGTGCGTTATTGTTATGCTCGGATACAGCGACATGAAGTCGAAGAGTGCGATGTTCCTGTGTATGCCGCTCTTCGGTGGGTAAACGTAGCCGCCTGTGTACGGGGCCGCCCTGCGCCTTATCTGGATGACCTCGTATTTCGGCCTGTTGGGGATGAGCTCCGTCGTCTTTCTCGACTCCTTCATGAGCAGCCATTCCACGAGCTGGGAATACGTCATCCTCGATGTGTCGAAGAGCCCCTGGTTGACGACCCTGCACATCTCTATCATCTGCGGGAGGAGCAGCTTCACGAGCGACAGGGCAAGCTCGGAGTCGGTCATGCAGTACTTTATTATGCGCTCTATGCCCTTGCTTTCCTCCCATGCCTTCTGGAGCTCGTCCCATTCCATTCTGCGTTTGCCCCTTCCTATGAGTTCCCTTGACACACTGTCAAGTGTCAGTGAGTCGCTCGACAGCGTGTCTGAAAGTATGTTGTAGACGAACCTGAAGAGGTCTATGTGCACCCTGCCCTCAAGCCAGGCTGCATACACCCTTCCCCTCCTTTTGAACAGTATGTTCCTGCCCGTCCTTCCCAGAGCAAGTTCAATGCCGTGCTTGGCCGCCCTCTGGTTGAGTATTTTCATGTCAAAGCTGTCGCCGTTGTATGTGGCTATTATATCGGGGTTCCTGCTGCGCACCACATCCTGAAGCATTTGTATGAGCTCCTTCTCGTCCCTGACAACCTCAAGGTAGTCTATATCAGCCTTCTTCCAGCTTATGACCTTCCTGAATCCTTTGTTGTCCTTCAGGGAAACCATGATTATCCTCTCCTCTCCTTCCTCCTCGACGAGCTCTATGTCCAGCGCCATCAGCGACAGTTTCGGGTATTCCTCGCCGGCGTCAGGGGCTATGGAATCTGCATAGACAACCGGGTATTCACCTCCGGTCTCTTCCCGCCCCTCTGCAACTGCCCACCTCAGCGGCCGGACATCCCTGTCGATGAGGTAGCGCCTGTAGAATGTTATGGAATGCTCGTACTTCGCCTTCACGTCCTTCCATTCCTTGACAGCGTCCCTGAAGCGTATGACATCAGAAGGAGTGGAAACATTTATCCTGAGCAGGCGCTTCTCAGTCCCGAACAGCGTCCTTTCCTCCTCTTCCACCTTCTCCGGCATCCTGCCTTCAAGCGAGAGGGATGACAGCCTCTTCTTAAGGTCATCGACTTCCTGCCTGCTCATGCCTTCCCTGTATTCCACAAAGAAGTACGGCCGGAAAGACCGGTCTATGACAAGCACGGGCTCGCCTTTTTCCGTCTTTCCCCAGAGCATGACCTCGGACTTCCCGGGGCCTGACTGCTGCACATCAAGAATGAAGAACCTGACCATGCTTTAGAATTGGTTTGATGCTTTAAAATTAACTGTTACAGCAGCGCGGCGCCTATGGCGGCGCAGTATTCCGCGTTTTCCGGGAATTCGGCCTTCGCTCCCATGAGCTTTGCTGTGTCCCTTATGAATTTCTTGACAAGCGGGTTCAGCGACACCCTGCCGCATAGCATTATGTTTTTTTCCTGCCCCACTGTCTTTGCGGCAAAATAGGACATGACGCCTATGGTTTCGCCTATCATCTTGAGCGTGCTGTGGGCAAGCTCTTTCTTTCCGTAAGAAGCCGAAGCCCTGCCGAAGTTGGAGGCTGTCGCTTTTGCAGGTATCCTGCCTATGCCTGAGCCCACTATGTCACCGACAGTCAGGTCGTGCTTTCCCGTTCCCCTGCGCGCCATTCTCTCTGTGCTGTCCGGATCCCTGCCGATGAGCAGCTTGGACAGTCCGTAGAATGTTCCGCCTCCTACTCCTGTCCCGCCGAGGTGGCGCGCCCTGCCGTTCTTCACGGACACGAATGCCGTGCCTGTGCCTATGCTCACCACGAATATGCTGCCCCTTCCGGAGAGGTACTGCCCGCCTTTTCCCAGGGCCTGAATCTCGCCGACCTTTCTGAACGGCACAGGAAAGTCGCGCTTCCTTATCTTCCTCGAGCCGCCGCCTGTCAGCACCACTCTGCACCTGCCTGAGGCCTTCTTTTCGAGAAACCGGTAGCATTCAAGGGCATGCTTCAGCTTGTTGCCTTCGACGGAACGTTTGGCTTTGAGTTTCCCGCGTTCGAAAAGCACACCCTGGGTATTTGTCCCCCCTATGTCTATGCCTATTATCATAACATCCTCTTTCTTAATGCAAGAGAAGCCCCGAGAACGATGATGAAAACGGGCATCAATAATACAATGGATGATGCCGGTTCCATACCAGCGACGAGCATGGATTTGTAGCCGAGGCCGGCTATGCCTTCTCCTCCCATTATGCCTGCCGCGGTTATGATGCCTGCTGATGTGTAGATGCCTGCATACTTCCTGTCAGTCCAGTACCTTACAAGACCGCCTATGGCAAGGAGGATGCCAAGGACCATGCCGAGGAACAGGCCGATGCCGAATACCATCGGAAGGATTGGAGCATGCCGCTTTGTCAGTGTCTCAGCCACTACCCAGACGAAGGCAAACACGAATCCTGCCAGGAACGCCAGCGGATGGGCGAAGCCGAAGATGGAACCAGCGACCATCTGCGCCTGCGGCGCCGGCATGGAAGGCGTGAAGAATTCCGGGCCGTACGCGCCGACTATAATGCTGAGCACAAAGGGCGCCAGCAGGCCGGCTGCCACTGCGGCAATCATGTCAACCTTTATGATGTCCTTTGGCTTTGTCCCGAGTATCTTCGCTGACTTGTAGTCGTGACCTATGTCGCCTGCCACTGCGGACGCTATTGAAACGAATGCGACTATCATGAACGCCGAGAGGTAGTCAAGCTGCATGCCGAGCAGCGCGAACAGTTCCATTGCAACAAGTCCTATGATTATCCCGAACTGCTCCAGTGGATCTATGTCAGTCTCGCCAGTCATCATGGCTGTCACGCTGACCATCACCCAGACGCCGAGCACAGCCACTGCTGCGCCGAGGGGGTTTATGCCGGCTGCCGAGAGCACGGCGAAGGCTATGACAGAGAAAATCGGCGTGCTCCGTGTATACCATGGCATGCCGCGGAACCTGAAAAGAGGCCTGAATATCCTTCCGGCCCTTGGGATGACATAGGACGCGAAGAAGCCTATTCCTGAGCCTATCACAATGCCCATGCCTGCGTTCTGCATTATGCCTGCGCCTACGGCGGGCGCGGCGATCCCTGCCAGAGCCATCAGTGGAATCAGCACCATCCATCCAATGAACGAGCCGCCGAACCATGAATTCACAGCAGCCTTCGGTCCCAGCAGGTATCCTATCCCGATAGCCAGCGGCATGGGATAAAGCGCAAGGGTGAGCCCGATTTCCGGTGCCAGCGGAAGCGACCATCCTGCCGGGAACCACATTTCCCTGAGCAGCACGAACATGCCTGTGAGAGAAAGCGCGAGCGCAAGGAAGAAGGTGCTCCTGCCTATGCCCGACTCGGCCTTCACGACCTCTGCGCCGGCTGTTCCGCTTGGATAAGGCAGGTTCTCCTCATCCACGAACACGCGCCTCATGGGGACTGACAGCAGCACACCCATGACGCCGGCTGTCACGCATACAGCCGCAAGCGACAGCGCTCCCGGCATGGAGACAGCGATGCCCTGCGACTGCAGGTAGAGTATCCCGGGTATGGTGAAGACAACACCCGAAGCCACCAGCCCGCCTATGGTTCCGCCGGCCTGCGCGACATTCATCTCATGCTTCGTTGTCCTGCGGCCGAACCTTGAGAACATCTGGAGCAGCGCGCCAGCGGCTACTGCACTGAATATTATGGGCCACGGCAGCGCGCCTATCTTCAGCGCTATGTAGCTCGAAATCACGAGAAGGAAAACCGTCAGAACCAGCGCAATCGACACAGACCTCACTGTGAAACCGGATGTGCCTGCTTCCTCGGGCTGCATGATAACACCAATATTACCTAAAACAAACGCGTATGCTTAAAAATGTTGCCATATCTACTCGTCGATTGTCATGTTTTTGCCGGAGAGCACACAGCAAAAGGCAAGTACCAGACAGGCTCAGATGAGGAAGCGTTTTAGGGGGAACGGAATATAACGACTAAACTTCCACTGTCCTGTAATCTATGCCGTACTTTTCGAGCAGTGAGACGAATTCGGTTTTTCTTCTGAGAGGAACCATTACGGCGCTCTTGCCTATTCTCATCCCGCCGAGCCTTTCTGCAAATCCTGAATAGTGCCTGCCGCCAGCCGTATATCCGTAGACCTTGTTAAGGAAAGCACCGCGCAGAGGTGTTTTCAGCCTGTCCCAGTAGAAAATGGCATATCTCTTCTGGGACCTCCCCTCCGGCACGTATTTTCCGTAGAGCAGGATGCCCGTGCTTTCTATGGACGGCTTCAGATTTTCCCACTCTTCCAGCCTGCCGGCATGGACCGATACGGGATTGTCTATCCCTGCCATTTTGAATTTCAGGGCCTCTGCACTAAGACAGAATTCGTCAGCAGCCTTTTCGAGCACGTCCTTAACAGAAGCGGTTTCTCTCTGTGTCGCATCCAGGTCGAAAAAAAGGTCTATATCGCTTTCATCGCTTCCCGTATCCATGGCAACAGAGCCGAAAAGGATGACGTTTCTCAGTTTTTTGAACTGCCGCGAAGGCAGCCTGTTCATGATGAAAGCCGCTGCGATGATTGCATATTTCTTCCTTTCCACCTACTCACCCACGAGTTTCTTGAGCTCAAGGAAAGTCTCTATCTTCTCCTTGAGCAGCCTGTCAGTCGGAAGCGGCGAGCCGTAGAATATCTCATCCCTGTTCTTCTCTATCTCGGAAGCCATGTACAATATTTCGTTCATTTGCGGAATCTCCGTTATTCTTGTAGTCAGAAGCGGCGAAAGCTTTAGTCTGATGTTCCTCTCGTTTTGTTTGAACCAGTCGTGCTTTACCTGCCCGCCGGGCTTCATTACCCTGAGCTTGTGGAGATACATCTCGACCAGTTGCGCCGTTCCCATGGAGAGCATGGAAATGATTCTTCTCTGGTGGCCCGTCAGCCCTTCCGGATCGTCAAGTGCCTTGCTTATGGTATCCATTACCTCCTTCAGAGCCTCGCGGTGTTTTTCGTATTTCATGAATGTTATTAAGGCATTTGTCTTTAAATGTATTTCGTATTAAAAATTAAGACATTTGTCTTGAAACTGCGAGAACAGTAAGCCTGTTTTCCGCTGACGCGTAAAACTGAAGGGGACGAACAGAAACGCACACCGACGACATATACGGAACGGACAAAATCGAACAGAAACGCACACCGACGACATGCGCAGTGTGGACAAAGTCGTCTTTAGGCACTTACCGGTTCAGGGCCTCAGCCACTCTATCTCGTAGTAGTCGAACTTCGCGCCCTGTATCTTTATCTTGTTGAGCGCGTAGTAGGTTATGGCAGTTTCCCTGTCTGTTATGGAAAGTATGAGATTGAGATTCATGCCCCCTGCCTTGGCGAGAAGCGATGCCAGCTCAATGCCGCCTATGTGCTCTTCCTCGCTCAGGTCTGCAAGAAGATACCTCGGCCTGTCCTTCGGCGGCGCCTCCCTCACCCAGTCCTTGCCCTTCTTCTTGCGCCTGAACGCCACAAAGTCTGCCGGGTAGTCCACACAATCCTTTTTCGTTATCTTCGGCACACCCAGTATGAAAGTCTTTCTGACACCATGAGCAACGCGCACGGCCCTCGCCCATTCTGAAATCAGCAACTTCTCTTCCTTGGGAAATATGTGAAGGACATGCTTGGAGTGGATCCATTTTCCGTTGGACGTTTCCCTGAGAGGCGATGCCTCTGGAAAGTAAATCCTGAAGTGGGTGCCGAACTTAAAGCCGGTCTTGACTATGTAGCCGCGCATCCTCCAGTCCTCGTAGGCCTGGTACATTGAACGGGCAAATTCCCTGCGCTTGGATATCTCATCCATTATCCTTTTCGCGGTGATGCTCTTTCCCGTCCTGGCATTCCTCACCTTAAAGCCGAAATGTTTAGACAGCAGCACGACCTCGAAGAAATTGAGCTTGAGGACGCTGCCCCTATCCTGCTTGTAAACGCCTATCTGGCCGAGCCACCAATCCGAATACAGCGTCCTGGCGTCGGCGGCTGTGTAGATGCCCATGGCCGAGTCATCGTCCCAAAGGATTTTCCCCCTGCCTTTTGCCACCTTCATGTCCTTTGACGGATATTTCTTCACATGCCCGGCTCTGTTGCTGCTGCCCTTAATCCCGTCATCAACCCTTTTGACTATAAGGCCGCGGTCGCGCCAGTCCCTGTAGGCATTGTATTTTAGCAGTATCCTCGGGTCTTTCGCTGCATAAGCGGACACGATGTCTTCAAATCCCGCCTGCTTTTTGCCACGCACAGCCCTGCCGTTCATCAGGTCGAGAATGTAGAGCGCCTCTTCCGGCATGAGCCACAGCTTGTCCTTTTCCTGTCTTCCGAAGGAGTTGTTCCTCAGCCTGTCTGCGTCCTCATTCTCTGCCCATATGCCCTTTTTGGGGTCAAACCTTATCTCAATCATGCGAATTCCTGCCTTATGACCTCGAATTTTTCCGCTCCCGGATTCAGTGTGTAAATCATCACACCGTCTGTATGTTGCCTGGCAAGGTTTATAAGCTGCTGCACATAGTCAGCGCTTGTCGGGAACTCCTGAGACCACGGAGTCGCGTATAAGCCAAGCACGACTATGCCGCCGAATCTCTTTCTCAGCTCCTGCAGCTGGGTCATCAGTATATCAGACTCCGCTGGCGGCCCGCCGGGGAAGTGCATGTAGTAAAACTGCACCCCGTCGAAATATTTTGCCTGCTCGGCAAAGCCGTCTGAAATCACGTTCTGGTAATAGACGACCGGTATGAACATGAGCTTCGGGCTTATATCCCTCGCCTTTCCGAGCATGGACCCGAGGTACTGCGGTGTGAAGAACGTGCTGTCAATCACGACGTTGTCTATGCTCCATGCCTTCAGGTTTTCATGCTCAAGCGAAAGCTTCGCCAGCTTTTCTGCCCATGCATTGTAGTCCGTGTATGCAGGGTCGTTCCTCTGCTCCGGGCTCAGCTCGGATGGCGGTATGAGCGTTACCCAGATGTCTATGTCTTTGGCAGCAGCGAGTGGAAGCAGCTCTTTGAGGGATTCGAAATCAGACGGTCTCCTCATCAGGAAGTTGTATGTGTTGGCGTTTCCGTCGGAAAGTGTTCGGATGAGCTTTTCCGCATCTATTGTGCCATTGTCCCTTGGCGCTGAATCGTAGAAGGCCTTCACGAAAGGCTTCTGGGGCTGGAATGAAACCGCAAACCCCCCGATAACTAGCAATAGCGCGACAGCCGCCGCCACGTATGCAATTTTCATGCTTTAAAATAAGCCTGCTTTAAATTAAATTAGATGATGATATGCCAGACCTGAACATATACACTGACGGCGGCTCGAGGGGCAACCCCGGACCCGCGGCATTTGCGCTGCTGATATACGACGGGAAAGGCAGGCTGCTGAAGAGCCACAGCGAATACATAGGCGAAAACACCAACAATGTTGCTGAGTACAGGGCTGTCCTAAAGGCGCTCAGGCTCGCATCAAAATACAGCACAGGCGATGTGATATGCACCATGGACAGCCAGCTCGCGGCCATGCAGCTGTCCGGCAAATACAAGGTTAAGAAGCCGCATCTCAGGGAGCTCTACGAACTTGTCAAGGCCGAAGAGGGGCATTTCAGGTCTGTAACGTACAGGCACGTGAAGCGCGAAGACAGACATGTGAGCATTGCGGACGCCATTCTGAACAGGACGCTTGACAGGGTGAAGCCATGAATATGAAAGACGTTCTGAGGGGAAAGCTCACAGAAGACGAACTGAAGCGCGTTCCCAGGGCTTTCGACGTCATAGGCGACGTTGCCATCATAGAGATACCGTTTGAGCTGAAGAAAAAAAGGAAACTCATAGCCGAAGCGCTAATGAAGGTCAACAGGCACGTTAAGACAGTCTGCGACAAGTACGGGGAGCGTTCAGGCGACTACAGGCTGAACAGCCTTGAGGTAATAGCAGGCGGAAGCACGCTCACGGAGCACAGGGAGAACGGGTGCAGGTTCAGGGTTGATGTCGTTAAGGCGTATTTTTCGCCGAGGGAATCCACGGAGAGGGTGCGCATAGCGAAGATGATAAAACCCGGAGAGGACGTCCTTGTCATGTTCAGCGGCGTGTGCCCGTCGCCTGTAGTATATGCGAAGCTTCAGCCCGGGCTGCACAAGGCATACGGCGTGGAACTCAATCCTGAAGCGCATAAATTCGCACTGGAAAACGTGCGCCTGAACAGGATGCAGACAAAGGTGGTGCCTGTTCTGGGCAATGTCAAAGAGGTGTGCCCCCGTATTGGCATAAAATTCGACAGGATAACCATGCCGCTCCCGAAAGGCGCCCACGAGTTCCTCGACACGGTCTTTGAAGTGGCTAAAAAGGGCGGCATTGTGCATTTCTACCATTACGACAGGGAAGACGACCTCTACGGAAAGGCTGTTGAATATATTGAAAAAGCAGCCGAAAAGGCCCATAAAAAGGTCGAGATTCTGGACAAGCGAAAGGTGCTTCCTTACGGTCCAAGAATCTGGAAGGTCTGCGTGGAGTTCAGGGTTCTGGATTAATTATATGTCATGGCTGATTACAGGATACCTGCCGGTTTTTGTTTCGATGGATTTTACCTGGTCAATAAAACCCAGAGACTCGACAACAGTTACATCGACGAGTTCTCCTTCTGCAGGCGGTTGCCCCTTTATGTATGTTCTTATGTCTCTGGCAGGCCCTTCTGTGCTTGGTATGTGCAAATCCACTATATTGTAAGCTCTGGTGTCGAAGGCATCCGGAACGGGGCCTGAACCCAGACCTGTTACGCGTGCTGTATACTTCAATTCTTTCATATTATCACTATCAAGTAGTTAATTTAATGGTTTATAAAGGTTTCGGTGGCTCTTATTTGGGCACAATCCTTTAAAAACCAGACGCTTTTATCATTAGCATGAAATTCTACATAGAAACATACGGATGCTCTGCAAACAGGGCCGAGTCGGAGACAATGTCAGGACTGCTGGCCGCTGGAGGGCATATCCCGGTAAGCGCAGTCAGCGAGGCCGACGCTGTCATAGTCAACACCTGCTTCGTCAAGGCGCCCACGGAACAGAAGATAAAGGACAGAATAAGGAACATATCAAGGGAGCATGCCGGAAAAAGGCTCGTTGTTGCGGGATGCATGCCGGAGGTCGCGCTCAGCGACATAGAGAAGATAGCCCCGGCTGCGAGCATAGTCAGCACGCACCACGTCACGCGCATAGCGGAGGCGATTGAAGGAAGGGCGGTCTTCGTAGGGCCGTCCGAAGAGAACAAGCTGAATACGCCCAAGAGCAGGACAAACAGGCTCATAGGCATAACAGAGATATCAGAGGGATGCAACGGGGTCTGCGCCTACTGCGCCGTGCGCCTTGCAAAAGGCCGGCTTCGCTGCTTCCCGCCGGATGACATAGTAAAGGATGTGAAAACAGCGCTGGACGATGGCTGCAGGGAGATATGGCTGACATCACAGGACAATGGCTCTTATGCTTATGACGGAATAAAGCTGCCGGACCTCATTGACAGGATATGCTCCCTTGATGGTGATTTCATGGTGAGGATAGGCATGATGAATCCAAACCACGCAGGTCCCATGATTGACAGGCTCATAGAGGCCTTCAGCAGCAGGAAAGTCTACAGGTTCCTGCACCTGCCTGTGCAGTCCGGCTCTGACAGGGTGCTCAAAGCCATGCGCAGGAAATACACTGCATCGCAGTTCGAACACATAGTGGATAAATTCAGGAAAGCGATACCCTCCATTACCATAGCCACCGACGTCATTGTGGGATTTCCCGGAGAAACCGATGAGGACTTTCAGAAGACAATGGAGCTTCTCGAAAAGACAAAACCAGACATCGTCAATGTCTCCAAATTCGGCGTCAGGAGGGGCACGGAAGCCGCGCGTATGCCGCAGCTGGATCCGAAAACAGTCAAGAGAAGATCCGCGGAAATGGCGGAAGCCGTCAGGAAGCTGAGGACGCTGTCCGCGAAAAAATGGCTCGGCTGGAAAGGCAGTGTTCTCGTTACCGAGCGCGGAAAAGCCATGAACCAGTACACGGGCAGGAACCGTTCATACAGGGCAGTGGTTATAAATTCTGACAGGGATATTCTCGGCACTGATGTCACTGTCCAGATAAAGGGAGCGCATGCCGCCTATCTCGAGGCCTCATACAGGCAGCAGCCCGCCCGCCATCCCGACAAGCAGAGGAACCAGGTATATGCTGACAAGGTAGCATAACACGCTTATTATCAGCACATGCACGAGTTCCATCTCCCTGAAGAAGAGCTTCACGAGGACTATCCACACAAGTATTGGCAGGAGCATGGTAAGCAGCCCGCCCAAAGGCAGCATTGACAGAAGTCCGCCGAGCAGCGAAACAACTCCAAAAAGGTTTATGAGCGAAACCACGAATGCCAGAATAAAGGCATTGAGCGGCTTCACGCTTTCGGAGAACTTCTTTGCCAGTATTTCTATTATTACGAGTATAACCGCTCCTCCTATTACAGTGGAAAGAACAATCCCCAGCAAAAGCCCCATCGGATTTGCGAGCGACATCTCCAGTATGCCTGAAAGTGATGAAACAGGGTCTGCCATAATAGAATATTGGTGCTTCGCCCTTAAATCTGCTTGTGGGTTTTGCCTGCCTCAACAAAGCTTCCGGTTTTTATGACATCTCCCGGCATTATGGACGCATTGATGCCTGTTTTTACGTTGTCGCCCATTATGCACCCGAGCTTCCGCCTTCCGGAATCCACTTTCTTCCCCTTTATCTTCACCTTCACGGTGGCGTCGTCGAACCGGAGATTTGCAACCTTTGTGCCTGCACCGAAGTTGCAGTTGCGGCCTATTACCGAGTCGCCCAAGTAAGACAGATGCGGTATCTTCGTACCATCCATGATGATGCTGTTCTTGATTTCAACGAAGTTGCCTATCACGGCATTGTCGCCGATGGCTGTGTAAGGCCTTATCACCGCGTTCCTTATTTCCGCGTTCTTTCCTATTATGGCAGGCTGCTCTATCCTTGCGTCTTTGCTTATCTTCGCAGACTTGTCTATGCTCCCGGCGCCCTTTTTCAGCAGGTATTCATTGACACGGAGCAGGTCCCATGGGTATGTGAGGAATTCGCACATTTCGCTCTCCACAACATGAATGTCGGTCTCCTGCGCAAGGCTGTTGACAGCATCCACAACCTCGTATTCTCCCCTCCTGCTTTTCTTCATTCCCTGCTCAAATATCCTGCGGTCAAGGACATAGAGCGCAGCATTGGCGAGGTCGGACTTCGGATGCTCCGGCTTCTCCTCTATCCCAACAAGAAGGCTGTTCCTGGCTTCACAGATGCCGAATATTCTCGGATTGTCCACCTTTCTGGTCAGGATGCTGTAGTCGTGCCTCAGGCATTCCTGTATGTCATTTCTTTCGTAGAGGTTGTCGCCCATCATGAAGAGGAACTTTCCTTTTACGAAGGGCTTGGCCTGCAGCAGCGCGTGCCCGGTTCCCAGCTGCTTGTCCTGCATGACATAGGTTATATCCATGCCCATGAAATCTGTTCCGAAGTATGACCTGATATCCTCGTGCCTGTAGCCTACGATAAGAATTACCTCATTCACCAGCCCGCGGAGCGCTTCCAGCGAGTGCTGGAGGATGGGTTTGTTGGCCACAGGCAGCATTACCTTTGGCATGCTGTCGGTGAGAGGCCTCATTCTCTCCCCCTTGCCCGCAGCCAGTATGACAGCTTGCATCACAACCAACCTAACTGTGTTTCCACCATGGTTTCAGCCTCATGGCCATATCCGTTTTCTTTATGCTGGTCAGCGGATCGCTTTCCATGCCGAGCACGGCCCTTATGGCATCCACGTTCTCCGGCACGATGTCGCTTTCCTGATGCACTGCCTGCATGTAAACCAATTCACCTTTTTTTGCATTTATGCTTTCCTCCCAGACTGCTATCTCGTTCAGGTCAGACCTCGGCCTGCCGAGCTCCTTGGCCCATTCCATTATATGAGCCGTGGATTTTATGCCTTCAGAAGCCCTCACAAGGACGACCCTTGGTGTCTTGTCAAGCAGGTCTATCACTTCATCTGTTTTCGTCCCGTTGACCATGCTGGCGTTTATGCTGTGCATGTGCATGAGCGTCGTGGGCACCTTCAGGGCTACTGTCGTTATTTTAAGGTCAGGAAGCACGGTGTTCACGTCCGGCCCGTGGTGTGACGGAACGGTAACAGGGTCAGGCACTATGGCATTGACCGGCCCCTTCTTTATGTTGGGCGGGTCAGGTCCGCGGCGTATCATCACAGCGCTGACCTTCTTTATGTCGTATGCCCTGTCTATGGGCGCCAGCGTCCTGCAGAGGCCTGTGGTGTTGCACGAGACTACCCTGACGAACTGCTTTCCTGCTGCCTTCTCATAGTTTGCCGCGGAATTGAACGACACATCCGCTGTGCCGGCTTTCTCCCCGCCCTGGAATATGGCCTTCTTCTTGAGCGGTATGTAAAGCTCTTCCTTGTTCTCTATGCCTATCCCGTCGGGTGAGCCGTCGACTATTATGTCCGCTTCCTCGATGAGCTCGCGGCTTGTTCCCTCGACTTTAAGTCCGGCTTCCTCAAATGTCTTCATGTTCTCCCTGTTGTTCGCGAACAGCCTGAATCCCTTGTCAACTGCTCCGTAAGCCTCAAAGGTCGGCTTTGTCTTGACAACTCCTATGACTTCCATGTCCTTCTGCGCAGCAACTGCGTCTGCCACCCGCTTGCCTACTGTTCCGTATCCGTTTATCGCTACCTTCACTGTCATTTAATCACCTCATTTTTTAACATACTCACTCCACTGTGACAGACTTTGCCAGATTCCTGGGTTTGTCCACATCAAGACCCTTTATGTCTGCTATGTAGTATGCCAGCAGCTGGAGCGGAATTATATTGACCACAGGCGAGAGCTCGTCAGCGGTTCTGGGCACGCGTATCACCCAATCGGAAAGGCTTTTTATGGAATTGTCCCCCTCTGTGGCTATTGCTATTATCTTTCCGCGTCTCGCTTTCACTTCCTCCATGTTCGAAACAATTTTATCATAGCCCTTTCCTTTGTTCGCTATGAACACGACGGGCATGTTCTCGTCTATCAGAGCTATCGGCCCGTGCTTCATCTCTGCAGCCGGATAACCCTCTGCGTGTATGTAGGATATCTCCTTGAGCTTGAGCGCCCCCTCGAGCGCTGTCGGGTAGTTTATGCCCCTGCCGAGATACAGGAAGTTTCCATGCTCTGCCACCCTGTCAGCTATGGCTTTTATCTTTTTGTCTTCCTTAAGAACGTGTTCCAGTGTTGCCGGCAGCTTCCTCATATCACTTAAAAGCCTTTGGTTTATCTTCTTTCCATGCTTCTGCGCAAGGTCAAGCGCTATCAGCAGAAGCGCGATTATCTGGTTGGTGTACGCCTTCGTGGACGCCACGCCTATCTCCGGACCGGCATGAATGTAGACGCCCATGTCCGCCTCCCTCGCTATGGTAGAGCCGACGACGTTAACCACTCCCAGCGTCTTAGCTCCCCTCCTCTTCGCCTCCTTAAGGGCCGCGAGCGTGTCGGCGGTCTCCCCTGACTGTGAGATGGCTATTACAAGATCATCTTTGCCGACGAGCGGCTCCCTGTACCTGAACTCAGAGGCATAGTCAACTTCAGCGGGGACGCCTGACAGCGATTCTATCAGGTAGCGCCCTATGAGTGCAGAGTGCCATGATGATCCGCATGCCACTATTATGACCCTCTTCCGGTCACCCAGCTCCCCGTTTATGCTGAGTTTTATGCCCTTTCCCAGCCTTCCCCTCATCACGTTCCTTATGGACTCGGGCTGTTCGAATATCTCCTTGAGCATGAAATGTCTGAAGCCGCCCTTCTCTATCTGGTCGAGATTCCATCCTATCTCCTCTATGTTCTTTTCGAGAATCTTGTCGAAAAGGTTCCTGACAGTGACAACGCCACCGGGTTTCAGCGTGGCTACCTCTCCGTCGTCAAGGTATATCATCTTCTTTGTGTGCTCCAGTATGGCCGAGGCGTCGGAAGCGGCAAATGCCTCACCCCTTTTCACACCTATTACAAGTGGTGAGCCGTTTCTGGCAACCACTACCTCATTACACCCCTTATGTATCACCGCTATGCCGTAAGTTCCCCTGATCTGCATGAGCGCCTTTCTGACTGAGCCCAGAAAGTCTCCCTTGTAGAACTTCTCTATGAGATGGGTAAGCACTTCCGTGTCGGTGTCAGTCGAGAATACGTGCCCCTCGCTCTCGAGGAGTTCCCTCAGTGTCTTGTAGTTCTCTATTATGCCGTTGTGGACGAGAGCTATGTCGCCGTTGCACCCGGTGTGCGGGTGGGCGTTCTTCATACTGGGTTCTCCGTGTGTGGCCCACCGCGTGTGGGCTATGCCAAGTGTGCCTTTAAG
This sequence comes from Candidatus Aenigmatarchaeota archaeon, assembly GCA_021163005.1. Taxonomy (GTDB): domain Archaea; phylum Aenigmatarchaeota; class Aenigmatarchaeia; order QMZP01; family JAFGSV01; genus JAFGFG01. The sequence goes on along the minus strand of JAGGXP010000023.1, from coordinate 19,277 downwards.
TGATGAAAAATCATGCTCCCTGTTCACATCGTCTATCCGGCCCCTGTCCTTCCTTATGTCTATGCCGCCGTTCAGCACAGCCATGCCCGCTGAATCGTATCCGCGGTATTCGAGCCTTCGCAAGCCATTCAGCAGCAGCGGCGCTGCCTGCCTGGAGCCCATATAAGCAACTATTCCGCACATAACATCACAGGATAAATAGGAAATTGAACAAACCTATTTAAAGCATTTACTGAGAAAAATGTCTTAATTGGTGCTGGTTTTGCGGCGGGATTTGGGAAAACCTTTATAAAGACTATTACTAAAAAAACTCAAATATTAAAATAAAATTCATAGTGATTCCATGCAGCATTACTTCATACTGAGAACCGACAGTAAGAGTGAGATAGCGCCGCTTGTCCTGTTCAGGGAACCCTCAAAACTGAAGGTGCTGACATCAAAACTCGGGTGGAAGATTTTTGCTATGCTTTCCGAGCCCCGGTGTCCCATAGACATCGCCAAGGAACTCGGCGTCCATGAACAGAAAGTCTATTACTATGTAAAAAAACTGAGGGAGAGCGGGCTTATCGAGGAGCTGAAGACAGAGCAGAGGCACGGAACCCTGGCAAGATTTTACCAGTCATCGGGCGAGGCCTTCGGCATACTCTCTGACAGCGTGAAATTCAGGAAGCTCAACATAAAATCGCCGCAGAAATCCATGCTTCTCCGGCCGTTCATAGAGAACGGTGTCATGAACGCCACTGTCATTGTCGGCTCCCCCGACCCCCACGGCCCGTACAAGGCGAGGGCGAGCGACGCTTCGTGCGCCATAGATCTCGCGTTTTTCCTTGGCGCCTACACGACGGGTGAAAACCCGCCCAACTACAAGCTGGACACAGAGGTCAGGGAAGACACACTCAAAGGCAACATGGTTCTCATCGGAGGCCCGACAGCCAATATGATAACAATGAAGCACAACAAGCAGTTCCCCATCTACATAGACATGGAGCATGAGAAGAACATCATATCAACGCTTTCCAAGAAGACCTACACAACAGACGAAACAGGTATAGTGAGCATAATAGAAAACCCGGAAAACCCGGGAAAGATGATTCTGCTGCTCGCAGGCAAGCGCTTTGCAGGCACGAGAGCCGCTGTTCTGGCTGTCGTCACCAAGTTCGAGGAGTTCCTCAAGGGAAACAAATTCGGCCAGTCGGTCAAGTCTCGGGTCGTCAAGGGATACGACATGGACGGCGACGGCATAATAGACACAGCCGAGTTCCTTGAGTAACAGATTTTAATCAGCAGTCTGATAAATATGTATGCTCTCTGATGAGGAACTTGATAAGTACAGGAAAGCCGGTGAAATAGCATCAAAACTGCGCAGGGACATGCTTGAAACCATAAAGCCCGGCACGAAGCTTCTGGACATAGCTGAGAAAATAGAAAGCGCAATAATCAAAGCGGGCGCGAAGCCAGCCTTTCCTGTCAACATAAGCATCAACGAGTCCGCTGCTCATTACACGCCGCAGATAGGCGATGAAAAGACTGTCGGCAGGGGGGACCTCGTGAAGATAGACATAGGCGCCCACATAGACGGCTACCTTTCTGACATGGCGTTCACATACTGCTCGGAGAAGAGCCCGATTGTGAAGGCATCAAGGGAGGCTCTTGATGCGGGCATATCCGTCATAAAGCCCGGAGTCAGGATTTCAGAGATAAGCGCGGCCATCTACGAAAGCATCGAAAGCTCGGGATTCGGCCCGGTCGTGAACCTGACAGGACACGGCATAGAGAGGTGGCTTTTCCACGGCAGGTTTTCCATACCCAACGTGCCCAATGAGAACGACCGCGTGCTCAGCGAGGGTGATGTCATAGCGCTTGAGCCTTTTGTCTGCGAGAGCGCCGCCCGCGTGGACGAATCTGACCCCGTGGAAATCTACCAGTTCGCCCAGCGAAAGCCCGTCCGCTCCATGGAAGCCAGAAAAATCATGGAGCTCGCTGAAAAAGACTACGGCGGCTTCCCGTTCGCAAAGCGCTGGCTCGCTAAGCACATTTCGCCTTTCCGGATTAAGATGGCGCTGATGGAGCTCGAAAGGGTCGGCGCTCTGAAGAGCTATCCGCTGCTCAAGGACATGGGCGGCAGGAAGATAGCGCAGTCAGAGGACACTATAATAGTGGCCGACGAGCCCATTGTGACCACCAGGCTCTAAAAGCGGTGGATGTATTTCCCGGCGATGCGCCCGTTCCTGACATCTATCCCGTGCTTTCTGAGAAGCCGTATCTTTTCCTCAACACCTCCGGGACCGGAATAGCCGCCGATGCGTCCGTCAGAGCGTATGACGCGGAAGCATGGTATGCGTTCAGGCTCCCTGTTCGTCTTCATGAAAACGGCCACGGCGCGGGGATGCGTTCCTGCAGCTTTTGCAAGCTCTTTGTAAGTGGTAACTTTGTCTTTTGGGACTTTTTTCAGAACTCTGTAGACAATCGCCCTTTTGTCCATGCCTACCTCTCGCTTATCACAACGAATGTAGTTGTTTCGCTGATGCCCGGGATTTTCTGCAGCTTTGTGAACAGGAAGCTGTCAAATGCCTCCACGTCGCGCGTCCGGACTTTTACGATTATGTCAGTGGGGCCTGTCACTATGTCCACATGCTCCACCTCGCTGAGCGCCTTTATCTCGTCTGCGATCATGTGCTGGTCTTTTTTCTCCCTCATAAGCGCCTTGTAGTCGCACGAGACGTGGATAACCGCTGCGAACGCCTTTCCCGTCTTCTTGTGGTCAAGCAGGACTGTGTACGCTTTTATTATGCCGTCCGCTTTCAGCTTCTTTATCCTGTTATGGACTGTTGTTACTGGCATTCCCGTCTTGGCTGCTATTCTTCTTGTTGACAGGGAGCTGTCTTTTTTGAGCATTTCTATAATCTTTTCATCTTTCTTATCCATATGGAACATTTGTTCCAATAGATTAAAATAATTAACTATTTTTTGTATATTTTACCTTAAATTAGGGATTATTTTTAATAAAAGCAAGCCACTAAACAAAACCAGTGATTATAATGTGCGGAATAGTTGGCATTTGCTCAGACAGGGATGGCGGAATTTCTTCGCGCAGGGCTGTCGCTCTCGAAATGGCATCAAAGGTGCGCCACCGGGGTCCTGACTGGAGCGGCATATACGCCGACGACAGGTGCATACTCGCCCACGAGCGGCTTTCCATCGTTGACGTGGAGACAGGTTCCCAGCCGCTTCATGACAGGAAAACCGGGCGCGTGCTTGTCGCAAACGGGGAGATATACAACCACACACACCTCAGGAAAATGCTGAAGAAGAAGCACGACTGGCAGACGCGGTCGGACTGTGAAGTCCTGCTATACCTTTACGATGAATACGGACATGCGTTCCTCGGCAAGCTTGACGGCATATTCGCCTTTGTCATATACGACAGCAACTCAGGGGATTATTTCATCGCAAGGGACCACATAGGCATAGTCCCACTTTACATGGGATGGGATGAGAAGGGGACTCTGTACATAGCCAGCGAGATGAAAGCTCTTGACAGCTTCTGCCCGCGCATAAAGGAGTTCCCTCCCGGGCATTACCTGAAAAGAGGCATGACAAGACCGCAGAAGTGGTACAGGCCTGCATGGATTCGGACTGTTCCGGGCAGGAGGGTCAGCGCTGCCGAGCTGAGGAAGGCACTGGAAGATGCCGTCAAATCCCAGATGATGTCCGACGTGCCTTACGGCGTTCTCATTTCAGGAGGGCTTGACTCGTCGATAATAGCGGCCATAGCATCCAAATACAGGAAAAAACGCGTTGAATCAGGAGACACCGAAGAGGCGTGGTGGCCCCGCCTTCATTCCTTTTCCGTGGGACTGAAAGGGTCGCCGGACCTTAAGTATGCCCGCAGGGTCGCAGACTATCTCGGCACAGTGCACCATGAGATAACATTTACGATTCAGGAGGGATTTGATGCCATAAGGGATGTCATATATCATCTGGAAACATTTGATGTCACTACAATCCGCGCCGGAACGCCAATGTACCTCATGGCAAGGAAAATAAGGTCCATGGGCATAAAGATGATACTCTCAGGCGAGGGGGCGGACGAAGTCTTTGGAGGGTATTTGTACTTTCACATGGCGCCTGGCAGGGAGGAGTTCCACAGGGAAACCGTCAGGAAGCTTTCGCTGCTAAGCAAATACGACTGCCTCAGGGCAAACAAGGCCATGGCGGCATGGGGTGTCGAGGCCCGTGTGCCTTTCCTTGACAGGTTCTTCCTCGATGTCGCGATGTCCATGGATCCCGCCCAGAAGATGTGCGGAAGCGGTAGAATTGAAAAGGAGATACTGAGAAAGGCATTCAGGGGCTACATCCCGGATGAAATACTGTACAGGCAGAAGGAGCAGTTTTCAGACGGCGTCGGATATGGGTGGATAGACTATCTTAAGCATTATGCCGGAAGCAAGGTGACAGACGCTATGATGGCCTCTGCAAAGGAGCGCTTCCCTGTGCGGACCCCGCTGTCGAAAGAGGAATACCTTTACAGGTCCATCTTTGACAGCATTTTCACGTCTCCGGACGCAGCCACAACTGTTCCGACAGGACCTACAATAGCGTGCTCAACGTCCACTGCCTATAAGTGGAGCGAGAATTTCAAAGGATTTGCCGACCCGTCTGGAAGGGCCGTAAAGGATGTGCACAGGGTTCCGGTTTCTGCTGTTTAGCTCCAGAAGTCTTCCTGTTCGGCATCTGTTTCCACTACCAGGCCGAATTTCGAGAAAACGCTTTTGCAGTTCGGGCACTGCCATATCTCCGGCTTCTTGTTCCACAGCTTTCCCTGCGTTCCGCATACGTGGCACCGTCCGCTGAACAGCATGCTAAGCACCCCGAACCTTTACCCTGTAGGCATTCTGCACGGTTATGCCAAGGTTTTCTGCCTCTTTTGCTATCTCAAGCCTCTTTTTTCTGCCCACAGCTGACCTTATCACGGCCTCCTGCCTTTTCGGATCCACCGCTTTGAGGTCGTTCACATTTGAAACATAAACAAGCTCGAGGCCTCTCGACGTGAGTCCCCTCACGGCTTTGGGAGAACTGTAGCCGGCTGACGGCTTCTTGCCCCTGGATTTTTTGCCCTTTCTGAGCTTCGAGTGCCTGCCCCTCGGCCTTCTCCATGTCTCTTTGAGCCTCTTGTATTTGTTGCCTTCCTGCCTTCTGAAGCTCGGCTTCTTCGCTTTTTTCTTTTTCCTGAGCTTAAGAAGCCTTGATATTATGCCTTCAGTCATTTTGTCCATCCTCCGCCGGTGATGTTTTTTTGGTAAGGTATATGCCGTCCTGGAACACCCTTCTGTCGTATCCTTTCACATGCGTTGCGTGCTCTATGTTGGCGGCGCTCTGCCCGACCTTTTCCTTGTCAATGCCCGAAAGCGTGATTACATCGCCGTTAATCTTCATTTCGACACCTTCGAGCACCTCAGCCTGCCTGTCAGACCTCGAGCCGATGAAGTTCTTGATTACGAGCTTCCCGTCCTTCTGCTCAAGCTTTACCGGAAAATGGGCGTAGACGAGCTTAAGCGATGCGGTCCACCCCTTTGTCACGCCTGTAACCATGTTGTTCATGTGGGCCCTCCACGTTCCCATCACGGCCTTGACGTTCTTGCGCTCGTCTTCGGACTTTATCACGAGTTTCCCGCCCTTCTTCTCAATCTTTATCCTGGGATGCATGAATTCCCGGCTGAGCTCTCCCTTGGGGCCGGCGAATTTGAACACAGGCCCGTCTGAGGAAACCTCGACCCCCTCCGGTATTTCGATTTCATATTCAGGCATATACCCACCGTTAACAGATTAACTAATAGTTGTAGGCATACTTATAAATATTTGCCTTGAATGGCTTTTTTTAAATCCGCCGGCGCTCTTAGTAGTATGGACGAGCTTTACGTCGAGAATCCGCTGGAATTCTGGGGGAACAACTACGGTTTGAGCTCTGCCGAGGTGGTCTTTCTCGGCGTCCCCTTTGACGGAACCAGTACCGGCAGGACCGGCAGCAGGGAAGCTCCAAACGAGATAAGGAAGATGTCCTACAACCTCGAGACATACAGCAGGTACTCAAAGAAGGACCTTGCCGACCTGAAGATGCTTGATTACGGCAACCTCATAACTGTTCCAGGAGACACGGACAGGACGCTGGAGCGGCTGGAAGCGACAATAAAGGACATCGGGCAGAAGTTCCCCGTCGTAGTGGGCGGGGAGCACATAATCACACTGCCCGTAGTGAAGGCGCTGCTGAAGGAGCATCCAAAGCTGCATGTGCTGCAGTTCGATGCCCACCTTGACCTCAAGGACGAGTATCTTGGGAACAAATATTCACACGTCACGGTCATGCGCAGGATTTCCGAGATTCTCGGAAAGGGAAGGGTAATACAGACCGGGGCGCGCTCCTACGACCCTGATGAGAGGGAATACGCAAAGAAGAACACTTTCATAAAAACTCCTGAAAACCTGCTCAAATACAGTATAAAGGGGCCGGTCTACCTGACCGTTGACATGGACGTCTTCGACCCGGCGATTGCGCCCGGCGTCTCGACGCCCGCGCCCGGCGGCCTGTCATTCACGGAATACGCGGAACTGATAAAAAAGCTTTCTGGCACATTGGAGGTTGTCGGTTTTGATGTCGTGGAGACATGCCCGCCCCATGATGAAGCCGGCATGACATCGCTCCTCGCCGCGGAAGTCATAAAGGAGACTCTGCTGGCGTTCAGGAAATAATCACTTCTTCGTCTTTTTGGGAGCGGTTTTCTTAGCTTTTGCTGCCTTCTTCGCAGGAACCTTTTTCTCAGCTTTCACGGCTTTGGGCTTCGCCACCTTCTTGGATTCTTTCTCCGCGGATTTTTTCGGCTTGCTGGTTTCAGGTTTCGCTGCAGCCATTGGCTCCTTCGGTATGTGCCCAACAAGGTCGAATGAGCCTGTACCTGCCGGTATGACCTGGTTCATCATTATGTTCTCCACTATGCCAGAAAGCTCGTCCCTGTCGTTTCTTATTGAAGCTGAAATGAGGTGCTTCTTTGTCTCCTCGAAGGCCGCCCTTGCGAGTATGGACTTCTTCTCACCGGCTATTCCGTAACGGCCTATGGCCTTTATCTCTCCGGTGAACGTCATGAGGTCCGCGAGAAGCATTATGTATCTTATGTCCACGTTGAGGCCCTGCTCATCCAGCGTGTATTTCGCCTGCTCTATGATGGTGTTCCTTGCAGCTTCCACTCCGAATACATCCAGCATCTCAAACATGTTGTTGCATTTCGTTCTGTATGGGTCCACACCCTCTATTTTCAGCACCTTCTTGAGGTTCGAGCCGAGCGTGTTTATGACCCACTCTCCACGGTCCTTGTTGACGATGACCTGCGAGACACCCTTTATGCCCTTTATGTGAAGCTCCATGAGCTTGTACTTCAGCTTGTGCAGGTTTTTCACGTCAATGGTGGTGCTCGCCACCCTCAGCTCGCTTCCCTCGCCTTCGACTTTGACTTTCTTGAGCTTTATGGCCTTCTTGACTTTCTCAATGTCCAGTTCAAGATCTTTCATCATCTTGGAATCGAGCTTGGCTATTATCTCAAGATTCGTGAGGTCTATGACATCCGAAACAACGAGGTCCCTGAGCTTGACCTGCTTTATGTTTTCGGCAACCTTTTTCGCCTTCCCGGCACTCTGATAATCCTTTGTGAGGTAAACCTCCATTGTCGGCGTTGCAAGCTCCTTCCTGGCATCAAATATTTCTATTATCCTCGGAAGTCCCAGCGTGACCTGTATGCCTGCAGTGCCTGCGAAGTGGTATGTACGCATCGTCATCTGCGTTGCCGGCTCTGACAGCGACTGCGCCGCTATGACGCCTATGGCCTCTTCCGGACTGTAGAGGTGTTTTGTCTTGCTTATCTGTTCATTCATGCACATCCCCCCATTCGGACTTTGACGGGTCCACACCGTCCTCACCCGCAACGAACTGTATTATGTGACCGTTCGAGTTCTTGACAGCGAGGCTCGGGGTCACGCGAAGGTCCTGAAGCGCGTTGACAAGCCTTCTCTGCATGTAACCGCTTTTCCTTGTCCTCAGTGACTTGTCCATGAGTCCCTCACGGCCGTTCATTATGTTCCAGAACAGCTCTGTCGGGCTGAGTTCCTGCTTGAACCCCTTTCTGACGAACCCGTGTCCTGCTGCTGAAAGGTCACCCTGCCTGAAGTGCGGCAGCGTTCTGTTGTAGTAGCCTCTCTTTATCCTCTGTCCAAGTATGGCTTCCTGCCCGACGCACGCTGCCATCTGTGTGAGGTTTACAAGCGAGCCCTTTGAACCTGAGTTTACCATGACTATGAAGTCGCTGTCCTTGACGTGCTCCTTCACTATCTCGGATGTTGAGTTCAGCCCTTCAGCGAGCACGTTGAGTATGCGGGTCTCAAGCGATTCCGATGCCGTCATGCCGGGCAGAATCTCGAGCTCCTTGTTGTTGTACTTCTCAATAAGCGCGTTCGATTCCTTTTCGGCCTTCACTATCCTTTTGCCTATCTGCTCCATTATGTCGTCCTTGAGGTCAAGGTCTGATATGCCTATTGAGAATCCGCGCTGCCCCATGAAGGCGACTCCCAGCCTTCCTGCATTGTCTATGAATTTCCTGATGGTGTCTGTATCGACAAGGCCGTGCATCCTGCTTATTATCTTGCCCTTGAATGCGCCAACAGCTGCCGCGTCTATTGTACCTGTGAGCAGCTTTCCGTTCTTTATCTTCACCCATGAGTCGTATTCGCATTTCTCTTTTATGCAGCTGTCGCACTGCCTGCAGGATGTGGACTTGAACTCCATGTTGAGTTCCTTTGGCAGGAGCAGGCTGAATATCTCCTTTCCTGTGAACTCGGCCACGCCGTCGGGCAGGTCAATCTTTATACCCGCTTTGCTCAGAATGGCACTCGTTTCTTTCCTGTTGAACTTCTTTTTCGAGCGCGTAAGAAGGTAAACACCGGATATCTGGTCGAGGTCAAGCCCTATCAGCGGACCGCCGAATCTCGGCGATATGAGATTGTTCTTTACATTTATCAGCTCAGCAGCCTCAACTCTGGCTTCCTCTGTCTGGAGGGCATGAAGGTTCATCTCATCGCCGTCGAAGTCTGCGTTGTACGGCGGGCACACCTGAGGCGATATCCTGAAGGTCTTGTGGGGCATGACCCTTACCTTATGAGCCATTATTGACGGTCTGTGAAGAGACGGCTGCCTGTTGAAAAGCACCATGTCACCGTCCTTGAGCTGCCTGTCAATCACCCACCCTTCTGCTATGTTTTCGAGTATCTCTTCCTTGTTTTCAGACGAAATCTTTATTCTCCTGCCGTCAGGTCTCTTCGCGTAGTTAGCCCTGTCCCTTTTTATGGCTTCCTTGACCTCGTTCATGCTGAGCTTCGTGACAGGAACCTCTATCGTGAGTTCCTTTGCGACAATATCAGGAACGCCGACCTCGTTTATCGATATCCTCGGGTCGGGGGATATGACAGTCCTGGCAGAGAAGTTCACCCTCTTGCCGAGAAGGTTGCCCCTTATCCTGCCTTCCTTGCCTTTCATCCTTTGTATCATGCCTTTGAGAGGCCTCCCGCTCCTGTGCCTTGCCTGCGGTATTCCCGTGAGCTCGTTGTCGAAGTATGTGGTTACATGGTACTGGAGAAGCTCCCACAGGTCGTTGATTATGAAGTCGGGGGCGCCTATGTCCATGTTCTCCCTCAGCGACTGGTTTATCCTGACGATGTCCACGAGCTTGTGTGTCAGGTCGTCTTCGGACTTCTCCCCGCTTTCAAGTGTTATGCTTGGCCTTGTCGTGACAGGAGAAACCGGGAACAGAGTAAGTATCATGCTTTCAGGCCTCCCGCCCTTGAAGTTTATCCTCTTGAGATCATCATCAGGTATTCTTTCAAACCATTCCCTGATGTGCTCGGGAGACATCTCTTCCTTGTCTTCGTAAAAAGTATTGGGCTTGAGGAACTTTATCTTTCCCTGCTCCTGACCACAGTAGGGGCACTTGCCCGGCGGGTTGCGGCTGAGATCCTTGCTTTTCTTGTTGTCCTCGGGTTTCGAAAGAACCCTTCCGCATTTGCTGCATGTTATTTTGAGAAGCTTGTATATGGCTTTTGTGTAAAGTATGTTTATGACGGGCTTGGCCAGCTCCAGGTATCCGAAATGGCCGGGACAGTCTCCTATGCCTGAGCCGCAGGTCCTGCAGTGAAGGCCGGGGTCAATGACGCCAAGTCTCGGGTCCATGACGCCGCCTTCCACAGGATAGCCGTCGACATCATACAGGTCTGAAGTCACTATTCTCACTGCTGCCAATGACTTTATCATCTCCGGGTCAAGCATTTTGAACTCTATGCCTTTTATCCTCGACACCATCATGCATCACCTATTTCAAGTTTTGGATATATCGACATGGACATTATCTCGTCCAGCAGAAGCTTGAATGCGTAGGATGTTTCCACCCATTTTATCTTGCTGTCTTTGCAAAGCGGGCAATAGCTCCTGTTGTTGGCCTTGTCGTGAACTGCTATCACTCCGCATTCCTTGCAGAACGGTATTACGGCCCTGTCGGAATCGAATCTCTCCTTAAGTGTCAGCGCTGAGCCGTGCGCAACAAGGCACTGCTGTTCCATTTCACCGAGCCTCAGACCGCCCCTCTTCGCCCTTCCTTCAGTTGGCTGCCTCGTGAGTAGCGTGACAGGGCCACGGGACCTCGCGTGTATCTTGTTGGCAACCATGTGGTCCAGCTTGAGGTAGAAGCTTATGCCTGTGAATATCATCACTTCGTACGCCTTTCCTGTCCTTCCGTCGTACAGTATTTCCTTGCCGTCGTCGCGGAAGCCGGATTTGAGGAGAAGATCCCTTATATCATTCTCCTTCATGTGCTCGAATGCCGTTCCCTTTATATCCTTGCCGCTCATGGCTTTGGTTTTGCCAGCTATGAGCTCAAGCAGCTGTCCCATGGTCATCCTGCTGGGAACGCCGTGAGGGTTGAATATTATGTCAGGAACCACTCCCCTTGACGTGAACGGCATGTCTTCGTGCGGCACCATCAGGCTCACTACGCCCTTCTGGCCGTGCCTCGAAGCGAATTTGTCGCCTATTTCAGGGATTCTTCTCTCACGGACTCTTATCTTTATTATGTGGTTTCCGTTCGTGCTTTCTGAGATGAGTATCTTGTCAGCGAGCCCTCCTTCACCGTGCCTCACTGTTATGGATGTCTCCCTCTGGTTTTCCACGCCTGCTGCGAAGTCCTCGCCTGAAAGGAACCTGAGCGGGGACGTCTTGCCCACAAGAACTGAATCTGATCCTACAGGCGTCTCCGGGTTTATTATGCCATCCGGTCCGAGGTCCTTGTACGCCTCCTCGCCCCTGTGACCCTTGATGCCAGGCTGCGGCACGCCTATCTCGTCCTCCTGGCCGCCCCAGTAGCGCTTCTTCTCGGTTTCGTATGTCCTGTAGTATATGGACCTCAGAAGACCCCTTTCAACAGAGGATTTGTTCATGACTATGGCATCGTTGAGGTTGTACCCATCCCAGCTCATAACAGCTACAACGACATTCTGGCCGCCGGGATAGTCACTCATGACCTGCGATGTGTGTGTGTCTATCAGCGGCGCTTCCGGGTAAACAAGTGTATTGAATTTAGTGTCTGTCCTGACAAGGTAATTTGTGGATGGTATGCCTATGGACTGGCCCACCATCTTGGCGCCGTAATTTATCCTGTCGCCCCTGTTGTACCCGGGGTAGGGTATCAGGCTTGCCGACAGGCCGAGCATTGCGAACGGTGTTACCTCAAGATGCGTGTGCTCATGCGTTATGTTTTCAGGCTTGAGCGCTATATATGCATTCTCTTCCTCCTCTGCGTCAAGATATTCCATTATGCCGTGTATGAGCAGGTATGATGAGTCTATCTCACCTTTCATAATCTTCTGCACTATCTCGCTCTTGAGCTTGTGCTTCCCGTTTTCAAGTATAAGCAGCGGTCTCCTCGCCCTTCCTGTATCCGTGTTTATCCTTATCTCTGCGAACTCGTCACGCTTGGATATGTTGAGCTGCTCGTTAATGAGCCCTGCCCTTCTCTTTTTCCTTATGTTTTCAGTAACCTTTCCGGGAGCTGATGTCTTTCCTATGAAGTCGCCGTTGAAGTAGACATCATAAGGATGCTTGACCTCTTTTGTGGTGCACTTTTCCATTTCCGCCTTGACTGCCTTGAGAAGCGCCTCGTTGCCAGCATCTGTGAGCCCCGGCGTTATTTCCGTCAGCAGGGCAAGGTGCTTTCTCAGACCTATCGAGCTTCCTTCAGGCGTTTCTGCCGGGCAGAGCCTGCCCCATTCAGTGGGATGTATTTCCCTGGCGCTGAAATGTTCCTGCGTTGTAGTGAGCGGTGATACGACGCTTCTGATGTGGGAAACGGACTTTACGTAGCAGCTCCTGTCAAGCCTCTGGCTGACTCCTGTCCTTCCGCCTATCCAGTTTCCTGTTGCGAGTGATGAAAGAATCTGCTTTGTGACAGCATTGGCTTCCACTATTCCCTGAACTGACGGCTGCTGTCCTCTCTTCGTGAGCTTCTGGTAGTTGTATGTCATCTTTGCTATCAGGCCCCACCTTCCAAGGAGAACCGACCTGAACAGCTGTGAGAGAAGTTCGCCCCCCATGAGCAGCCTCTTGTTGCTGTAATGGTCAATGTCGTCCTGCGGTATTGTGCCCTGCGAAACAGCTATGACCTTGTGCATGATTCTTGCCAGGTAAAGGGCCTTTGCCATCCTGTCCTTCTTTTCCTGCCCTATGTGCGGAAGCAGGTACCTGTCAAGTATCTGGTTGACTCTCTCGGTTCTGTAATCCTCTGTGACCTTGAGCTTCTTTCCTATGAAGTCGATGGCCTCGTCCTCGTCTATGGGCTCTGACTCGTAAAGAGAAACATACAGGTCGTTGAGCACTTTTGGGTCGCTGCTCACATTGTCGCATATGTCCTTGTCCGTTGACAGGCCAAGCGCTTTCAGAAGCGTTACAATCGAAAGGCGCCTTATGTTGGCAAACGATATCGTGAGTGTCCCTTCAGGCCTTTTCTCTATGAGGTGCCTCTGCTTGAAGCCGCTCCTCTCAGAATTCACCCTGACTGTCACGACATCGTCGCCCTTTTCAAACACAGGCTTGTTCCCCGCGATTTCCTCTATGAGCACGAGCGCCCTCTCAGTGCCGTTGACAATGAAATATCCCTTGACATCCCTTGGATCCTCACCGGCCTCAACAAGCTCCTTTTCTGAAACCCCGTATGTCGAGCACAGCTTGGAGCCCACCATGACAGGAAGATCGCCTATGTGAACCTTCTCCGTCTTTTCCTGTACGCCGTTCACTATAGGTGTTATGTTCACCCATATGGGAGCTGCATATGTAAGGTTCCTTATTCTGCATTCATTCGGATAAAGCGGACTCTTGGTAGCCTTGGACCTCTTGTAACCGTCTGCCTCTATCAGGTAGGGGTCACCGACCTCAACCTTCCCGAAAGACAGCTTGACGTCGCCCATCTCCGGGACAAGATCCACAGTGCCTATCTCGTTTATTATGCTCTGAAGACCTGTATCCACAAATTTGTCGAAAGAATTTATCTGGAAGTTCATCCACCCCTTTTCTTTTTCTATTGCTTTGAAGAGTGAGATGAAGTTCATAACCATATCTGCGCTTTTGGACTTTGCATCACTAACCATACTACTTCACAACAACCCTGTAATATACGGCCTTTCCCGCTGTTTTGGAGTTCCTCGTTATCCTCACAATGTCTCCGGGACTTGCATCCATGGTTTCCATGACAGGGTCAGAAATACTTATCTTAGGAAGTTGTGATTCATTAACATCGAACTTGGCCATGACTTCTTTCTTTTCTTTATCGCTAAGAATTTCATGCTTCGGCACAAGCTCATGTTTTGTTATATCTATATGGAATCACCCTCTCGTCTGCAAATCCCCAATAACATTGTAAATAGATGAATTATCTAATAAATTAATAGCATATATATAAATGTTTCGCTTTTTCAGACCAAAAAGGCCAATTAACTGCCTATTTTGCAGCAACATCAACGGCATTTACACCTTCTATGTTGGATAATATTTCCCTGAGCGCGTCCATATTCCTGGAAGCTTCCGAAAGGTCTACAAGCATTCTTATCTCTGTGTTTTTTTCGTCAATGCGCTTGCTTTCGCTCATTATTATGTTGAAGGAATTCCCTGAAAGCGCGTCCGCCACAGATGCCATGAGACTGAATTCACATATCTTCATGCTTACCTCTGCCATGCTTCCCTTGGGTATGGGTGTCATCCTGAGGTGTCCGTTGCTCTCGTCGCGTGTGACAAGTATGTGCGTTCCGTCAGCTATGCTCATATCAGCTCTCATGTCAACGGGGATAAGCACGCGGCCTTTTGAATCCACTTTGACTATGTGAGAGCTTTGCATGTTATCACTTCAATCCAATTATAACAGCTTCGTGCCTATTTAAAGTTAACCTTTTACGGCACTTCCGCTTGCGCCAAAAGCTTAAATGGGCCCGGCAGGATTTCCAGCTCATGGACAGCTTTTAAATGCGGCTTAAAGCCTGCTTTGTGCATACCTTTTAAAGACGACTTGTTCATTCTGTTCAAGTCGTCATATTGCGTTCCTGTTCGATTATTCTTTGTCCGTTATGTTCATGCAGGCGGTGTGCGTTCCTGTTCGTAGTGTTCGAGCCGCGCGACCTGCACGACCTTTGCGGCTTTCCGCTGCTGTCCTGATTCCCCTTTCCTTCTTCATTGTTACTGGGGAACCTGTGCACCATTCCCTTTCCCCATCTTCTCTTCCCTTTTAACGGGGAATAATGCTTTAAGGGGGCAGATGTGCCTAAAGCCTGCTTTATCCATCCTGTGCATGCAGGCGGATTGCGTTCCTGTTCGGGACGGCTTTGCTCATCCTGCGTTAGCCGTCATCTTGCGTTGCTGTCCGTTGCCGTTGGCCCTCTTAAGCGGGGAATAATGCTTTAAGGGGGCATGCACGTGTAAGCTGCCGAAGCCCCCTTGAGCCTTCGAACCCGCGACACCCAGGTTTATTCTGTCATCGGAACCTCTTGCAGTGCCGTGTTCATTGCACGGGATTTCTGAAGGTCCTAAACACGCTTTTAATGACATTAAAAGCTTCACCTGAGGTGCTGCACGACGTGCAACACACTCGTCTGGTGCTCTAGCCAGACTGAGCTACGGGCCCATTGAAAAGAATTTGTAGACTTTAGTTTTTAAATAAGTTAAAAAAATGCGCCCAGGCCTGCCTGGATGGGGCGCCTGGCAGACCCGGGTCATCTGGAGGAATTTCAGTTGAGGACGCGTTCCATTGCATCATAGTGCACATCTTTCTGGACATGCTCGGAGCAGAGGCACACTGTCATGCCCTTCATCGTGCAGCGGAACTCGCTTTCGGAACCACAAGCTATGCAAGTCATGTTAGAAGGTTGGTCAACCCTTTATAAAGACTTTTCCCGACTTCCTGCCTGTGTTATGCCCAAATCTCTACCCACTCATTTCCATGTCACATAGAGCAGCGTCAGCAAACCCAGCATTTCAAGGAATTTCACGACAAGGTTGAATGTCGTGATGGATGTTATTCCCTGAGCCAGAAGCGAGCTGTAGAAGTAAAGGCTGAAAATGTTTTCAAGAAGGAACATAGACGCGAAGATAAGCATACCGAATGTCATTTTAGACCTCACGAGCCTGAAGTTGTTTGCATAGACAGCTATAAGTGCAATCACCATTACTATGTTGAAGCCACTCAGCCCAAGAACAATTTCATCGAACATCACTTCTCACCTACCTTATTCTTTATTTCATTAAATATATCTTTTACATTTTCGAAGAGCCCTGACGGGAAGTAAATTGTGCCGTACTTCTTCTCCTCGGCTGTTACGACCCTGTTCTCCTCCAAGACCCTGATGTGGTGCTGCACGGTCTTGTAGTCAAGCCTGAGCTCCTTGCTTATCTGGTGCATGTTATAGGGCCGCTTGTCAAGAAGATCCATTATCCTTACGCGTGTGGGTCCGCCTCTGGTCGTCGCAAAGACATACCAAAGGATACGGCCAAAATTCCCGTTCATTGATTTATTTTTCTGATTTGAATTAAATAAGCTTTACAGTAGCTGGCACTTTCCAAAGCTTAAGGAAAGATAAAAAGCGCCCCGACCGGGATTTCCAGCACATTTTAGAGTCTGCCAGTTTCTTCCAGAAGGTTGCCATCCAAAACCCTGCGGAATGGATACCCCTTCCGGACACGGCTCCTCTGCGCACCGTTCATTTGTTGTTAACGTATTTTCCGGAGCGCGCTTTTCCATGTATGCTTATGGAAAAGGGTGCCTTTGAACCCGGGTCATGGCCGTGACAGGGCCATATGCTAGGCCACTACACCATCGAGGCTTGTGGATTATTTAATGCAAAACATCTTTTAAAGCTTTTCTTTCCGGAAGAACTATAAGAATTGGCAGCGATCTGGGGTTCCCAACCGAAGCAAGTACCACCCAGACCGTCGGAGAGCTTGACTGCCGTGTTCGAAATGGGAACGGGTAAACCTCTCCCCTTTGGCCGCCGATATTATATTGCCGGTTTCATTTATAAAGGTATTCCTGTCATGTTTTTCTATTGGTCTTTATGATAAAAGCAGTTATTTTTGACTTCGACGGCACGCTCATGGACAACATGCAGATGCACTACGAATCTTTCTCGAAAGCTCTTGAAGGCAGGAAGAAGCTGGAGCCGCGGGAACTGTTCATGCTTGAGGGCGGGCATGTCTTTCCAATAACAAGCAGGCTGCTTTCTGATTCAAATCCCGATGAGTCTGAGATTAACGACATCATTGAGAGAAAAAGGCTCATCTACAGAAAGCTTTCCGAAGGTCTCAAGATGCGAAAGGAGGCCAAGATGCTCATAAACAAGCTTCGCAGGCTCAACTACAGGATAGGCCTCGCCACAGGAAGCCCCAGAGAGGTCGTCGACCAGCACCTTTCTCCCCGCGAGCTTTCCTTATTCAATCACATAACCACGGGCGATGAGACAAGGAAGCCAAAGCCTGACCCTGAACCCTATCTCAAGTGCGCCGGAGGTCTTGGCGTAAAGCCCGGTGAATGCATCGCAATAGACAACGCTCCTCTTGGTGTCGAATCAGCCAAAAGCGCCGGCATGATATGCATAGCCCTCACGAGTACCGTCGGCAGGGAAGACCTGAAGAGGGCCGACTTCGTGATAGATAACCTCAGGGAAGCCGAGGACATCATAAAAAGCATGTGAGTGCTCCCATAAAAAATAAAGAAATCCCGAGAGGGAGATTTGTCCAACCCTTTGACGTTTTCCCTGCGCGTTGCCTCCGCTTTGGCGGAAGCGTATTTTGGCGCTTGCAGACCGTTAATCTGCGCCAGCGTACTTTCCGTGGAACGCTTTTGTGCGTATGCCTGCGCAAAAGGGTTCTTGAACTCCCGACCTATCGGTCTCTTTCGAGCGACTGCGTCCAACAAACACACTCATAAGACCGTGCATATATCACGGTGTGCCCGTCTACAGCCGATCGCTCTAGCCAGTCTGAGCTACCTCGGGATTGTAATAGAATATGACGCAGAAACCTTAAAAAACTTCTCAGGCGGCGAGATTAAGTTCCCTGCTCTCGGCTCTCATCTTCTTTCCGTCTGCTGTTGCGTATCTCATATAGGCCTTGGGAACCTTGAGATCTCCATTGACAACAGGCCTGAGCCTGTAGTGGATTATCCTGTGATCACCCGGCTCTATTGCCGGCAGCGACCATACAAGCTCTGTGCTGCTTTCGTGGTGCTTGACAGCAGGCTTGAGAGTCTCGAATGCGTCCTCCAGCCTGAACAGCGGGGAAACCTCGTCCCTGACAACAACATTGGTTATCTTTCTTGACGGGTTCCTTATCTCTATGACAGCTGTGTAGCCGTCCTTTCCGTGGGTTATGGTCTTTGTTATCCTGGGCGTGCCCATCCTGCTCCGCGCGAAAAACACGAAGACGCCAAGAAGCACCGCTATCATAAGCCCCTCGGCGAACAGCGGCCAGTACTCCACCCTGTAAACTATGTTCACATCCTCGTCCGGATTGAGCTTTTCGACACTCCAGACGCATTTTCCGCCGCTGCACTCGTCAGGTTCATGAGAGAACACAAGGAATCCTGTGGGAACGTTTGAAGACACCACGTAGCCCTTTTCAACCACGTTGCCATCATTGGATATGCTTATCCTGTGCTCATCATAAAGGAGACCTGATACCTCTTCCTCGCTTTTCACTATCCTTCTTACAGGCTCAATGTCAAATGACTTACTGAATTCATAGTCCGTTCCTTTCACCTTTATCACTGCAGTGTATGTGTCTGCGACCATGTCGTCGCTGAGCTCTATCGTCTGGCTGACGTTCTCAGCGCCTTCAACAAAATATGTTCTCGTGTATGTAGCCACTGTGGTTCCTGCACTGTTTACGATTGAGTAGTCAACTGTCACGCCGTCCTTCTTTTCGGACAGCAGGCCCAGCTGCATGTCGATGCTCCTGCCGTGCTTCTCAATGGAGTGGCTTTTAACGAAGATGTCTTCGCCGCTGCTTACCACGAGTTTGACTGTCTGGCTTTGCGCTGTTTCCGGACTCTCCGTGAGCTGAGCATAGAATGTGTAATAATAAGTCCCTGGCTTGTCATTGGGGTAAAACTCCACAAGCACGTCCACAGGCTTTCTGGCAGGAAGGTCTATGTATGATGTGCCCATGTTTATCCAGTGCGACGGGGAGCCGGTGACAAAGAGGTATATGCCTCCCTCGGTTTCGCTGCTGCTCACTGTGGCTATAAAACGCGCGAGATGGAACGGCTCAACCTTCATCTCCTGAGGAGCCACGTCAATGCTGACCTGCTGGGCTGCAGCAAACCCTGACACGAGCAAAAAAGCCAGCAGTGTGAAAACAGCAATCCTCTTCACAGTATCAACCTCATCAGTGGTTTCTTATTGTCTCTTAAATTTATAAATACATCTATCAGCAGTTCAAATTTATATTGTTGAATGCTAATATAGACCTACACGGGACCGTGGTGTAGCTTGGCCTAGCATCGGGGCTTCGGGAGTCCCAGACCTGAGAAAGCTGCTTCATGAAGCACCTTCAGGAGTTCAATGACCCTTTAGCCCAAGCAAGCGGACTAAAGCGTCAACGGAAAGTACGCTGGCGCGGACTAAGCACCTGCAGACTTCAGCGGAAAGTACGCTGGCGC
>JAGGXP010000019.1 GCA_021163005.1 Candidatus Aenigmatarchaeota archaeon | reverse complement strand
GCTATTTCATCATCTCCCTTGATAACAGTGAAATCAGGGCGCAGTACGTGCTTCCGGATCATACAAAGACGGATTTCGTGTTCAGGGGAAAGAAGGCAGAGGACATATACAAGATGATAGCACACGAAGGACTCGTTTCAAGGCTTGAGCATGCAGCATACCTCGGCAGCGAGCTTGCAAGGGCAGAGGAAGCGCTTAAAACAGGAAAGGAATATGTGCAGGACGGTGCGGCATGACAGTTAAGGACGGACTGGAAATAGAAGTGAAGTTCAGGATAGGCAGGGCAGGACCTTACGAGGAAAAGCTCAGGAAGCTCGGTGCAAAGCTCATAGAATCCGGGCTTGAGAGAAACATAAAATACAAAGGCAACGGTCTGGAAAAGACGAAGGACCTTCTCAGGCTCAGGACATTCGGCGGAAAGTGCATTATAACCCACAAATCCAGGCCGAAAAACGCTCCGAATCATCTAAAAGTGAGAGAAGAGACAGAGATTGTAGCGGACAGCTGCGACAATGCAAAAAAGATATTGGAGCGTCTCGGTTACAGGAAGTCGTGGATATACGAAAAGAAGAGGCAGGTCTGGGTGCTGGATGGTGTCGAGGTGCTGATAGACGAGCTGCCGCTTATAGGAAACTTCATTGAGATAGAGGGCAGTGAAAAGGAGATAGCCGCAGCTGCGAAAAAGCTCGGTTTTGATATGAAAAACGCATTGACAGTCAACTACATGGAAGAATACAATGAATGGAGAAAGGCGAATGGGCTCCCCAAGGAAGACCTCGTTTTCAGGGATTGATATGATAGAAAAAGGCAACCTCGTAAAGAACCTGCAGAGCCTCATCAGGATACCCAGCTTCATGGATTCCACCGCGGTGTCCAAATGGATAAAGAATGAATTGGAGGGTCTCGGTTATGAAGTCTGGTCTGACAGCGACGGCAACCTCATAGCTGAAACAGGGAAAGGTCCGGGATTTATTCTGAATGCGCACATGGATACTGTTGAAGCGGGAGACGGATGGAAGCACGATCCGTTTGGCGGTGAAATAGAAAATGAGCGCATATACGGAAGGGGAGCGTCAGACTGCAAAGCAGGCATTGCATCTATGCTGGAAATAGCGAGATACTTTAAGAAAAACCCCCCGGAAAGGCGCGTGGTTTTCACTTTCACTGCTTATGAAGAAGGCTACCCCCTGGAGAAGAACGGACTTTACAAGATACTTCCGAAACTGAAGAATATAGAGAAAGGTCTGATACTCGAACCTACAACCAAGGGCAGCAAAATCGGAATCGCGTTCGGCTGCAGGGGTTCCATGCGATACAGACTCGAGATAAATGGCAGGAAAGGGCACAGCGCCTACCTGCCGCATTCGGCCAATCCCATATACCTGCTTCCGGGCTTTTTGGGGGCGCTTTCGTCAGCCCCGTCGAGGAAGCTGAAAATTCCCTCCATCGGCGCGGAGATTGAAGATGCCAACACCGTCACCGAGGTCCGGGCTCACGAGGGGCGAAACGTCGTGCCTTCGAAATGCGTGGTCTCCATAGACAGAAGAGCCCTTCCGGATGAGTTGCCTGAAGAATACTATGAAACACTCAAAAGCATATGCAGAAAATCATTGGGAACGCGCTTCAGGCTCAGGCAGCTGTCCGGTATGCAGGGCTACCTTTTCGAAGACAGGGATTTTATTGACATGTGCTCCGATGCCGTTAAATCTGCAGGATTCATGCCGGAGCCGCGCTTTGAAATGGCAAGAATAGACGGCTGCATACTCTACAACTTCGCAAAGATAGGCACGTTCATGATGGGTCCGGGGGACATAGGGCAGGCCCATCAGCTTGATGAATACTGCGAAATAGAGGGACTTGTGAAGGCAACGGAAGCTGTTCTCAACGTTATACTTTTTAATCATGAATAAGGAATTTACAGTTATGGACAGGACAGTGATAGCAGACATAGGAAAAAAGGTCGGAAAGGAAGTAAAGCTTCAGGGGTGGATATACAGGACAAGGTCCGGCAAGAGCATAAGCTTTGTGGTGCTACGTGACTATTCAGGCACTGTGCAGTGCGTTGTCAAGGAGGGCGTCAGGGGATTTGAGGATGCGCAGAAGGCGCTCATAGAATCGTCAGTTGAACTGAAGGGAAAAGTGAAGAAAGACGAGAGGGCACCAACCGGATACGAAGTCCATGTCACTGACTTCAGGATCGTCGGATTTGCCGATGACTTCCCGATAAAGGACCAGCAGAGCACGGAACTGCTTCTGGACTGGAGGCACCTCTGGGTGAGGAGCCAGAAACTGAACAAGATATTCAGGATAAGGTCAGCCATACTCGGAGCGATTCATGATTATTTCCGCTCAAAGGGGTTCTTTGAGATACAGTCTCCCTCCATAACCACTATGGCATGCGAGGGCGGCTCCACGCTCTTTGAGATGAAATACTTCGGCCAGAAGGCCTACCTGACCCAGTCCTGGCAGCTGCATGCCGAGGCGCTCACATCGTCACTGGAAAGGATATACTGCATAGCGCCGAGCTTCAGGGCAGAAAAAAGCAGGACAAGACACCACCTTGCAGAGTACTGGCACGCAGAGGCAGAAGTGGCGTGGATAGACCACGAGCAGTCGCTGAAGATTCAGGAAGGTCTCATCTCCCATGTTGTCCAGACATGCCTGAAGAAGCACAGAAAGGAGCTTCAGGAACTGGGCGCTGACACAAAGATGCTTGAAAAAGTAAAGCCGCCGTTCAGGAGGCTGCCATATGCGGAAGTTATTGAAAGGATGGAAAAGAAGGGTGTCAGGATGAAATGGGGCGACGATGTCACCGACCTGCAGCTGAGGGCGCTTTCCGGTGACTTTGACAAGCCGTTCTTCATAGTCAACTGGCCGAAAGAGACAAAGCCGTTCTACATGCTTGAGAATCCTGATGATCCGAAGACCGTGCTGAACGCCGACTGCATAGCGCCCGGCGAATCGGGGGGCGAGCTGATAGGCGGCTCGGCGAGGGAGACAGACCCCAAGAAGATACTTGCGAATCTGAAGAGGGAAGGGACTGACCCCAAGAACTACGGCTGGTACATGGATATAAGAAGGTTCGGCTCCGTGCCACATGCAGGGTTCGGGATGGGTGTCGAGCGCCTTACGCAGTGGATATGCAATGTGGACCACATAAGGGACTGCATAGCATTCCCGCGGACCATAAATCGGGTGTATCCCTGATTGTTATGTCTGAAGACGTTGCCAGAAACATAGAGCGCATTCTACGCGATGCAGGTGTTGAGCACAAAATAACAGAACATGAACCTGTTTATACAAGCGAGGAAGCTGCGAATGTACGCGGGGTGGAACTAAAAACCGGTGTGAAAGCACTTGTGCTCAAGACAAAGAAAGGTGATTTCTTGATGGGACTCTGTCCCGGAGACAGCCGTCTTGACCTTAAGAACATCTCACATATGGAAGGCTCGAGGGTGAGCCTCGCTTCCCGTGATGCTGTCATAGAACTGACAGGCTGCGAACCCGGAAGCGTCCCGCCGTTCGGATACAGGAAAAAGCTGAAGACTTACATGGACAGGAATGTTCTTAAAAACAAGTGGGTGAACTTCAACATAGGCCTGCACACAAAATCAGCGAGCATGAAGTCGTCCGACCTGGAAAAAATCATTAAACCAATACTTATAGAAAATGTCTGAATGCTCGCAATCTTTTTATTTCATGCACCACATCTTTTACATGGCTATGCCGCCTGCATACGCAGAACGGACAAAGCAGAACAGGCAAAAAAGTATGCCGTCTGCATGCACAGGATGAACAAAGCAGAACCGAACAGAAACGCAGGCTGTCTGCATGCACAGGATGAACAAAGCAGACATATACAGTATATGGGCCCGTGGCTTAACTTGGATAGAGCGACCGGCTTCGGACTAAGCTTCTTCAAGAAAGAAGCTTAAGCAAGAAAATCCCGAGAGGGAGAAACCGGTAGGTTGAGGGTTCGAATGCACCCTTTTGGACAGGATATACGTCCAAAAGCGCGCCCCGGAACCTTTTAGCGCATGCATGCGCACTAAAACGTTCACGAAAAATAAGCTGGCGCAGATTAAGCATCTGCAGACGACAACGGAAAGCAAGCTGGCGCGAAATGGTGCAGAAATTCCCTTCGGGCTCATTGAAGATGGTTTGAATGAAAGTAGTTGGCATCTGCGGCTCTCACAGAGAGGAAAGCACAACGCTTTTCTTTCTCAAAAAAGCATTGGATGTTATTGAAAAAGAGGGAATTGAAACAGAGATAATCGAGCTCTGGAACAAGGACATAAGGCCGTGCATAGTGTGTGACCAGTGCAAGAAGGCGTACACCTGCAGCCAGGAAGATGATGTCATGGATATCTACGAGAAGCTTGTCAATGCCGATGGAATAATCATGGCCAGTCCTGTATACTATGCCATGGTCAGCGGCAGATTGAAAAACCTGATGGACAGGTCTCTTCCACAGCGGAGGAACGGTATGAAGCTGGCTGGCAAGGTGGGGGGCGCTATAGCTGTAGGGGCATCGAGAAACGGAGGACAGGAGCTGGTCTGCCGGCAGATAGTCACATGGATGCATCTGCATGAGATGATAACTGTGTCTGACAGGGTGACGGCGCATTTCGGCGGAACAGGCTGGGTCCCCAGAGGCACAAAATCTGAAGACGACCAGACAGGAATCGAAACGTCAGTCAATCTTGGGAAAAAGATGGCTGAAACCCTGAAAAGGCTTGAATGACTACTTTTTCCAGACCAGAAGGCTTTCCCTGGTCTGTCCTACTTTTTCCACCCGGTTGCGGGTACACCATCTCTTGCTGAGAACCAGGACCTCCTGTGCCTCAAAGCCGGCATGCTCAGCTATCCTGCTAAGTATCATGTCGGAGTCAACGACGCCGTTGGGGAAGCACCCGTTGCCGACAACGACAGCTGACATGCCGCCGTCTTTTGTAACCCTGTGCATCTCCTTTATGGTGTCATGCATGTCATTGAAATATGCAAGTGACTGCTCATTCAGGTCTGATGTGTCTATTACGTCCGAAAGCCTGTCATCCTCTTTGCGCACATCTTCAGGCCTTATGCCTATATGAGACCGCACCGGAGCAAGCCCGAGGCCGCTGAAAAACAGCTCGTTTTCGAGTGAGTAAACCTTTGAGTATTCTATCTTGTTCAGATACGGCGGCGATGTTATTACTGCGTCAGCTGTGCTGTCAGGCAGATTCATCTTCCGGGCATCGCCAAACCTTACATCAGCGTCTGCGCCAGACAGCCTGAGCCGGGCAATGTCCCTTATCATGTAGCCGATCTGCCTCTTGAGCAGCTTTCTGAGGGGCGGCACAGGATGCCTGCGTATCTTTATGACAGCGCCGTCCTTCCATGCATAGCTGCATTTCATAGATACATTTATGAGGGCAAGCATAAGGAAATCGCGGGACGTCCTGTCATCCATCTGCATTATGATGTTCCTGAAGAACAGCACATCGTCAAGGGTGTGCCTGTTGAATGCCCTTTTTGCAAGCGGGCTGAGATTTCCAAGGTCGGGGCTCTCGAAACGTCTGGCAAGCACATCATCTGCCGCATTTTTGAGCGCCCTGACATCATAGTCCCTGGTCTTGACCGTAGAGGCAAAGACTGCAGGAGGATTCACATCAAAACCAACAGATTCCAATCCCTTCTCCCTGCATGCAAGCAGTGTCGTGCCAACTCCGCAGAAAGGGTCAAGGACTGTCTGCCCACTGTTCAGGCCGAATTTCCTGATGACTTCAAAAACGAGGTCCCGGGCGTATCCTTCCTTGTAGTAGAACCAGCGGTAAACCGGGAGCTTTTTGTTTGGCTTAAATGTTGCAAGCTCCCCCCATTCCGGTTTTTCCCTGACTATCATAAGAATTACTGCGAGGCGTTCATAAACTGGGCGAGCATGGCCTCGAGCTGTATTTCCGGTGTTGCTCCCTGGTTGAGCCTGAACTCGTATTCACCCAGTATCTCCACAAACCTCAGCTTCTTCCTGTCATCGATGTCCATCTTGAATATGTATGTATGTATTGCACGTATGACATCCTCTCCTGAGAGGGCCTTGGTTATGATAAGGTCGTAGAGCTTTTTCCTTGCCTCATGGAAATTTCCGCTGAGAGCCTGCTTCATCATCTCGCCAACGTCATCGGGCTTTACCTGTGAAACTATGTTGTATATGTCGTCGCTTTCTATTTTTCCCAGCCCCGAGCAGGCCTGCAGTATGTTGGTCGCTTTTCTTAGGTCGCCTTCACTGACTTCGTAAAGGGTGTCGTATGCATCAGCTGTAACGGACAGCTTTTCCTCAGCTGCTATTTTACTGGCGTATTTTGTGACATCCGACTTTGAAAGCCTGCCGAACCTGAAAACAGAGCATCTCGATTGTATGGGTTCTATTATCCTGCTCGAATAGTTACAGCTGAGTATGAACCTGCACACATCCGAAAACTTCTCCATGGTCCTTCTCAGGGCCTGCTGGGCTTCCGGCGTCAGTGAATCGGACTCGTCTAAGAATATAATCTTGAAGTCGCTGCCTATTGGCTTGACCATCGCGAAGTTCTTTATCCTCCCCCTGACGACGTCTATGCCTCTCTGGTCAGAGGCGTTGGTCTCCTGAAAGTTCTCCCTCCAGTTGTCACCGAAAAGTTCCCTTGCAAGGCACAAGGCCGCGGTGGTCTTGCCGACGCCGGCTGGTCCCGCGAAAAGCATATTCGGAACGCTGCCCTCCTTCACCCACGCCTTGAGCCTCTCGACAACATGCTTCTGGTTGACAATGTCGTCAAGTTTCTCCGGCCTGTATTTCTCTGTCCAGACTTTCATGGTCATAACAAAAGATGAGGCCTGAGATTTAAATGGTTTTTTAAATTTTTTCATCCATTAGTTTTACATGACATTCTGGAGCTCACTTTTCGGAACGGAATCTGTCTATGAACAATCTAAGGTCACATCATCTGAAGAAGGCCTTTATCTTATTCCTCATATGAATGTTTCCCAGATAGATGACATTGGAGGAAACCAGACTTATGGATTCTCAGGATTGCATCATATTCCGGCTGTAAAATACACCGCTGACATGCCCGAAGGACATGAATTCGTATTCTATATGAAAAAAAGGTCTGTGAAAGAGGGTTCTGAGCTGGATGTAATCAGGAAAACATCACGCTTCTTCGGAGTTCCCGTCAGGAAATACACTGTGCTGGACAAGAACGGCAACGAGCTGCATGTCATCAGCGCCTTTGAAAAAATTAAAACATAATAATCAGCCGCTTCAATTATTCTTATGAAACCCTTGCTCATATCCGGGATTCTGTTCGTATTCATATTCTCTCAGATGTGTTCGGCTGCTGTTGTGTCCGACCCTGAAAATGTCACGTACATGAAAATTGATGTAATGCAGTCAGGGCACATAACTCTCCGCTCTCAGTCTTCCCTTGCCACAGCAGAACAGCTGAAGCTGACTCTATACATACCCCAGAACGACGGCAGGCAGATGAGGTCTCTTGTAAAAGTCATGGGGCCGGATGATTATACCATAGAGGAAGACGAATACGGCAATGAGCAAATGGTCCTGATATGGAACAATCCTGCCATTGACACGCCGAACGACTATCTCATAGAAACCACGGTTGATGTCTACCAGCGTCAGAGCAACGAAGTCAGGGACTTTCCTGTAACGGATATAATCAGCCCGTCAGAAGACATTGTCGAGACAGCTTACACCGTCTCTTCGGGCAGCCTTTCCGTGCTCGGTATGCTCAGGCTGAGCAACTGGGTCAACAGCAACGTGGATTACGACCTTTCATGTGAGAAGGAAGTATTTTCTGCTTCATGGGTATTCGACAACAGGATAGGCACATGCGATGAGTTCGCGAACCTCCTGCTTTCCATGCTCAAGACACTTGGCTACCAGTCATGGTATGTGGCCGGTTATGCCTACCTAGGCGGCAGGCAGGAGGATGGCAAGTCGTTCGGTTCGCATGCATGGGTCGAGACGCGCCTCGACGGAAAGACCTACAGCATAGACCCCACGTGGGCGGAATCGCCTGTTGACGCCACCCACATAGCATTTGCCAGGCTGCCAGATTCAGGGTTTACAGAACATACAGAGGTCAAGAGCCGGGACATAAAGATAAGCTGGGAAAAGGATGAAACACGTCTGGAAGCGCTCGATTTCGAGCAGAAACCGAGAATAAAAACTTCCACTGACGCAGTTCCGTCACCTGTTGAAGGGGGGAAAGACGTCATCATATTAGCGGATATGGCCTCGGATGACTGCGTATCCACACAGATAAGGATTGCAAGCTGCATAAGTGAGAACGGTGACGCCCTCATAGACTTTAATGATGTGAACATGCCCGTGGCATTCTGCGGCAGCCGGAAATTCAAATGGATTGGGGGAACGCCAAAGATAAGGCCGGGAGTGAAATACACATGCCCGGTGACTGTAAGCGCAGGAGGCGGCATATCGAAAAAAGCTGTCACAATAACATCCGAATCCCTCCAGGACACTTCCCTGTCTGTTTCGACCCAGAAAATTCTGGTTCCCGGGCAGAAAGCCGAGGTAAGTGTCACGGCAATTTCTGATGCTGCTTTTCCGCATGGCATAAAGCTTTATGCCATGCTGGGCGATGAAATGATGGAAAAGGACATAAGCTTTGGTGATACCAACAGAGCTGAAGCTGTGTTCACATTCACGGCCCCGAAGACGCCCGGCGAATACGAACTTCTGGTATTCGCTGGGACAGGGGACTCATACAGTGACACAATAACTGTCATAAGCGAACGTCATCTTAAGATAAGCGAGATATCCATTCCTGTCTCGCTGCAGATCGGACAGTCCAGTAAAATAAACGTGACGATTGTTAATCTCGGTGATGAGACCGAAGGAAACGTGCTCTTTTCGGCAGGTGATATAAAAGAAACAAGGAATTTCGCCTTGGGTAGCAATGAGACAGCAACAGAAACGTTCACCGTGACAGGACCGGAGGAGGGCAGCATCCCCGTCACATTGTCTGTTCTGGACAAAGACGGCATTTACCAGGACAGCTGGGTGGGGAGTATCAGTGTCCGCTCCCAGCCGTCATTCAAGAAGGACATCTCGGGACAGGTTGAAAGATTCATAATGTGGCTGCTGGATATCATAAAATCACTGCTGGGAGGTTAATTCTTTTATTTGCCATAAAAAGGAATTTTAAGTACTATTCTCTCTTAATAACATGGAAACGCCGAAATTTGTTACAGGGATGCCGGCACTTGCAGCAGCCGGAAGGCTTGTAATCTCAGACCTGCATCTGGGTCTTGAATACGACTACAGAAAGGGGGGCATAAAGTTTCCTTCGCAGACAGGCAAGCTGCAGGCCATGATTTTTGAGGCGCTTGAGAAGTCCGGCTGCAGGAAGATTACCGTAATAGGTGACATAAAGCACAAGGTACCAGGCACTTCATTCCAGGAAATAAAGGAAATCCCGGAATTCTTCACAAAGCTTCTTGAAATGGCAGATATCGAGATTGTGCCGGGCAACCACGACTCTGGAATCGCAGGCATGCTTCCGGAAAATGTGAAGGTTTACCCATCCGGCGGTTTTGTCAGCAGGGGGTTCTATTTCGGGCATGGCCATACCTGGCCGCCTGAAAAGGCATTCAGCACCAGGTTCATGATAATAGGCCACAGACATCCCGCAGTGGAATTCAGGGACAGCCTCGGATACAGGTTTACAGAGCGTGTGTGGGTAAAGGGCATTCTTGAGCGGAAAACCCTTGAAAGACGCTACAAAAACCTGCCCGAAAGGCTCCCGCAGGTTTTGGTTGTTCCGGTATTTAACCCTATGGTGGGCGGCGCTGCGTTCAACGCGGGAATAAGCGGGAATGACAGGGATAAGATAGGACCGCTCCTGAATGCTGTTGATGAAGAGGTATCAGAACTCTTCCTTCTGGACGGCACGTACATGGGGACAATTGCCCAGATAAAAAATGCCAAACTTAATTAAACTCAGCATCTGAATTAATAATATGTATTCAGGGAAAGTGGCTGAAATTCTCAGGAAAAACAAAATAGAAGTCGGTGACAGGGTAAAGATTGTGAAATCCGGAAAGCGCTACGAAGGCATACTCATGCCACGTACCAAGACATCAGAAAGGGGATACGTTACCATAAAACTTGACAACGGCTACAACATAGGGATTGAATTCACTGACGCAAAAATAAGCAAGCTGACGGACCTGCCGTTCAGGCAGGCGGCAGCGAAAGGCAAACTGAAGTTCAGCAGCAAGAATCCGCTCGTGTCGCTCATTTCCACCGGCGGCACAATAACAAGCAAGGTTGACTACAAGACAGGCGGCGTCACGAGCCTTGCAAGCCCCGAAGAGCTGCTTAATAAAGTTCCGGAGCTTGCCGATTTTGTAAGAATAAGGATACAGAATCCCTTTACAGTGATGAGTGAAAGTATGACGCCGGAACACTGGCAGGAACTGGCAAAGACTGCTGTAAAGGAACTGAAGCACAGCGAAGGTGTTATAATTACACAGGGAACCGATACGCTCCATTATACTGCAGCCGCTCTTTCATTCATGCTCCGCGATGTCGGGAAGCCTGTTGTCATCACAGGCTCGCAGAGGTCAACAGACCGTGGCTCGTCAGACGGCTTCATTAATTTGCTGTGCAGCGCCCGGCTGGCTGTGTCGGACATGGCCGGAGTCGGGGTGTGCATGCACGGGTCTGTTAATGATGATTACTGCCTTTTTATAAGGGGAACAAGGGTCAGAAAGATGCACACATCCAGAAGGGATGCTTTCAGGCCCATAAACGACCTTCCGCTGGCAAGGGTGTGGCCTGACGGGAACATAGAAAGGATTCAGGATGTTCCCAAAAGATCCAAAACCGCGGCAAAGGCTGACACATCATTTGAGAAGAAGGTTGCAATAGTCAAGTCCTATCCCGGCTGCAGCCCGTCTGTAGTAGACCATTATGTGAGAAACGGCTACAGGGGCATTGTAATAGGCGCTAGCGGTCTCGGCCAGATTCCGACATATGGAAAGGATTCATGGCTGGACACTATAAAAAAGGCGACAGACAAAGGAGTTGTCGTCTGTGCAGCTGCGGAAACGCTTTATGGAAGGCTTAATCCCAGCGTGTATGCAGAAGGCCGCATGGCCCGTGATGCAGGCATGCTGTATCTTGAGGACATGTCAATGGAAACTGCGTATGTAAAGCTCGGTTGGGTTCTCGGTCACACAAAAAGTCCTGAAAAGGCAATGGAAATGATGCTGAGAAATTATGCCGGTGAAATTTCGGAAAGAAGCCTCGGCGGGACATTCCTGTATTAGTTTCTGTCTGCACCGGACACTTTAAGAAGCTTTACATTGTGCATGTTTTTGTATTCATCTGCTATTCTTTCTGTTGCCTTCTTGGCAGCCTTCCTTATATTTTCTGCCCTAATCACACCAATAACTGCGCTTCCTGATATTATCGCATATTCCTGCATGTTATCAACCTCCAAGAAAATGAAGAATGAGCAAAATCCCTTATAAAACTTTTCCTGAAGAATGACACAGGTGCACGGTGTGCACAGCTTCACCTGTGCAATAGGTGTCCATCCCTGTCGATTTCTCCTGCGCGTATTCTGGCGTCTGAGACAGGCTTTCCGTCCTCGGAAAGCTCCCATCCGATTTCGACGATTTCAAGCGGGCCGAGGCAGTTTGCGCTTCTCATTTCGTTTATCTTTTCTGCATTGGGGCGCGTTTCAGGAGAAACCACTACGTGTGTCAGGTCCGGCCTGAGTCCCTCACTGAATGGATTGTCTATTTTCACTATCTCGGATTTTGAAAGCCAGCCTTTTTTTCTAAGGAGTGCTTCCACGTCCCTTTTCCTTTCACTGAAGCTGCTTATCTTCCACGAGGCCCTTTTTGACCTGACCATTTTGTCAGATGTTATGCACACGAGCACATGCCCGCCTATGGAAAATGTCTTTTCAAGAAGTTTGACATGTCCTTTGTGAAGCCCGTCAAATGTACCGCCGACAAGAACATAGCTCATAATTATATTTGCGCCGGCTAAAAATAACTTATGGTGAAACTGCTCTCATGTTCGGGTACGTCTGAACTATCGAAGACTGTAGCAGCCGCCACAGGCACTGAAATCGTATCTAAAACTGTAAAAAAATTTCCGGACGGGGAAACTTACGTGAGATTGGAAGATACCGATTTTAAAGGGGAAAAGGTATTCATATTTCAGTCCCTATACCCTGACCCGAATAACAGCCTGATAGAATTATTCATGACCATAAACGCTGTGAGGGAAAATGGAGGAAGAGCGTTTTTGGTCATACCATACTTTGCCTACGGAAGGCAGGACAGGATTTTTGAGAAAGGAGAAGCATTTTCGCTCAAAATGGTAGCGGATATATTAAAAAGTCTGGGCGCAGAGAAGCTCATAACCATAGACCCCCATTTCTACCGAAAAGCGGGGGATTTCGACTTCTTCGGGATGCCTGCGCGCAACATCTCCGCAGTAAGCCTGCTCGTGGAGCATGCAAGGAAAACCATAGGCGGGGGTTTCATTGCAGTGGGACCCGACAGGGGTTCGAAGGATTTCCTTGCGCCATTGGATGGAAGCGTTTTCATGAAAAAGACTAAGAGGTTTCTGCCTTCCGACGGCCCGGAAAGAAAATATGAAATAAGCATAGAATTACCCGAAAACATAAGCGGGAGGAACGTCCTGTTGATGGACGACATAATAGCGTCAGGAGGGACGATACGCAAATCTGCAAAGATACTGAAGCAGGCGGGCAACAGGGTCTTTGTGGCATGCACACACGGCATTTTCCTTGGAGGAAGTCTGGAAGAGTTAAAAAAATACGCAGATGAAATAATCAGCACGGATACAGTGAAATCGGCATGTTCCAAAGTATCTGTTGCTGGCATCATTTCAGAAGAAATCGAAAAAATAATAGGAATCACTTAAAATTCTGGGAACTGATGGCTGCTGAGCTTCATCTTTTTCAGTCAAAAATCAGTCTGTCACCAACGGAGGTTCCCGATTTCCTTGCCATGCCCGCAGAAACTTCAACTATCCACTTGACAGGTTTAGTCGGACTGTAAACCCTCCATGTGGAGGACCTGAACGAAAGCGGTGGCACGTTTTCGAAAACATCCGTCACCTTCTTATCTGGTCCTATGAAGATAATGTCTATGGGAAACCTCATGCCGAGCATCCAGATGGAATATGCATACTTTGAAGGCTTTGTGAATTCCATGAGAAGGCCGTGTCCTCTTTTCAGACCAGAGCGGAACATGAGGCCAAGCGCCTTTCGTAATGAGCTTCTGGCTATTTCTGTGGTTTCGGTTATGTCCTTCTTCGTGGTCAGGTTTCTTATTTTCATGTATCCTCCAAGGTTTCCTGAACAGCCTGCTTCTCGCCTGCCGGTCCGCTGAGTTGTGCTTTCAGGTCTTTTGCCGTCTTCGGCCCGAGTATGTTCGTCAGCGACGTCAGCGGGGCGTTCCTCAGTTTTCCAAGTGTGGTGTATCCGTTGTTGAAAAGCGCCCTTGCCCTCACCCTTCCTATGTTCCTCAGCTTGACAAAGGGCAGGAGCTCTTCCCTTATGCCGTATTTTACCCGAATCCTCGCCTTCCTTATGGAAGACAACATGTCCTTCAGGCCGAGAAGTCCTGCTATTTCTGTCATTGAATAGAACAGCCAGTCGGCAATCTCTATGCGTGCCCTGAGCTCACCCGGAGTGACGCCGAAGTCTTCCATAAGCGTGTCTTCACCGGCTTCCTCTGACCATTCATTCAGCAGGCGGACAACCTTGACAGACCTTATGAAATCTTCATAGCCGGGTTCCCAGTCGTTTGGTATCTTTCCGGCAAGCTGGCTGCTGTAGCGGGCTATGAAGTCGTTGATGGATTCTCCGTCATCGCCCTCAATGTCCTTCTTCCTTATGCTCATGCCAGGCATCTCAATGCAGCCCGAAAGGATATGGAGTATGCCTATCATCCCCATGCTTTCATTCAACGAGTGCAGGCTCTCTATTATATGATTTGCGGAAAGCGGGTCTATGTAAAGCTCGGCGACTCTCCTGCCCATCCTTGTGGGCTTTATAACAGAACCGTCGTTCTCAAGGTTTGAGGCTGCCATGAATTCACCGAAATTGCCTTCACTCTGCCCGCCTGAAACCTCTATGAAGCCGAACTGCTCAAGCCTGCCAAGGACATTGTCTATCTCCATGCTGAGCGCGCTCATGTCCTTGTACTGGTGGGCGTAGAATGTCTTTGAAAAGAAGTCAAGCAGCCGCTCCTTTGACGTGCTCCCGGATGATGCTATGAGCCCGAGAAGGTGCATCCTCAGGACAGGCTCAACGCCAAGCTTTGAGAGAATGCGCTCCGGCTCGCCCGTTACGTATTCATTCCAGAACTTCTTTGCCTCGTCACTGCTCTTCGAGATGAGTATGGCCTCGCCCTCTGTGTCGTACTTAGGCCTGCCGGCGCGGCCTGCCATCTGCTGGACCTCCAGCACAGGTATGTAATCCATGCCCCTCATTGAGCTGAACCTTCTGAAGTCGCGGATGATGACCCTGTATGCCGGCAGGTTGACGCCGGCCGCAAGTGTGGGGGTGGCACATATGACCCTTATCTTCCCTGACCTGAACGCGTCCTCTATGGCCTTACGCTGCTTTGCAACAAGCCCGGCATGATGGAAGGCTGCCCCTCCCTGGATGCATCTGGCAAGCTTCTCGCACTGCTTTGTCCTGTGCTCAAGGACATGCGAAACATCATATGACAGCTTTGCGAGCTCTGACCTCTCCTGTGGGGAAAGCGTGGGTCTTATCAGGTCGCCGAGCTTTTCGGCAAGGGATTCCGCGTTCTTCCTCGTATAGACGAAAACAATGGACTGCTTGTCTTTTTTCAGGGAATCCCTGACAAGCTCGAACACAGGCGGCAGGTCTGCGGCCAGAGTAAGCTTCGGCTTCTCGGGATGCCAATGGACTTCGTTGGCATGGAATACTCCTGTGTAAAGCTTTACGGGCCTGTAGTCTGACCTGACCGGCACGGCATCAAGCCATTCAGCAATCTCGTCATGGTTGCTTATGGTTGCTGAAAGGGCGAGAATCTGGGGGTCTATCAGCTGCTTCAGGCGTGTGAGGATGACCTCAAGCGTCGGTCCCCTGTCAGGAGAGTCTATGAGATGGACCTCATCCGCAACCACAAGACCCACAGCCGCCATCCAGTCCGCTCCGTGCCTGAGTATGGAATCCAGCTTCTCCGATGTCACTATTATTATGTCGAACCCGGCGAGCCACGGCTCTGAGGAGTCCTTGTCACCTACGGACATGGCTACCCTGATGCCCATGGAAGTGTACTTCTCTTTGAACTCAGCATACTTCTCTGACGCCAGCGCCTTAAGCGGGACTATGTAGAGCGTCTTCTTCCTCGCCTGGAGCGCCTTCAGCATGGCCATCTCTGCAACGAGTGTCTTTCCTGATGCTGTTGCTGCTGCAAGGACCATGTTCTTCCCGTCAAGCAGGCCAGCGTCGAGCGCTGCCTTCTGGACAGGATTGAGTTCAGAGAATCCTGAAGCCTTCAGAATGTCCTCCACAACACTGCCGTAATTCATAACAATTATCAGAATGAAAGTTTAATTAATCGACTGCCGGATGCTAAACAGTTACCTTTATATATCAGTTAACCAAATGTGCATTACAAATATATCAACGGAGGTCATTACAATGGTAGAATTCCAGACTGTCAAAGCAGAGGAAGTAAAGTTCGGGAAGAACAACTTCCTTGAGATAGCAAGGAAAAAAGCGGTAACCGAAGAAGGTGACAACGAGTTCATCTCCCTTTCGAGGGGCTTCTACCTTCCTGACGGAAGCAAGAGGTTCAAGAGGAACATCGCTATTCCGGACGATCCTCAGATACGAGAGTTCGTCGCAAAGCACATAAAGGACATGTAAATCCTTAAACAAGTTTGCAATTAACTACTTCTTTATTTTTATTATCGCATGGCTGCGGCCTTAAAACAGTGCCCCGATGGGA
Source organism: Candidatus Aenigmatarchaeota archaeon (assembly GCA_021163005.1). Classification (GTDB taxonomy): domain Archaea; phylum Aenigmatarchaeota; class Aenigmatarchaeia; order QMZP01; family JAFGSV01; genus JAFGFG01. Next base: position 12,729 of record JAGGXP010000019.1, on the reverse strand, counting down.
AGGAAGTTTGCAAGCAGAAGGGCCAGTATCAGATATCCGAAAACCCTCATCACCCTCTTGGCGTGCTTCGGGGCGTACCTCGTCAGCACGACGTCCCACATCTTGCCGCCGTCAAGCGGCTTGACGGGAAGGAGGTTCACTATGCCGACTCCGAGGTTTATCATGAACATGAACACGAGCAGGCCCTGAAGGAAATCTATCGCGCCCTTGCACGGGGCCAGAGAATCGCTGAGCTCATAATGAGGGGTGACTCCCAGTATGCCTATGAAGCCCGGTTTTGTCCTTCCGGAAAGCATCCCCTCCCATTTCATCTTGTTGCTTCGCGCCCTTTCAGAAATGAGTGGGTAATTGTCAGCCACCCAGTTCCAGGCGGACATTCTGTAGTTTATGTAATTCCATGTGGACTCGGTCTTCATGCCGACAAGCCCGCCCCACCACTCACCTATGCTGTAATAGGTGTCAATGCTTCCGGGAACCACATGCTCAAGAAGGGTGAAAATCACGATGTAGGTGTCAGGAGAAAAACCGTCGGGCTCCGGCGCGTCTACTGTGACGAGGGTGTACGTGTCGTAGCTGTCGCCGTTCTTAACTGTTATGTTTATCTCAGTTCCGCTTCCTGCATTCTCCAGCGCGAATGACAGGTCGTTCTGGTCTTTTATGGGCTCAGTGTTTACAGATGTTATGGTGCCCTCCAGCCCGGCCTTCGCTGACGGGTAATCAGTGAACAGAGTCAGCACCTGCGAACCGTCTGATAGCTGCTGCTCAAGGTATTTCCTCTTTATGTAGTACGTGCTGTTGCCCGCTGTCACCTCCATGGTCTCGTTTTCACCATAATCCTGCAGCACGCTTATTATGTTGTCGGCGCTGCCGTTTACGGAACTCGTGCCAATTGCGGTTATGCTGCTCACAGGCACCTGCTCAAACGGGTATGTCTTGAAGTCGACTCCTGAAGCCACATATGCGGAATTCATAAGCCACAGGAAAAGTACCACAGACAGTATGGCCAGCAGGAAGTTAGCGAACGAACCGGCAGAAAAGACCCTCAGCTGCGGCCATACGCCTTTCTTTTCCAGCTGCTTTTCATCGGGCTCGACGAAGGCCAGCGGTATCACGGCCAGTATACCGAATCCCAGCGACTTTATCCTCGTCTTTTCCCTTGCCGTGAATATGCCGTGGAAGCCCTCATGGACAAGCGCCAGCAGCGCTATGCAGATTATCCAGTACCAGAACGGGACTGCGAAATAGCCGTATCCAAATATCGGCTCCGCTGTCGGCGACGGCAGAAGGAGCGCGAGGCTCGGAGCCGTGGCCCCTGTCGATATGGATTTCAGGACGTTGTCCACGAGCATCTTCAGCCCATAGACGGAGACCACGAATCCCGTAACAACAGAGACGAATCCCACGGCCTTCCAGAAACGCGGGCAGCATGTGCCTATCCTTATCAGCAGCTTCCTGCCCCTTTTCGTTCTTCTGAGAAGGAATATGGACTCGCGCTTGAACTTGTCCCTGTCCCTGTAAACCCAGATGGCCAGAAGCACTGTGAACACAATAACTGACGTCAAATACCAGTCCATAAGTCTATTTGTCCATTGTTCGTTAAATATTTAGTAACCTTTTTACGGGAGTTTTACGCGCCAGCGGAAAACGAGGGAACCCTGTTCCCGATGCTTCCGCGTGAGTGGATGCAAGGGAATTTGTTCCCGATGCTTCCGCTTGCACCAAAAGCTTAACTAAAATGGTAAGAATATACCGGCGGCATCTCTTCTTTCAGGGAGCCTGTTCCGGGAAGCGCCTTATATATTGGCGGCAGCCGGACTTTTCGTTAACGTTTTTGGATGTTTCTGAATGCCAATTCGGAAACAAGGGGGATGCATTTCTGCGCCTTATTCCCGCAGTTTATCCTGTCCAAAAAGGTTAGTGCGGGGGGGCAGGATTCTGAACCGCAGGGGATTGGTCTTCCCCTTCAGTTCTAAGGTGTTCCTGATTCCCCTTATCTTTCATAGTCTTATAGTCTTGGATAAATATGGTGCGGGGGGCAGGATTTCCGGCTTTTCTGTCCGACAAGGGGTTTCTGAGCTGCGGGTCATGGTTTTAGCAGCCCGCACTCATCTTTTCCGTGAACGCTTTTTCCTGTTTCGGACCGAAAAGGGTTCGAACCTGCGAAGGCACTAAGCCACACGGTCCTTAGCCGTGCTCCTTTGACCATTCCCGAACCCTGCGCCAGCGTATTTTCCGCAAACGCTTTTCTGCGCCTGCCTGCGCAAAAGGGTTTCTCGGATACCCCCGCATACATATTTAAATGCTTGGTAGGTGTATAGTTTTACATTAAAACTTAAATATATGCTTTCGAATTAATGCTAGGTGAGTCGAGTGAAGATAAAGATTCTGAACAGGAAGGGGCAAAACCTGCAGTTCATGATAGAGAACACAGACGCCGCATTCGCGAACAGCCTGAGAAGGATCATGATAACAGAAATACCCACAATGGCCATTGAGTGGATAGATGTACATCAAAACAATTCTGCCCTATTTGACGAGATAATCGCACACAGGCTCGGACTTGTGCCAATAAAGTTCAGCCCGAAAAAGTTCAATTCACCTGAAGACTGCTCGTGCGGCGGCAAGGGATGTCCGAGCTGCCAGGTCACATTCGTGCTGGACAAGAAAGGCCCCTGCATCGTTACAGCAGGTGACATGAAGTCAAGCGACAAGACCGTGGAGCCGACAGACCCGAGGATACCCATAGTTGAGCTGCTTGAAAACCAGTCGCTGAAGCTTGAGGCGGTTGCACGTCTGGGAACAGGGCTTTCCCATATAAAGCACCAGGCAGCGAACGCCAGCTACAGTTATTATCCTAAGATAACGGTGACAGGCACAAAGGCGCAGGCGGAAAGCGCTCTCAAGCTCTGCCCCAAAGGATCTGCAAAGCTTGAGGGAAAGACTATATCAGTGACAGACGTCTCAAAGAGCGACACCGTTCTTGCATGCCTGAAGGAAGCCGAGGGTATCGACGCAAAGGGAGACGAAAGCAGGATAATATTCAATGTTGAATCCGTTTCAGGACTTGAGCCTGAGTACATTGTGTCAAAAGCCGCCGAGATTCTCGAGTCAAAGGCCGAAGATTTCAAGAAGCGCCTGTCAAAGCTCTGAAATTTAAACTCTCATGACAATGTCTTTTTATGACACACAAACTTGTCGCTGTATGGATACTGGGTGCAGTTTTCGTGCTTTCAGGATCGCTGATAGCAGGAAGCGTTGATATGTCGCTTGGCGTAAGCCCGGCCTCATACATAGCAGCCGTGGTACTTGCCTTCGTGCTGTTTTTGCTTGGAGGGCTGTGCTGGATATCCGTAGCTTCCGCTAATAAGGGTCATAAGTGGTTCTGAGAAATCACGCATTCTTTAGCGTCTCTATCTTTGTTATTTCCGAGAATCTTACAGGGTATATCTTGCTCGCGCCTTTCTTTATCTTCATCTGGAATACGCCTGCCATGACTGCCTTCACGAAGTCGCTGTGGTTCATGGTCTTGGCCTTCTCCTTTATCAGGTCCTCAACGAACTTTATGACCTGTGTCTTTATGTTGGCATTCGAGCGCCTGTTGAGAATGACCACTGAACTTACCTGAATCTTCCAGTTGTCCTTCGTCACCGCGTCGATGTATGAAGCCACCTTTCCTAGGCCCTTTCTGCCGAGTCTGGCTACATACTCATCTATACAGAAGTATGAATGGAATCTTGTCGGAACCACGCCTTCCAGAGGCTGGAGCGTCTTGAGCCCTATCCTCATATAGTATTTCGACTGGTCTCCCGTAAGGTCCGGCACAGACACCTCTATGACCCTGTCGCTGACTGATTTCTCGTCAGTGGCCGGTGTGAGGGCAATCTTTCCTCCCCCGAGCCAGTCAGGAGCCGAGATACTGAACCAGTCCTTTCCCTTCCACTTCTTTTCCGCGGTCTTTTTCTGGACCCTTTTCTTCTGGGATGCCATCTTGAATCTCCTTTTCTGAATTATTAGGTTGCGGGTCAGGTTTTATATTCTTTTCCTTCCCGGCGCTTTTATTTGTTTTCTCCCTGGGTGTCAATATTTCCTCTGCGGCACTTATAAATGTCTCCTCGCTGCCCTTTGGTATCAGCGCTCCCGCGGCGCCGCTGTGGCCTCCGCCGTGCCCGCCGACCTTCGCAGCCGCCCGGCTGCATACAATCTTGAGGTTGACTCCCTTCTTGACAAGCTCGTCCGATGCCCTCGCGGAGACCTTGACCCCGTCTTCCGCATCCGCGAACGCGAACACAGGCTTTCCCGTGCTCATGGACTTTTCCACTATGCTTATCACATTCGATATTATATGCTCGTTTATCCTGCTGCCCGCAAGCACATACCACAGATAGCGGCGGTTCTTTATCACTTCCCTGTTTCCGGCTTCTATCTGCTCATGTATCCACCTGACAGCGCTGCCGACGCTTCTCCTGTACTTCTCCATGACCCATTTGACCTCAAGGAACGCCTTCGGCACGTTGAGGCACAGCTCGACGCCGAGATAGGCGCGCCCCATCTTTCCGCATGCATTGAGCAGGGTTGCGAACTCGCCGGCGTCGCGGCAGTCCCTGCCCTTGTCCAGCAGGTCGTAGACATCGCCGAATATCCACTCTGCATTTGGCTGCCTCCCCCTGACGCGCTCCGCGATTATGCCGGAAGCCAGCTTTTTCTGCTCATCATCCGTGAGGTCGTTGAGTGTTCTCCACTCCCCCCTGTCATTCTTAAGCGGTATGCCGAGCTCGTTGAGGAACTGGACAGCCTGCGACTCTGAGCCGCTGACATTGGGTATGTAGGGGTCAACGGAAAATGCCAGCGCCTTGTGCAGCGGCCTTGACTCCCTGCCCCATATCCTCAGCCCCTTGCTCAGGCGTATCTTCCTTGTTTCGACAGCGTCCTTGAGTATCTCCCGGTTTATGCCGTACAGCCCCCATTTGTCGCCTATGGAGCCTGTCTGGGAATCTCCTATGGCTCCTATGACAGCTATGCCTGAAAGGTCTCGGTTCTGTGGGTTCATGGCCCTTGAAACAATATATGTGGCTCCGGAGCCAGACATGTCCTCCTTTATCCCGTAGTCCATGGGATTGACGTGCAATATGCGGCTTCCTTCAATGCTGCCATCCTGCTGGTGATGGTCTATTATTATCACATCGGTATCAGGCATGTGCCTTTTTATCAGCTCTATCTGCCCGGCGCCAAGGTCAAGAAACACTATGAATTTTCCCTTTTCAGCAGCCAGCTCGGTTATGACATTCTCTGTCAGCTGCTTCACGAGCGTGAGATGGAACCTTTTGGCTGCCCTCATCAGGGAAACTGTCATTATGGAAGCGCTTGAAATGCCGTCCGCGTCGTAATGGGATACGACCCGTATCTCACCCCTGTGGCTGAGTATGGAATCAGCCGCCTTTTTGGCGCGCACTATCATCGGCTCAAGCTTTTCAATCATAAGAAGCACCCGCTATGTTATTGGATTTTATTTATTTAAACTAGAATTGTGGTTTGTTTGCGATTCACTAACTTTTTTATTGTCAGTGGGTAAAATGATATTTATTTAAATATGTAAACACATATGTTTACATGAGGTGATGAGATGGTTCAAGTGCAATTAAGAGTTCCAGAAAAGACCGTCAATGAAATTGATGAATGGGTAGAAGAGGGTAAATTCAGAAGCAGAAGCGATGCCGTAAAGACCATTATTGCTATGTATGAGGATAAGATGAAGACAATGGAATTCTTCAAGATGCTGATGAAAAGGAGCAAGGAAGCTGAGGAAAGGCCTGAGATGCTGATGCCCCTCGATGATTCAGATGTTTGAAATACTGTTACATCCATTGGCGGACGATTTTCTCAAGAAAATTGACAGAGGAATCACTAGGCAGATCAAGAAGAAGCTAATTGAATTGAAAGAATTTCCAGAAGAGAGAGGAAAACATCTGAAGTATACCCAGTTTTGGAGCCTTAGAATAGGGGATTATAGAGCCATTTACGAAATCAGGAAAAGTGAAAAAAAGGTAATTGTTCTGTTTATTGGGCACAGGGATGATGTTTACGACGACTTTTCAAAATTATATTGAAAATATTATAGAAGATGTGCAAGAAGGTATGTGAATAAGTTCAAGGGTCTGTTTCGACATCAGTAAGAACATATCTTCTTAAAATATCAGGGCCATTCCTTCTCAATGCGGGATAAATCCAAAGTAATCAAACTTTATTTAAACGCTAAGCCAAAATAAGAACATGATTCCGGTTACACGGGAGTTTCTGCTTTATGCGCTTGGAGCACTTGTCGTCGTTCTGATAGTTCTGATAGCAATGATTTTCAGGAAGAGGAACGCGCTTATGAATGTTAAAGGCGGGGCAGTTGCTGAAGCAAAGCCGGAGGAAACCGGGCCGTCTGATGCTCATGCCATAAAAAGCAAGATAGCGGATGAAGGTGTACAGTCTGCGCATGGAGCGCAGCAGCAGACTGGGGGACTGAAACAGGAAGAGGCCGAAGCTGATAAGGCCAAGTCTGAGCCTGCGGCTCAGCAGCAAACCGAGGCCGAATCTGTGTTGGAGAAGAAAACGGAACCTGCCGGGCCTGAGCCCAAGGCAGTAGAAGAGGTGCGGCATCAGCCAGAGAAAAGAAAAGAGGAAGCGCAGCCCGAACCGGTATTTGAGGAGGGCGTCGTTGAGCAGGGTGTGGAACTTCACGACCCTGAAGAAGACTTCCACGATAAGGCTTATGCCCCCAAGCCGGAAGGTGCCGAATCTGCGCATGGAGCGCAGCAGCAGACTGGGGGACTGAAACAGGAAGAGGCCGAAGCTGCGCCTAAGCCGCAGAAGAAAAAAGCCCCGGAACCGGAGTTTGTGGTCCTTGGCGATGAAGAGGAGGATACAGAAGTATCCCCGGAACAGGAGGCGCAGCCTGATAGTGCCGAATCTGCGCCTGCGGCGCAGCAGAAAACCGAAGCCAAACCTGATAGTGCAGAATCTGCGCTGGACAAGAAGCCTGCGGCGCAGCCTGAAAAGGCCAAACAGAAGCCAGCTGTGGTGAAGATACTGGAACCCAAAAAAGAGGAAAAAGAGGTCCCCCACGATAAGGCGCCGACACTTAAAACAGCTGAAATAAATGACGATGCAAAAACGTTCATGGACCAGACGGTATCAGTTGAGGGAACGCTCAGCCTCTCAAGCAAGGGGACTGATTTCTGGTACGTGCTTTTTGATGACAGCGGCTCCGCAATAGTAAGGAGCGAAAAGGAGATACCGCTCAAGAGCTGCAGGATTACTGCTGTTGTAAAGAAAACGCGCCTCGGGCAGATATACCTTGATGCTCTGAGGTATGAAAAAATCTGAGCTTTTTTCCAAAAAGCTTACTTTACGAGCAGCTTCGCCTTCTCGAGGTCATACTTCCATGACTCCGGAATCACATTCCTGCTCTTGTAGTACTTTGCGAGCCTTCTTATCTTGGACTCTGTGAGTTCAAGTCCTCTTTTTGAGTACCTGTCGTGCTTGTTGTTGTCCAGATGGCTTCTGAGCTTTACAGCGTTTTTGAGAAGATTAAGCATCTCTTCGGGAAGCTCGTTCTTGATACCCTTTTCCCTGAGTATGCTGCCCATCTTCTTCTTTGTAACAGCCCTCACAGAAGGTATGCCGTACTGGTCCCTGAGAATTGTACCTATCTCGGCCTGGGTCTTGCCCTCCTTGCCGAGCCTGACTGCAATTGCCTCAACCTCTTCCGGCTTGTGGGTTACCCATTTCACATCAGCATTCGCCGGCCTGTGAGAGCCTGACTTTCCCTTCTTTCTTGAATACATTCTTGCCATTCACATCACATCTGCTGTACTGAGATACAATCATATAAGATGCAAAGGTTTTTAATAAGTTTTGGTTTTTTCATATTTATTCAGTGCTCCACAATTATTTTCATGGCCATTGAGTCGCTGCTCTCGACGCTTCCCGGAATCATACAGATGCTTCCTGTAATGCTTGAGGCATCGCAGCTGTTTTTCTACATATTCTTCATATGGTTCTTCGGCTCCATGAGCATGAAGGGTTTCAGGGGCAAGAGGCCGTTCTTCCTGAGAATTGCGGGAACGCTTCTCACCGGCTCCCTGTGCCTTCTGGCATCAGCCTCATTCGCCGGCTTTCTGCCGTTCATAAGCTCCGGCATATTCTCGGTGCTGCAGATTGACATGATTGTGGCCGGCATTCTGGTCTCACTCCTGTTTGCAGCAGCCATAAGCATGATGACGCATGACAAAAGCGCATGGAGGCCTGAGGAAACAGTGGAGATACTGAGGAGAAAGGTCAGCGTGCTTGAGGAGATGCTCAGGACAAATGCCAGGCATCTCACAGAGGCTGGAGCCAAAAAAGCCGCGGAAGAGGCGCTGAAAGGCTACAAGGCGCTTTCGGCAAAGCTCGTGGGCAACGACTATGATGTCAAGATGAAGAAAGGTGACAGGGATGCCGAAGTTATACTGGACGCATGGGACGGTGAGATAAAAAAGAAGATAATGCACGAATCATGTATTGTAAGTTTCTTCTCTGACCCAAAAAAAGTGGCTGGTCTTCTCGTTTTTGTGGCAGTGACAGCCGCCGCGGTCGCCTTCTTTGAGGGATTCCCGAATCCCGCAGAGCAGATGACCAGCATGCTCGGCATAGACATGAACGAGCTGGGAAACATGGCTGGATCGCTGAGCCAGAACCCGCTGATAAACTCCGGCAGCGTTCCGGAAGGCTGCGTCAGCCCTCTCATATTCGCCGGATACACGTCCCAGTTCCAGGACAACCAGTTCGTGCTCGACCATATCTACAGTGATGAAGGCACAAAAAAGCTGATAGAGTCGAAATGCGGCCCGGTGCGCATGATGCTGAAGATAAACCACGAAGGCAAAGATGTTGTCATTGGGTTCACCACTGATGCAAAGTTCGCGTATCTCACTGACGGCAGGTTCTGCATGTGCATAGACACCAGCTCCATGCAATAGGTTTTTAATCAGGCCTCTGGAAGAATTCGTTCGCAATGGTTTCTATTAAAATGCATAATGCCGGCGAAGCGCCGGCTGGAAAATAAAAAAAGGGAGGGAAGGGAGGGAACCCTCCTACCTCTGGAGCATCGGTATGCCGAGCTCCTGGGCGTATGTTTTCTTCTCAGCCTGCTCCACTGCAACAGGGCCGAGTATGTAAGGTGATTTCACGCCCGTTATTATGGTTATTACTCGGATTTTGCCTGTGAAAGCGGGGTCTATCCTGGCGCCCCATATGACCTGCGCGTCCGGGTCGAGCAGCTTCGAGACGTATTCTCCTATGAGGTTGGTCTCGTCCAGCTTCAGATCGTTTCCACCTGTTATGTGCACGAGCGCGCCGCTTCCTCCTGTGTAGTCCACCTCGAGCAGCGGGTTCTGAAGCGCCTTTGTTATGGCTTCCTCTGCCCTGTTCTGGTTGTTTGATTCTCCGAAGCCCACTGCTGCCACGCCGCCTGAGTGCATTATGGCCTTTACATCTGCATAGTCAAGGTTCACAAGTGACGGTGTTGATATGGTTTCGGTCACGCCCTTGACTGTGGTTGCTATCAGCTCGTCGGCCACGCCGAATGCCTCTGAAAGCGGTCTGTCGCCCGCGATCTTCAGCAGCTTGTCATTCTCAAGCACTATGGCAGTGTCGCAGACCTGCCTGAGCTGGTAGAGGCCGTCCTCTGCCTTTCGTATCCTGGCGCCCTCTATCTTGAACGGCATGGTAACGCATGCGATGGATATGGCACCCATTTCCTTCGCAAGCTTTGATATGACCGGCAAGGCGCCTGTTCCTGTTCCTCCTCCGAGCCCGGCAAGGCCGTAGACCATGTCCACGCCATCAAGCGCCTTCTTGAGCTCCTTTTCAGACTCCTCTGTGGCTTTCCTTCCTACATCCGGATAGCCGCCGGCTCCGAGTCCTCTTGTTATTTCCTTGCCAAGCAGTATCTTCTTGTCGGCCTTGGTTACCGACAGCTGCTTGACATCGGTATTGACAGCAAGGGTCGTGGCACCATTGATGCCCATCTCAGTGAGGCGGGTCACCATGTTGTTACCGGCTCCGCCCGCACCGACTATTAGTATATTAGCCCCCTTTACATCCACGCCGAATTCGTTTTCTATTGTTTCATCAAGACTCGGCTCCGGAGTGAATGCCTGAGTTGGCTGCGGCTGTGCAGCAGGCTGCTCATGAACCTCGCTGCCTGAATTTTCATTCGTTGTTTCAAAAACCCTTTGAACCAAAGATTCCATCTTAATCCCTCCCTTATATGTTTTGGATTGTATATTTTCCGTTATATGGATTTCACAACCCAAATGTTTTTTAAACTAAACCTTCAAGTTTAGTACAGAATTATTTCAATTATACTTTCGACTAGAACAGAACCAAATTCAAGAGGCGCTTCGCCGCGATCCCCCAATCGCATTGAAGCAACTAGTTCTCCCCCAAATGAAGAACATCAGTGATATTAATATCTTTTTCTGCTATTTAAGCTTTTCTGAACTGCAGAAAACATTTTATTTTTCTATCTGAATACTAAGAACCTTAACACGACCAGAATGATTGTGAAGAGCGCAAGCATTCCCACGAGCACCACTTCGGTGTTGTAAGCCGCCGCTGAGAACATGCCGCTGAAGCCGCCGCTGAACAGTCCCATAGACTGCTCTGTTTCGTTTTCGGGTATCTCCTCGAGCACGCTTGTGTCAATCCTGACGCCGGCAAGCGATGAGCCTGAATCGGCGAGCACGGTCACTTCATAATCTTTGTATTCAGCACCGAACGGCGGGGAGATGTAAAGGTAGAATCTTTCCTCTTCAAGTGGGGAAAGGTCCACGGAACGTGTGCTCAGATGGACCCACTCGGGACCGTTTACACTGAGATTGTATGTATCCGGACGCGTGCCCATATTCCTAAGCACCAATTCGACTGGAAGGCCATATCCCACTACTGTGTCAATCCTCTTTTCGGCAGCTCCGTCTGCTGTGAAAAGCCGGGCCGCGTGGCACACGTCCTTCTCGCTCACATTAAGTGTGACGGTCCTTTCCAAGTGAACGCCCTTTCTTGAACTGAGCTCAAAAACCATCCTATTCTCTGTGCCCCATGGATAGTCGACGGACATTTCGATGTTGAGTTTTATACTGTCTCCCGGCTGCAGATAAAATTCCCTTGTTCCGCTTCCGTAGTCGAGCACATAGCTGTCCTCAAAGTCGCCTGTGTTTTTTACATAGACTTCGAATGCCTGCCTGTCTCCTGTACAGTATGTTCCTGCTTCCGGCTTCACATCCATCACTGCGTCATGGCACTTCCTGACTACCAGAGTTGCAGAGTCCCTGTCGGATACGTCGCCAGCTGTGGCGTCAACTGTGACAGGATACATGCCCTCCTTACCGGATTTTACAGAAAGCACAACGTTCTGTGACTCGCCCGGGCTCAGCACAAGCTTTTCCCTGTCGAGCCTTCCCATAGTGGAATCGAGCGTATACGACGTCACCACTGTCCCCGTGTTTTCGACCCTGACTGTGAAATCCGTGCTCTCGCCCCTGCAGACCGTCCTCTCAGCAGGCGACATGGACACGGCAACAGCTGTGCAGTCAACTGCCGAAAGCGAGGATGTAGCTGTTATTATGGAAGTTGGGTTGTTCACAGAGGTGACATAGACAGAGATGTCCCTGCTTCCGCGCTCGACAGGCGTTGCCGTGAGTTTCACGACAGCCCTGCCTTTGCTTGGAATGGTAAGCGTTGACTTTTCAGAAGAAACCCAGGCAGGAGTCACTATCCTGTATGTGTCCGCTTTTGTTCCCAGGTTGTCGATTGTCAGGTAATAATCAGCGCTGTTCCCGAAGCAGACTGTGTCTTCCTGCGGGGCGAGTTTCGCCAGGAACAGATAACACTGCTCTATGTCAAGCGTCAGCTTCTTTTCCGCAGCTGCGTATGAGCTGTCAGATTCTGCTGCAAGTGTTATCTCCTGCCTGCCCAGCATGTCAGCAGGCGGGGTCGCTGTCAGTGAAATGGTCCGTGTTTCCCAGGGCTCGAGCGTCACCTCACCGGGTGTCGCGATTGTCCACTCCGGATATGAAGAAATCCTGAATGTTTCCCTGACCTTTCCGCGGTTCGTGATGTCGACCGATAAGGTCTTCGGCTGCGCATGGCATGTAGCGGCGTAATCCTCACCGGAGAAGCCGACATCATGGCACCTCATGATGTCAAGAGTGACATCCTTCTCAGAAACCTTGCCTGACATTGCCGATTCAGCGCGGAACTTCACGGTATATGTTCCCGGCTCCGTTGAGCATGGCGGTGTAAGCCATGCAGAGTCGACAAGGGATGATTCGCCTGAGGCTAGTGTCACCTCTGGCATTATGAAGCCGCTCCATCCGTCAGGCAGCTCCATGCTGAGCATAACGGTGTCGGTCTTTGTCCCGTAATTGGTGACCTGGAGCTGGATGTCATCTGCTGATATGATGTCGCACGGGCACACCTGGCTGACATCATAGAGAATGTCAAGCGATACCCCGTAGTAGGCAGATGCCTGGCCGGGCACGACCATCAGCAATACCAAAACCGCGAGTATGTATCTAAGATTCATAGCTATCATTTCGTAGTTAAAAATTTAAACTGATTCCCTCCTGAGGGTTGCGTATCCCAGCAGGGCCGCAAATATGGCTGCAATTACAGCAGCCGCGATGTCTATCAGCATCCAGTCCT
>JAGGXP010000001.1 GCA_021163005.1 Candidatus Aenigmatarchaeota archaeon | reverse complement strand
TGGAACAAGATAGTCAAGGATGCTTTCCTGCGCTTCCACAGAATGCAGGGCGAGAATGTCTGGGACCAGCCCGGATACGACACCCACGGAACGCCCATAGAGACAAAGGTTGAGAAGGAGCTGGGCTTCTCCTCAAAGAAAGACATAGAGAAATACGGCATAGGCAAATTCGTCTCAAAGTGCAGGGAATTCGCCACAAAGTACATAGGTGTGATGAACGACCAGTTTGCGAATCTCGGCGTCTGGATGGACTGGGAGAGGCCGTACCTGACGCTGGACAACCAGTACATAGAAGGCGCCTGGCACACATTCAAGAAGTCATTCGAAAAGGGATACCTCTACAAGGGCAAGTATCCTGTCCATGTCTGCCCGAGGTGCGAGACTGTCGTCGCCTACAACGAGATAGAGTACACGAAGCAGACGGACAATGCCATTTATGTCAAATTCAGGCTCAGGGACGACCCGAACAAGTATCTGGTGATATGGACAACAACGCCATGGACGCTTCCCGGCAACACCGGGGTTATGGTGCATCCGAAGTTCAAGTATGCCGAAGTGGAGATGAGCAACGGAGAGATATGGGTAATCGCCGAGGAAAGGGTCCAGCCGCTGATGGAGGCAATAGAGGCCGGTTACAGGATTCTCAAAACATTCCCCGGGAAGCAGCTTGAGGGGCTTAAATACGAGGCGCCTCTGGCCAAGCATATGAAGATGCCGGAGATGAAGGACTCCCACAGGGTCATACTCTCAGACAGGTACGTTCACCTCGAGGACGGCACGGGGCTCGTCCACACAGCACCCGGGCACGGCAAGGAGGACTTCGAGGAGGGCATGAAGAACGGCCTTCCGGCTGTCTGCCCTGTCGGCATAAGCGGCGCCCTCGGAAAGGAAACCGGAAAATACGCAGGAAAGAAGGCAAGGGTAGTGGATGAGGAGATAATAAAGGACCTGCAGGATGATGATATGCTCATTTACAAGCATCCGTATACACACGACTATCCCATATGCTGGAGGGACAGCACACCGCTCCTGCAGGTGGGTGTTGACCAGTGGTTCTTCAGGGTGACTGCAGTCAGGAACACGCTGCTTAGCGAGAACAGGAAAGTCAACTGGGTCCCGAAATGGGCAGGAGAGAGGTTCAACGACTGGCTGGAAAACCTCTCTGACTGGCCGATATCGAGGCAGAGATACTGGGGCATACCGCTTCCGATATGGGAATGCAGCAGCTGCGGGGAGATAGAGGTTATCGGCTCGTTCAGGGAACTGAAGAAAAAGGCAGGGCTGAAAAAGGAGATAGACTTCCACAGGCCTGAAATAGACAAAGTCAGGCTGACATGCCCTGCATGCGGCAGGGAGATGAGAAGGGTGACTGATGTGCTTGACGTGTGGTTCGATTCCGGTGTCTGCACATGGGCATCGCTCGGATATCCGCGCAGCAAAGAGCTGTTCGGGAAGATGTGGCCGTCCGCGTTCCAGACAGAAGGACCTGACCAGTTCAGGGGATGGTGGAACAGCCAGATGATTACAAGCGTGCTGACATTCGGAAAGACACCGTTCAGGAATGTCATGATGCACGGATTCGTGATGGATGTCAAGGGCATAAAGCTGTCCAAATCAAAGGGCAACTTCATAGACCCCAACGAGATTCTGGACAAGCACGGCAGGGATGTGTTCAGGTTCTACCTGCTTTCGGCACCTGCCTGGAACGACTTCTACTTCAGCTGGAATGACATAAAGGAGGTTTCCAGGATGTTCACTGTTTTCTGGAACACCTACTCGTTCATAAAGATGTACGCAGGTGAAAAGGCGGGCGCGGCGCCGAAGCTCAACGCAGAAGACAGGTGGATAATAAGCAGGATAAACAGCCTTGCCGCAACAGAGAAGCGTGTGAAGTCCTTTGAAATGTACAGGCTTGTTCAGGGTATAAAGGACTTCGTGCTCGGGGACTTTTCGAGGACATACATCAAGATAATCAGGAACAGGGTGAGTCCGTGGTACAGGGGCAGCGACAGGCAGGCAGCTGTGCACACGCTCAACTATGTGTTTGAGCGCCTCCTGAGAATCATGGCACCCATAACTCCATACATAACGGATTACATATACAGGGACATGTACGGAAAGGATTCTGTCCATCTCCAGCTGTGGCCGAAGCCGGACAGGAAGCTGATGAACGCGGAACTGGAAGAAGGCATGGACATTGTGAAAGACCTCGTGGAAACAGCCAATGCACTGAGGCACGAGAAGTCAATAAAGCTCAGATGGCCCCTCAAGGAACTCATAGTCAAGACTGACAAAGCAGGAGCAACTGCGCTCAAAAACTTCAGTGAAGTTATAAAGGGAATGGCCAATGTCAGGAAACTTTCGGCAGTCACTAGGAAGCCGGCAAAAGGGAAAGATTTCTCGAAGGGAACGCTTGTGCTCGGAGAGGTGCTGATGGACGAAGCGCTGCTCAGGGAGGTCAGCAGGGCCGTTCAGGTGGCCAGAAAGTCCGAAAAGCTCATGGTGCATGACAAGATAGAGCTGTGGGTTTCCTCTGACAGAAAGACGCTCGAAACACTGAGGAAGCAGGAAAAGGAGCTTCTTCTTGGTGTCGGCGGCAGGTCCGTCCACTTCGGCAAGCTCGAAGGCGACGGAAAGGGCAGGGTCAGATTCGAAAAATCCGAGATTCTGTTCGATTTCCAGAAAGCTTAAATTATTTTCTGCCATAAGCCTGTTATGATATATCCAGTGAATAGCATCCTCCAGCACGACTTTGGGAGCTACAAAGCAGGAAAAGACTTTCTCATAAACACCTGTCATTACACATTGTGCGAGGTGCCCGGAAAGAAGCACGCCGAGGTCATAAAATGGGTTCCGTCCGGAAACGGTAGGGGGAAGTACGTGGAATTCGCTGTCCTGAACAAAGACGGAAGACTCGACTTCGATGGAGCAGGAAGCCCGGAAGTTTTCAGGGCACGGTTCGGATTCAGGGAAAAACATCTCTCATCTCTCTGAGCATGTTAGTATTTTTTTAAGTTTTATTTAATTATTAAATAAAGAGGTGTTAATGGTTATGGAGAGTAATTTTTCCGCGTTTTCTAGAATATCGGAAAAAGGCACATTTGAGGGACAGTGGGTCGTGATTGTAAAAGAAAAGGTAGTAGCGAACGGAACGGCAAAAGATATAAAGAAAAAAATGGTGCTGATAAGAAAAGAATATCCAAATGATGTTCCGATGATAGCCAAAATACCCAAGAAAGTACTGCAAATTGTCTGAGGGTCATAAAATGACCAACCTCAATTACAGATATATCTTGGAGAGGGGGTTTTACAGGCCAAAAATACCGATACTGATATCTGTAGGAGGGCACCAGACAGAAGTTATGGGTTTAATAGATTCAGGCTCAGATTTTGTACTTTTTCCGAAGGACATAGCCGAAGCAGTGGGCATAAATCTCACAGGCAAGGAAGAGGAAGCTGACGGTATCGGCGGTCGAGTAAAATGCAAAAGTGGCTTGGCAACCCTGACATTAAGAAGAGGTAGCATAACAAAAAGACTGCGAAATATGAGAATACATGTACTTATGGACGATAGATCCGGTATTGATGAAATCTTACTTGGGAGGAACAATTTCTTCAAACACTTCAAAATAGAATTTAATGAAAATGCAAAACACGTTAAACTAATACCGACCCGAAGTCCATTGAAAACAAATCGGTGATTGTTGTACAGTAGAGTCAACAATTTTTAAACTGCTTTCCAAATAAAGAGATGGAAGCAGACATTGGAAAACTTGGGAAGATTCTGGAAAGCGACGGGAAGAAGATGCTTTTCTATCACACGGACACAGACGGCATATGCTCGGCTTCCATACTCCTTAAGTTCTACCCGGAGTTCGAGACATATCCTCTTGAAGGTCCCATACTAAGCAACAGGCTGCTGTCTCATCTGAAAGAGGCAAAGCCTGAGGTGATTGTCGCAGTCGACCTGCCGCTGGACCAGGAAGCAGAAAAGCTTGAAAGACTGCTCAGGGATATGCCGGACATGAGGATCGCAGTCATAGACCATCATATAGCCGAGAAGGACATGAACTCTGACAGGGTTGTGCACATAAACCCGCGGCTTGATAGCGAGGCATACATACCGGCCAGTGTGATTGTCTATAAGCTCATGAAGCAGCTGAAGCATGATGCAGACCAGTATCTGTGGCTTGCAGCAATAGGCGTCATCGGCGACCACGCATTTGAGGACTGCTCTGACATACTCAGGGAAGCGGAAAAAAGATACCCTGATGCGGGAACAGGTGAAGACTCAAAGCTCGGCCTGCTGTCAAAGCAGATTATGGCAACGGTCATATGCCACGGCACAAAGGGGGCTGAGAAAAGCATCGGCCATCTCCGCAGCACTGAAAGCTGGGAGGAAGCCCTCAGTAACAGGTATCTTGGTTCCTGCCATAAGAAAATTGAAAGTGAAATACGGGAAAAGGTTTCGGCATTTGCCAAAAAAGCCAGGGAATTCCAGAACCTTGACATGTATATTTACAGGATAGACAGCAGCCTTAGCATAACATCATCGGTCTCAACGATACTCGCAGACCTCCATCCGGAAAGCGTCATATTCGTGGTGAAGAAAAGCAAGCAGATGATGAAGGTTTCAGGCCGCTGCCAAAAGGGTGACATAAACCTCAACGATGCGCTGAAAAGAGCTGTCAGGGGCATAGGCTCCGGAGGAGGCCATGTAAAGGCGGCAGGTGCTGTTGTTCCTGTCAAGGACTGGCCGGAATTTGAAAGAAGGCTTATACGCATAGTAGAGGAATCTAGGTCTTCTTCATGACTACGAACATATGGTCCTTTTCGTAGGGATCCAGTTCCACTGTTTCGACTATTTTCAGGCTCTTTTCGAGAAGAGAAAGCTGCTCTGTGTAAACCTGCTTCGGGTCCATGACGACGTCTATGCTTCTTGATTTTATGGCTATCATGGCGTGGCCGCCTTTCTTAAGGAACTTTCCGGCATTCCTTACCATTATGGCCGCCTGCTCGTCGCTTGCCACGTCCTCGAAGACAACATCGACAGGTTCTATCCACTCATAATCCTCGGGCTTCCTGGCATCCGCAAGTATGGGAACTATGTTGCCCTTCTTCTCTGCTGTGCTGTTGAGGTCCCTTATGGACCTTTCTGATATTTCGACTGCATAAATGATGCCGTTGATGCCTATTATGTCCGAAAAGAAGCTGCAGGTGGCTCCTGAAGCCGCACCGAGATAAAGCACCTTGTCCCCCTCTGAAAGCGGGAAATGCTTTATGCCCCTGATTATTGCAGCTGCCGGCTTGCTCTTTTTGGGATCCCATTCCCTGAACTCATCCCTGCCGGATTTCACTGTACTCTTGGCATAGGATGAAAAGCCCCTTGTTATGCTTTTCGTGAAAATACGCTTTCCCTGCCTGAAAACTCCTGGGAAAATTTCCTTCATAGAAAGCTTTCGGCTTCCTGTAAATAAAAAGGTTGCATGGCTGCAGTTTTAGCAATCAACGATGTATTGCAAAACAAATGTCGTAACATAACAATTGTACAATCCAAATCATTTTTAATCAAAATTACAAGACTTAAACATGAAACCCACCATTCCCACAGGAGGCGAGAACATGGAAATCTCTGAATTCGACGAGCGCTTTGCCTACAGGCCGAAACTTTATATAAAAAGCGAGTTCGCGGTTTGCGACAAATGCAACACAATATCCGGTGATGTCAAGCTGACCAGTGAGGGATGGCTTTGCGAGGATTGCAGAAAATGAAGCTTAGCTGATCCCACCGGACTTGAGCTTGGTCCTTATGTCAGCTGTGAGCTTGTCGCTTATATCCTTTCCTGTATAGAAATCAGCCCTCGCAGCAAGCGTCAGTTTTGAGGCGAGTATGCGCGCCACCTTTCCGCGCTCGTTCCTTTTTGCGTTCTGTATGAGCGGGTGGGCGAATATGACGCCGAATTTCGGCGGCTTGTCCTTTGTCTTCAGGTGGCGGAACAGCGCCTTCTCGGCACCGAGAAGCTGTATCGTGCTTGACGGCAGCCTTGCCAGCTTCTCAAGACCCCCTGCAAGGGAAAGCAGTCTGCAGGCTATCAGCGGCCCGGCGACGGCCGAAAGATTCGGAAATGACTTCCTCGCCTCTTTCTTTATGTATTCTGCTATTTTTTCCCTCGTTTCATATATGCCGTAAACCTCGGAAGCGTACGTCCTCACTGCCTTGAGGTCTGCCTCTGAGAACGGCATGCCTGCGGTTATGCCGGCATACTTCTTGACTTTTTTGTCCGTTATTTTCTCCCTGACGCCTTCCTCGCTTATGATCTTTGCAATGCGCTCGTGATCCTTTATGAGCTTCTCGGCTTCGGGGAAGTAAAGCCCGTACCATTCCCGCAGAAGTTCCGAGAGCGTGTTCATGGTCCTGTCAAGCTCGTCCACGACCGCGATTGAACGCATGAGAATGACATCCTTCTTTTCCTTGCGCATCTCCTGCTTCGTCATGTGTATGTTGACCTGGGAAAGCAGCTTATTGAGTTCTGCCTGAGTCTTTACGAAATTAAGCTGAACGGCGAGCTTCCTGAATTCTTTCTGAAGCATGCCCTTGGCGGCGTTGTCCGGCTCATAAAGGCACTCTATGCCCGGGAAGTCTATCTGCTTGTCCCACGCAAGCTGCTTGTATCCTGACCTTATGAGGTCCTTGACGAGTGCCTCCTCCTCGGGAATCAGCTCGCCTGCCCTGACATCCTTCAGCCTTGCGGCTATGAGCGCCGGGTTTGGGCTGAAAAGGTTGTAATGTGCGATTCTCCCCTTTTTGTCAAAGGCAAAGACGCCTATGATATTGGTGGCAACAAAAACTTTCATGAACATCTTTATGCGCCCTGTTTTTAAATTGCTTCTTGTCATTCATTTTTTAATAACAGCTACCAAACAATATTTATGCTAGCTGGTCAAGGCAGGAAAAAAGGCATTAAACTGGGTCTCAGTGCGCATAAAAAGCCCAGCTACACGACAGAGATTCTGGCAGCTGTTGTTGCTGTCGCGATAATCGTCGTCGTCTTCGCGATTTATTCTTACAATTATGAGTTCGTTCCTGTGAACAAAAACGGGACGGCGAATGTGACAGTTGAAACATGCATGTCGAGAAATCCGGGGGTTACGGAGCAGGCCTGCCTTGATGCCGAATATCATGAAAAGGCCATGAAAGAAAATAATCCCGAAATATGCGACATGATACAAAGTGATTCCCTCAGGCACCACTGCCTGAGATACTTCGGATTAGTGAGGTAGATGGTTTCGTCAAGTATTTCGGGCAGAGTTCTGGTTCTGGGTGCAGTGTTCGCCATGATGCTTGTCTTTGTATCATACAGCGCCGATGCATTCCAGTGCACAGTGAGGGACAATACATGCAATGCCGGAGAAGCCAAGATTCTGGGCATGTCCGGGACGACGAATGCCCATGCGGAAATCAGCAGCCAAAACAATTATGCGAAAGTCGTCTGCTGCTCAGACACCGGGAACACACTGGGAACTGCCTGCAGCGGCAGGTACGATGTTGTTCTCAACCTCTCGGCAGACACCAACGCGCACGTAGCTGATCCTACTTTTTCAACAAGCATCACCTACCCTTCAAGTATATGCCTCAGTGGCAGTGCAGGACTCCCTTTTTGCACGGGTTCTGATAACTCCTGCCCTTCCGGAGCGCCCGTCTGCATCGCTTCGATATCGGCAGAGACAAACGCCCAGATAGGAGACTGCAGTGCTTACACAAGAAAGATATGCTGCAGGACGCAGCTCAACGCGACTGTCACGGACATAGAGCTTCTGAATCCCGTCTGGGGCGGCATAATCAGAGGGGATGCTGTACTGAACGCCACGGCATCAGACCCCGACGGGGATCCCATACAGGATGCGCGCTACAACATTACATACGGAGGATCAAGCCAGCCGTTGATATTCCACAGTGATTTTTCATCCCGTGGCGAATGGGAAATAGTATGGGACTCCAGGGCAATAACAGGCATAGACAACAATGTCAGGATAGAAGCCAGCGCTCAGTCGAGCGGCACATGGGGCCCGTGGTATGTTGAATACTTTACTGTCAACAACACCCCTCCAACAGCTGCCATCACGTCCCATCCCAACCCGTCGGTAGAGTTCTGGTCGGGCCGGCTCTTTGATGTCTCGTGGTCGGCCAATGCGTATGCGTCATCGTTCGATTTGCAGTATGCCGAAGAGGCTTCCTACAAGGCGGGGGGTGACTGGAGAAAGAAAAACGGGCTTACAGCACTGACAGAGCAGATTGACCTTACCAGCCTGGGTTCATCCGGTGGAAGCCCTACATACTGCTTCAGGATCCTGCCTCATGACGAAGGCGACATCATAGCTGGTTCATGGACATGCGAGCCGGGTCCCAATGACAATTCAGCTGACTTCTCTGGCTGCAACTGCACGCGTATAGACGCCGAAGCTCCCAGCGTGACTGAAATCAACAGCACGCCTCAGTATACAAGAAATGACTTTTTTGACGTCTCATGGGCAGGAGCTGATGACAGGGCCAACAACGTGCTCTGCTATCAGGTGCAGTACAAAATAATCAACAACCGCTCGTCATCTTACGATGAAATCCAGGGATGGACGGAGTGGTCAGCCATAAACGACATGCTTAATGTGCAGGCTCTGGAAGGCAGCACTCCGCTGGCAATATCATGCACGAGCAGTGACACAGCCACGTTTGACCAGCAGGCTGTTGAGTCATCGTCCGCGGACAACAGGACATACTACTTCAGGGCGAGGGCCATAGACAAGGTTGACCGGGGCTATTCCAACATGGGTTCCTGGCGTGATGCAGTGAACGGCACGTGGATAGACAAGACTGTTCCCGAGGACATAAGGGTAACGGCGTGGGACACGAGGGAAGATGTCGAGATAACCAGCCCCGACTACATAGTGCTTACGACCACCATTGTCAACTTCACCGTGGTTGCGGATCCGAATAACAGGGACTACAGCGGCATTGCCGACGCGGGCATCGAGTGGCAGAGACGCAGGATAGGTTCAGGGTACACAATAGGCGGGGTTGAAAGGAATTCATGCGGCAGCTCCTCGTGTACCATTCAGCTCTCATGGAATGGTGACTACAACATATCTTACAGGGCATATGCTGTTGACAGGGCCGGGAACATAAACCACACCGCGTGGAAGAGCTTCAGGGTGCAGAAGCCGTTCGGCATATACACGGACACCAACAACCTTTACATGACTCTCGGCTCTTCTGCACTGGTGCCCATAACAGTGACCAACAGCCAGGGCATAGAGGAAAATGCGAAGATAAAGCTTCTTGATTACCCCTACGCAAAATTCGTGGACATAAGCGAAGGCACGCTTTCTGATAACAACAAGACGCTGGATATAACGCTGAGGCCGAAAGAGAGCAAGACATACCACATCATTGTTTACACCGCGGACACCTGCGACGACTGCGTGCTGACAGTCATGGGCAACTCAACGCGGTCAGGGTTCGAGGAGAAGATAAGCGATACTGCACTCATAGACATCAAGGTGGTTTTCCCGCCTGAATTCAGCGGCATGGCGTGGCTGGTGTTCGTGCTTGCCGGTCTCATTGCCTCAGTTGTCCATTCAAAGCGCGACAATTAGAATTTCAGATGGCTTCTTACCGGTCTCATCAGTATAACTGCAGCTATGCTCATTATCCCTGATATTATCAGAGGCCACTGGAAGCCGTAGGCGTAGCCAATCGGACCGAAAACAAGGGAGGCAGCGGCAGAACCCAGAAGCATCAGGGAAGCGGCTGCGCCTGCCTCGCCTGAAATCATGCTTGTCCTGAAGATTCTGGAAAACCCTACGTAATAGCTCACAAATGTCATGCCGTCGCCAATCTCGTGCAGCACCCTGAAAAAGAATGAAAGGGGAAGCGCAGGCACGGTCATGAGTATATGCCCAGCGCCTGACAGAAGCATGCCTATGAAAAAGGTCGAGCGGCTCGTGCCCTTGCTGTCTATGTACCGCCCTGTCAAAAGGGAAGCTATGCCCAGTATGATTATGGGAATGCCCATGTAGATGCCGGAGCCGAGCATGTCCAGCCCGAGGTTCTGCCTCAGGAAAAGCGCGTAAGACGTGTGCTCAGCCCCCCAGTGTGAGCCGAAAATGAACAGCGGTATCAGGAACAGTGCTGTCTCCTTCTTCATGAACACCGAAGCATAGTCACGCACGGGGAATTTGGCCTTTTCCGTTTCAGTGACAAGGAAGGATGCGATAGCCATCACAACGAATGCAGCTGAGCTTATCAGGAGAACGGGTTTGAAGTTGAAAAGGAAGAGCAACAGCCCGCCGGCAGCTGTTCCTATGCCTGCACCGATGCTGTTTGATGCCTGGAACCTTCCCAGACGCATGCCCCTCACTCTTCTCTCCGTGACCTTGAGTGTCAGCCCCCTTATGCTCGTGTCTATCATATTGCCGCCGAGCGAGCCGGCAACTATGAAAGCCAGGACCGGCAGGAAGTCCGAAAAGGCGTAAAGCCCGAGGAACATAAGCGACTCGAGCAGCATGCCGGCGACAGCCACATAGCGGATGCTGAGCTTGTCGTTGATTATGCCTGTGGGAAGCCCGCTCAGAAGCCCTGTGAATGTTATGCTCGATATTATGATACCTGTCTGGAGCCCGCTGAATCCGCTGTCAAAGAAGAGCAGGGGAAGGAAAAAGAATGTAATGCTCACGAGTGACTGCTTTCCTATGATAAGTGCATTGGGAACTTTGAGAGTGACCATACTATTCTACCATTCTCTCTTTTATTTATTTGGAAAACAAATTAGTTCTATGACGTTCTGGGACTACGCTGTGCTTGCAGATGAGGATTTACCGGCGATAGCTGAAACAGCCAAGAAGCTCGGCCTTGATGGTCTGTGCCTGCTCGCAGGAAAGCCGGAAGTGCCTGATTCAGTCACTGACATTGCAGCAGGTGTCCTCATAGAGGCATCGAAGCCGGATGATGTCAGAAAGCTCGCGAGGAAGTCAAGGAAATCACATGAGATAATAGCTGTTGCAGGCACCGAGGAAAGCATAAGCAGGGCTGCTGTCGAGACAGCAGAGGTTGACATGCTCATACCTTCAGGCCACACAAAGATAGACATAACAATGGCGAAGCTGGCAAGGAAGAACAACGTCTGCATAGCATTCAGCTTCAGCCAGCTGCTGCAGTCCTCGTTGCAGGACAGGGGAGCTGTCTTCGCGCAGATGCTCAAGAACGCGGGCATGGTCATAAGGGCGAAGGCGCCGTTCCTCATTGTATCCGGTGCGCTCTCGGAATATGGGCTCCGCTCGCCGTCCGAGCTCACGGCCTTCGGCTCGCTGCTCGGCTTCAGCGGGAAGGATGTCAGGGATGCTCTTTCAGCAAGGCTAATAGAGGAGAACAGGAAGCGCCTTTCAAAGGGATGGGTAATGCCCGGAGTGGAGGTGGAGCAATGAAACTCCGCAGGCCGCCGTCCGCCAAAGAGAAAAAGCGATACCTTGTATTCAGGGTCATAAGCGAGAATCCTGTCACATTCAGCGACGTGAAAAACGCGCTCATGAATTCCATCATCAACTGGATGGGCGAAAAGGGGCTTTCTGTATCGAACCTCAGGGTCATAAGGAACCTGTGGGACAGCGGAAGGCAGGAAGGCTGGGTGACGTGCACGCCCAAATCCGTCAATGACGTAAAGATGGCACTAGCATTGATTCATCAGATAGGTGATTCTAAGGTTATATTCAATGTGGTGAGGGTCTCCGGGACAATAAAGTCTGCAAGGGAGAAGCTGGTAGAATGAAAATAGAGATGCACGCCCACACATTCTATTCGCCGGATGCCATAGTCAGCCCTGAGGAGCATGTGAAAACGATAAAGAAGCGCGGGCTTGACGCCACTGCCGTCACCGATCATGACACCGCGGGGGGATGGAAAAGGGCGATTGCGGCAGGGCGAAAGGAAGGGATCGCCGTCATAAGGGCAGAAGAAATACACGTCCATCACGATGGAAGGAAGATAGGCGAGGTGCTTGCATACTTCATAAACGAAGAGATAAAGCCCGGCGAGTTTCTCGAGGTCAGGGACGCGGTAAAGCAGCAGGGCGGCATAGTGGTGGCAGCCCATCCGTTCGACACGTTCCGCAACAGCTTCAGGATGCTGGAAGAATATAAAAAGCACATGGACGGCATAGAGGCATTCAATGCGCGGGTGCTGCTCAACAGCTTCAACACAAAAGCAAGGCATTTTGCCCAGGCCAACGGCTTCGGCATCACAGGCGGCTCGGACTCCCACTGCAAATATGAGATAGCGCACGCCCACACAGAAGCTGACATAACTGACATCAATGAATTGCCCAAAGCCATAAAAAACAGAAAGACGCGCGCCCTCGGACATAAGACGAATCCGTTTATACACACACTTTCAAGCCTGACGAAAATCGGCCTGCTGAGGCCGGAAGCCGCATACCTTTAAAAATTTTTTCATCATTTAGGTTTCTATGAAACTTGTGGTAACAAATCCCCATGCAGGCACCAGGCTCACTGATTATGCCGAGAGGAAGATAAGGCCGTACATAAGCAGAACCGAGAGGGAACAACTGATTCTGGACCAGTCTGACCTCGGCGCAGGCGCGGTGTATGATATGTCCGGCTTTCAGGATGTCACCGAACTGAAGGGTGAATACTCGAGGCTCGTGGTGGACCTGAACCGGCCGCTCAGGAACGCCCTGCCCCTCACGGACATGGACGGCGAGCCGCTCTACAAAGAGAATGGCATAGCATCCGGTGAGGCTGAACTGCGCAGCAGCATATGGAAAGACTACCATGACAACATCGCTGAAGCGCTTTCCGACGACAGCATTCTGCTCGACGTCCACACAATGAAGGACAAAAACGGAAGGCCTGACATCTGCATAGGAACAGGGCACGGGAAATTCACGAATGCCGATATCACTGTTTACCTCTTTTCAGGCATTTACAGCCTCTTCAAGGACATGGGCGTCAGCATAGCCACCAACCATCCTTACAGCGGCGGCTACATACCGTCGGAATACGCGGGAAAGGAGAAGCGCGCCGCGTCCCTGGAAATGAAAAGGTCGCTGTTCACCGACGGAAGAGGCGCCGTGAACAAAGAGAAAGCAGAAGAACTCAACGACAGGTTCAGAAAGCTTGCCGAGAGGCTGCTGAATTACACAAGCGGGAGCTCCTTTTACCTGAGCAGCTGGCTCTGACCTTCATAGAAACGGGCGGCTGATTCCAGCTCCCTTTTTCCCTTTTCCGTTATGTGGTACATCTTCCTTCTGCCTTCCGTTTTCTTTGACACGAACCCGCCGGAGCTGAGGGAGTATATGACCCTGTACGAGGTGACCGTTCCGGGCCTGAAGCCGAAGCGCTTTTCTATTTCCCTGCGCAGCGCATAGGCGTGCATGGGAGTGTCCCGCAGAATGCGGAGTATGTATATCCAGAGGCATTCCCTCCTGTTCATATCTTCCAGCCTTTTCAGAAGACGGTCGGCCATGTTTATATTTTACGCACGTAAAATATATAAATTGCCGTGACTATTTTATACATATAAAATATCTTGGAGGTATGTTCATGACCAAAGTTCAGATAAAGCCTGCCGGCGGAAAGCTGGGGATAATGACGCCGGGGCTCGGTGCGGTGAGCACCACGTTCATGGCCGGCGTTTTCAGGATAAGGAAGGGGTTGTCAAAGCCGTTCGGAAGCGTTACGCAGATGCAGACCATAAGGCTCGGCGGGAGGGACAATCCGAGAACCCCGCTGATAAAGGATTTCATTCCGCTCGCGGACCTGAAGGACATAGAATTCGCCGCATGGGACATATTTCCGGATAATGCTTACGAATCCGCGCTCAACGCAGGCGTCCTCGACCCCAGGGATCTCGAGCCCGTCAGGGACGAGCTTGAAAAGATAAAGCCCATGCCCGCCGTGTTCGACCATAAGTTTGTGCAGAACATAGACGGCCCCAACAAGAAAAAGGGAAGCAAGTGGGAGATGGCCCAGCAGGTGAGGCAGGACATACGGCGCTTCACTGAAGAGAAGAAGCTGGACAGAATCGTCGTGGTATGGTGCGGGAGCACGGAAGTGTACATGGAGAAGCATCCCGTCCATGAAAGCATAGAGGCGTTTGAAAACGGCCTGAAAAACAACGATGAATGGATTTCCCCTTCCATGATATACGCATATGCTGCCATAATGGAAGGGGTGCCCT
Source organism: Candidatus Aenigmatarchaeota archaeon (assembly GCA_021163005.1). Taxonomy (GTDB): domain Archaea; phylum Aenigmatarchaeota; class Aenigmatarchaeia; order QMZP01; family JAFGSV01; genus JAFGFG01. The sequence goes on along the minus strand of JAGGXP010000001.1, from coordinate 1,378 downwards.
ACGCGAACGGTGCCCCCCACCTGACAACTGACATACCTGCGCTTGACGAGCTGGCAGGGCAGAAGGGCGTGCCCATATCAGGCAAGGACTTCAAGACAGGGCAGACGCTCATGAAGACCATCATAGCGCCCGGTCTCAAGGCAAGGATGCTCGGCGTCAGGGGATGGTTCTCGACGAACATACTCGGAAACAGGGACGGCCTCGTGCTGGACGATCCCGGCTCCTTCAAGAGCAAGGAAATATCCAAAAAGTCATCGCTGGACTACATATTCCAGCCGGACATGTACCCCGACCTGTACAAGGACGCATACCACAAGGTGAGGATAAACTACTACCCGCCGAAGGGCGACGACAAGGAAGGATGGGACAACATAGACATCTTCGGATGGCTCGGCTACCCAATGCAGATAAAGGTGAACTTCCTGTGCAAGGACAGCATACTGGCCGCGCCCATTGTGCTCGACCTGGCGCTGTTCATGGACTTCGCCAAGAGGGCAGGCATGAAGGGCATACAGGAATGGCTGTCCTTCTATTACAAGGCGCCCATGCACGCACCGCAGGTCTACCCTGAGCACGACCTCTTCATCCAGCATACCAAACTCAAAAATACACTCAGGCACCTGATGGGCGAGGAGCTAATCACACATCTCGGCCTGGAGTATTACGAGCAGACGACCAAAGGATGACAGAGTTTATATAACATATGCGATTAAGAGAAGTTGCGAACATAGTAAGCAATTTGGGTGAAGCGAGGTGCAACCGAGCGTAACCGTTAAATTCCTGTTATATTCGTCTGACTAACGGGAAGACCTAAAATGTAGTGCAACGTTCCGAAGGAAAATTTTAGAGTTTGCCCCCGAGTGTTTATAAAATTCTGCGAAGCAGACAATAGTTTAAAGGGAAGTCCCCGCCGTTTTACTATTTTTATAGCTATTTTATGTCTTTTGAAGATAAGTTTTGATAGTATTTAATTCACTTTATTTTGCATCTCCTTTGGGTATCTTTGAGTTTCTCAACTTTAATTGCATCAATCCTTAAACAGCGTCCCATGATATGCATGTATAAAAGTTTTTATGAGAGTAACTATCCAGAAAATAACTAGAAGCAAGTATAATGTAAAACCAATGTAATCTATTAGTTGAAGTCCAAAGAGTAATGAGATTTTATGACTTGCGGCTACATATGCTCCAAGAGGAAAGGTAAAGGCCCACCAAGACATTGCATAAGGAAGCTTCAATTTTTTTATGTAATGCAAGGATAATATAATAGCCATTATAACCCACCATATACCAAACCCCCAAAATAGAAATCCGAATACGAAGAAAGGCTCTTGTATAGTTATGAATGATGAGTTTTTAATGAGGTTAATCAATGCAAC
>JAGGXP010000041.1 GCA_021163005.1 Candidatus Aenigmatarchaeota archaeon | reverse complement strand
TGTAATCATCAACGCCGTCAAAGACAAAGGCACCGCCGCCGTTGAAGCCGCCCCTTGAATCATAAACTGCCCCGTTATTGCTTCCGTGGTTGTTATACCCTGAGCTGTCCAGAACAGTCTCGCTGCCGGGAGAGCCGATGACGTTCTGTTCATTGAAACTGAGGCTGAGCACCATTCCCTGTGCTGAGACCCTGCTACCGACTCCGCCGATGCCCCACATGCCTGATAAGTATTCAGGACTTATCGTCCCCAGCGGGGAATAGAAGAACTGCCTCTCTACCGTGTTTCCGAGATAGTCGTAAAAGTCCACGTCAACTCCGTTTATGGAGTAGTCCTTGTAGTAGATTCTGCCATAGTCGATGTCAAGAGGATTCGAGGAATTCTCACCGAGCATCACATTCCATGCACCCCTGTTTATGGCATTCACAAAGGTTTCGCTGTAAACAAGATTGCCGCCGGTTTCGTTGTCATATATGCTCACAGTCAGATTTCCGTTGTCCACCAGCTGGCCGTCTGAAACAAGCTTCACGCCGGTTCCCTGGTCAGAGAGCGATACATTCATAGAGGAAGCTTCTGTTATCATGAAGAATAATGCCATCAGAAAGAAGAAAACCAGTGTTTTTTTCATGATTCCCCCCTGTTATTCTCAAGATGAACCTTCATGAGCTTCTCAATGAGCTTCGACGAGTTTATGCACATCTCGTCTGTATATTTTTTCCACTCAGAAAACAGTCCCTTGTCTACAGTTATGCTCATGACTTTCTTTGCCATGTTTCTCAATATTTATAATATTTATATTATTTTTAATATTAAAATTTGTTATACTATAATTATTATTGGAAGCGGCTCCTTATATAGGTAACTGTAAAACAGAAATTCACCGGAAAAGCGCAAATACAACCTATTTCTCCATGTCATTCAGTATTTTCAGCATTTTTCTCAGTTTGGGAATGTCTTTTTTTATGATGGTCAGAACGATATCCAGATCGACCCCGAAATAATGATGTATCATCTTATTTCTTGTTCCTGAAAGCCCCATTTATAAATATGTATGCCCCCGCCGGGATTTGAATTCCCGAAGCATGAGTTGTCCTTATGCTTTCCCGGGTCATCGGCTGTCTTCTTCGGACATCCAGATCATCTTTCATTGCCGCAGGAGCGCCGTCCTGTGACTCAAACCTTTCGAACCGAATCGAAAGGCCGGTATCCTCTCGGCTTTCCGGAAATGCGATTCCGGAAATTGGCCGGATTTCCCCACCACTTTCTGATTTTCCGGTGCGCGCTTTTGCCTGCCTTGACCAGAAAAGGGTGTCTAGACGACAGGGGCATTGTAACTATAATTCTGTGTGTGATGTATTTAAAAGTAGCGCATCTTTTGCGTAAACAAATCCTTCGCTTATTCAAGTTTTTTGAGAAGCTTCTTGTATTTCAGAGCTATGTCTAACATATCCTGTTCCATCTTCAGCTCATCTTTTGAATCTGCTTTCATCTATATCACCTGTTCTCAGCCACTCAGCAGCTCTGATGTATTATATAGGCGTATGTTTCTTAAAACCTTTTCCACCATGTAGAAATCATCGAATCTTGTTTTACCGCCATTCTTCTTTATGAAATAGGTTGTCACAACAAAGCCAGTTCTCTTGTTTCCGCTTGCAAATCCATGAGTTTTTACTAAACCTTCCAGAAGTACCGCGGCCTTTTCATAGACATCGCCTTTGTTTTTCCTGACTCTTTCCAGTACAGCATCTATGAATCTTTTGTTGATTAGAAGCTTGTGCGAGTCTGCCTTATTATCGGACATGAGATTGACGATCTTGTTGACGCTTATGATTGATTCTCTCGACGGATAAATGAAGCCTGCCATAATTAGATTTTGGTTCAAATTCTTAAAAACACATTCAGCTCACCGTGCACGGGTCAGATGTCAGGAGCTCCGTGAGGTTCATGTCCGAGGCGTCGCTGCTGTCCATGCCGAACCACTCCGGCATGTCGTCGACCTGATAACAGCTTCCGCTTCTCGAGAAATATCTGTACGCCACCCGTGAATAATCGTCCACAGGTATTGCCTGCTCCTGAAGCTCCGGGACATAGATGAATGTGGCAATTCCGTCCGGAGACGCAGTATAGTCGCCGCCGAGCCGCTGCAGGAATGTCGGCCCGGGAATCCTGTAGTAATATCTCTCGGGCAGGCTGTTCTCAATGGGCATTGACCATGCTGATTTGGTTTCATTGTCTATGTGGATGACGTCATAGCCGGTTTCCAGTGCGCTGCGGACAAGCCCGACAGCACTGTTGTTTCCGGTTACGTAGCAGCTTATCTGACCCGACAGGTCGTCCTCATCTTCGAGTATTATGCCCAGATGCCTGCTGAACACAACACCTGTGAGGTTCTCAGCGACCAGTATCTTCGTGTCGTCATCTTCGGACTTGTTGAATGTGACTGGCCCGGAGCAGGTTCCTGATGAGTTTGAGCTTCCCGCGACAACCTTGAACGCCACATGGCCTGGCTCCGGACGCTGCACAATCCTTCTTATGAATCCCCCTGTTTCGAGCGGGAACATGGGATCCTCAAGGCCGGCCACGGATATGTAGGCGTATTTGCGCTTCCCTGTTTTGTCTATCCTGACCTTCCCGAGTTTGTCCGTAGCTGTTATATTGACGTCCATGCCAACGACCAGCGAATAGCCGTCGTAGTTTGCTATCGAGATGTTCCAGTAATCCAGCGTGACAGTGAAGTCAACGGGCTTTGAGAGTATGCGCTGTTCCCAGTCAGGCATGGTGTTGTTGAGCATCAGGAACGAGCTGCTGCCGTTGATTGTCCCGTTTGTCATGAGTTCCGTGATGTTGGCTACAGGGTCGTCAAGCGCCTCCCCGGAGCTTATCACATAGTTTGTCGCGGCGAGGAGTGCTCTCCTTCCTGATATCTCCATGGCTTTCACAGTGTCCATCTCTATTGAATTCACCAGTTGCCCCAGCTGGTCGGATATGACGCGCTCGGAAATCGCATCGCCTGTGTTGGCGTTATATTCCATGTACTGGACCACGAACACGAATATGGGTATGGCAATCAGAATGGAGATTAATGAGTAAAACTGCGCCTTCATAATTCTAATTGGCTTCCGGTTTTTATATTGGTCCAGAGTCAAGGTCTGTAAAGACTGTCAAAGTATTCTATCAGGTCGCCTTTGCACCATTCCTTTTCTATGCCGTCGCGTGGGAACAGTGAAAGGGAAGCAGTACATGTCATTCCCATTCCCTCAATCTCCGGAGGTATTTCGGGCGGCAGGTTTACAATGTTAAGCACTTTGAACTTAAGTACGCAGTCCGTGGACTGTCTTCTTAGTTCAAGATAGTATGTCATATAACTTATTCCGTCTTTTTGCCCTATTATCTGGGTTGCCTCAGCTGTAAGGGGTTCGCAGTTATTCACATAATCGGATATCTTCATATGGCACTCCGTATCGTTCATCGAGCAGTATATGAAAGGCGGCTCGGATTCGCTGCTTCCCTCAGAACCTTCTGAAGATGTGCTCGAGCTTGGAGGCGCCACGAAGTCAAGCAGTGACCCCTCGCAGGCGTGGGGGCCGTACTTTCTCAGCTCCTCGAGCGTGAGGTTGCATGTGTTGTTATACCCTGTAAGGTCTATCGGCCCGATACCTGAGCTGTGGTCTTCGAGAACATCCTCCTCGGTAACGCATTTTTCGCCGTCCCAGTATATTTTTACCCTCATCTTTATGTAATTCGTCGAGTTCCCCACTGTTATGACGTTTTCGGACGGCTGGCAGAGTTCTCTGTTTTCATTGAAATTTTCAAGGCAGTGGGTGTCTCCGGGGAGACAGTCCGTCCCCGGTGATGTGAGCATGAAAAGCACGGATATGACAGCTATCAGAAACACATCTATCACAAGCAAGCCGTAAATGGTTTTCATCTCGTCCATAATTATCACACATCCGGCGGATTTAAGACCATACCCTTATCTCCATTATTGAAGGGCCCCACAGTGCAGGGAGCTCTGACACATAGTTTGTGGGTGTAACCACATCAAGCGCCGTTATGTTGAATTCCGACAGCTTGTCCTGAAGGCGCTGGACAGCATCATCTGTCGCATTCTCGTATGTGGAAAACACATCCCCGTAGCCTACTATGCCGCTCACGCCTACATAGTAGACGACCCTGTCATCCGGCGAGCCGCCTGTCGTATCATTGGATGAGAAGCCAGTGTCCACGCGTACGCTGTTGTTCCCGGATATGAGGCTGTCAATAGGCATGTGCACGACGAAGGGGTCGCCGATGTCTATGAATTCGTCCTTTGCGCCTTTGTTCGAGCTGTAATCGGAAATGTCGTACACGCTCTCCCAGCCGCCCGTGGCCGAGCTGTTTACCTCGAGAGAGCTCGTCCAGAACTGCGAGGAATATGAAAGCGTTTTTGCGTCAAGTATGCGCGAGTTCGAAGGTATGCTGAATGTGCTGTTTTTCGGCGATTCGATGACCCCGCCGAACCTCGGGGATTCAAAAGCCAGCGAGACCTCGCCGTAGCCGAGCACATCCTTCGGCGTGTAATTGAACGTTATGTACGAATCGGAGTAAAGGGTGCTGTTCACATTTGCATAGTCGACCTTGACGGTCTGCGCGAAGTAGGTTACTGCTATGTCTTCGGCAAGCTTCCTGTAGGTGTCCGCCAGCCCTGTGGCATTGCTGAAGTAGTATTCGCCGCCGCCGCACTCCGCAGTGAGGTTCATTGTCGTGTTGTCAGCATCGCCGTATCCTATTGTGTAAACCACAATTCCTGAGTCATTGTACGCGTCGCATGCTGCCTGAATAGTGTCGTCAGCGGCATCCACATCGGAATCGCCGTCAAGGTCTGTGTCAGCGTTGTTACACCTTCTGTTTGCTTCGCCGTCTGACATGACTATGATGCTCCTTCTGTTGCTTGAGTTGCTCTCTGCGTTAAGCATGTCTGTCGCGCTTATTATTCCGCAGCATATGCATGTGCCGCCTCCTGCTTCATAGGTGTCTATTGCGTCGTGCAGGCTCTGGTTGTCGTCCGTGAGGCTGAACGTGCCGAGGGTCGAGGTTGAGTAATTGACCAGCCCTACCCTGTTGCCGGTATAGTTGAGAACAGTGTTCACGAAAACCTTGTTTCCGTCCTGTGCGAGATTCAGCTTGCTGTCGCAAACCCGGTGGTTCCTGACATGGGTGGTTCCGATTGCGCATTCATCGTCAGAGCATGTGCCGGGGTTGTCGCACGAGACACCACCCCATCCACCAAGACATGTGCCAAAAATCCACAGTCTGCAGTATTCATACCAACAGGAACGGTTGCCTGTATAATCTGCGCAGTCCTGCATGCTTCCGGAGACGTCTGTCGAAAGCACGGAATCTCCCGTGCCTTTTTTGCCCTCGTCATGCGTCATGTTCCTGTATCCCATCCTCAGCGGCACGGTGCTGTTGCTGAGGGACGAATAGCCGCCGAGAAGGCTGTAAAGCGTTGCGTTGCCTATGTCTGCTGTTATATCGCCTGTGCTGTTGCTCTCGTAGACAGTGGTATTGCCTATGTTAACGAATACCTTGCAGTCCGAGGTGCAGTTTGAGGCATAATGTATGTGCGCTGTCATGTTGTCAAGGTTTCCGGGTATGTAGAATGATGAATAAAGGTTTACCATGCCCTCTATGCCGGGAAAATAATAATATTTCATGGCGCTTTCATTGCTGGCCTGGAAAGGCAGGGTGTCGGGTTTGCTCGTATTGTAGGTGACCCTCATGAAGCCGCCGCCTATATAATTGTCTTCACTGCTGCTGAACACGAGCTTTATGATGTTTTCGCCTTTGCTGAAGCTGCCGCATGACGCATAATCGCTGCATATCGTCCAGTTGTCTGCGGTCATGTTAAACGGCGAAACAGTGAAGCTTCCCTCGTTGTTCCCGTTGACATAAAGCGTGAAGTTGTTGCCTGATGCCAGCTCAAGATATGCTTCTGTCACGTTGGCGTCGTCCGGAAGGTCAAGTTTCTTGGTTATATTGCCGTCCCCTTCATAACCACCGAAATACACATAACTCGATGTCGTCTTGCTGATTCGCGATATGTAGGCGCTTGCAAAGTATCCCGACACAGGCTTTCCGAGCTGGTATCCTGAAACAATCGTGTGCAGCCTTGAGAGGTAATTTGTAGCGTTTCCCTTTCTGTATATGCTGACACCGTCTATCAGCACCTCGTAACCTGTTCCATCAGGAAGCGTTCTGTTGAGCACAGTCCTCGTGAGGTTCCCGGCACAGGAGTTCAGCACTGTGCTGTTCTGCGCCCAGAGATAACCGAGGGTGTCGAGTATGCTCTTTTCAAGGTCAGCGGTGCTTATGTTGCAGTCCTGGGTGAAGTTCTCCGGAAGCATGTCAGCCACACCTGAAAGCTTCGTGTTCTGAAGCAGGTTCATTACATCCTTTCCCCTGTAGTACATCTTGTTGTACTCTATGCCCGGAGAAGAGTACGTTATGGCGATGCTCGTGACGAACGACGCCATTATGAACAGCAGGCCTACGGATATCATTGCGTCTGTTGAAAAAATAAATCCCCTTCTCATTAATTAAATAATTGGTTTTCTCGGTTATATTGCTTCTTGGCTGCGCTCCCAGTCAAACTTATAAAAAGAAGATACCTAAATCTAAAGTGATATGGACATAAAGAGTTTCCTGAAGAATAAATTCGGAAAGAATGTTTTCTCACTCAATCCCAACGACCTTCTCAAGGAGAGACTCAAGACTGAAAAAAGCATAGAGCGCCTCTCAGATGACATCAAGGCCATACAGGAAAAAATACAGAACCTGATGATAGAGGCCAAGGGCCAGCCGAGGACGCTGAAGATGCTCAACGTGCAGAAGATAAAGTCCCTGAGGCTTGAAGCCGCGGCAAAGCAGCAGCAGGCGAATCATTATCTCAGGGAGCTTCAGGTGCTTCTTCTCGTCGAGGCCATGCACGAGCAGCAGAAATTCGACAAGGAGTCTGATTTCGTGGAGAGAATAATGAACACGGATGTGGAGCAGCTGTCCGATGCAATTGTGGACATCGACGTCAAAAAGGCCATGGAGGACGGCAGGCTGGACCTTGTGAAGGAGAAGATGGGAAACATACTGGGCAAGGAAGAGATACCTGTGGACGACGAGTCGCAGGACATCATGAAAGCCATAGACGACCTTGAGCAGGTTGACGAGGAAACTGCCATAAAGATGGCTGGTGAGAAGGCCAAGAGCCTGGCGGACGAGACACCGAAAAAGAAGACGGTTTCTGAAAGCGAGTAGGCATTCAAGCCTTTTACGGGAGTTTTACGCGAAGCGGAAAACGAGGGAACCCTGTTCCCGATGCTTCCGCGTGAGTGGACGCAAGGGAACCCTGTTCCCGATGCTTCCGCGTCCGCAAAAGCCTTGAGGGAAAGGAAGATTTGCATTATAGCTGTGATGTTGGGGGATTTGTCCATACCTTTTAGGGACGACTTTGTCCACACTGCGCATGTCGTCGGTGTGCGTTTCTGTTTGGAGTGTTCGGCTGTGCGCTATACGATGTTGCAGCGGTGTGCGTTTCTGTTCGAACATTGCGATTGTACTACGTTTACTATGAATTAATTAGATTCTGCATATTCATTTTACCTGCGCCTTTCTTGTCTCGGATAAAAGGCAGCCGGGCTTCGGGTCAATGACTGGACAGCCCGAACCCGTATTTTCCGCTAGCGCTTTTTGACAGAGTGAACAGAAAAGGGCTACATGAGGTATTCGCTCAGCGTCATGTACACCAGAAGCATGTCGAAGAGGAAGAGCACCCCTGAAATGAGCAGTCCCAGTATGAAATCACCGCCTATGCTGAACGTCCTGCAGGGTATGTCGTTCCCGTAGCTGTCATAGCAGTGGAATTTCGGCTCTACCATCGTGAAAAGAACGAAGACGAGGATGAATGTCACAAAGAAGACGAGACCTACGTTTTTGTACGGAATGCCGCCGCTGTAGGCACCTTCGTCTTCCATAATTAACTTTTGATATCCAAGTATAAAAATCCTAAAAGCTGAAGGAAGTCTTCCTGCCGTATTTGCAGGCCCCTATTCCGTGCGTTGCCTTTATGTCCTTTTCAGCTGGCTTCAGCTTCTCCGGAATGGTGGCTGACTTAACAGGCTCCCTAAGGGAAAGGCCCCTGTCTTTCTTGGCCTTCCAGACAGCGGAATTGAATGCGGCTATGTCATCAGCGCTGAAGCCAATGTCCTTCCTGAGCATCTTTTTGTCAGCAGCCGGGAAGGGCTCTTTGTGCACATCCTTTCCGCGCAGGTCTCTGTACACAGAATATGTGAGGAACGGAAGCACAGGAGCGAGGAGAAGCATAATCCTGTCAAGCACATAGTTGAGGGTGTATCTTGCCGAATCCTGCTCAGGCCTGCTGAAGTCTTTGTCCATGTTGTATGCCCTTCTCTTCACAAGCTCGACATAATGCGAAGCAAATGTCTCCCATATGAAGTTCTTTATCCTGACAGCAGGATTGTGGAAATCGTATTTCTCATAGCTCTTCGCCGTGTAATCCACCAGCGATTCTGTTTCCCTGATTATCCACTCATCAAGAGGCTCAAGATTCGCAGGCTTTCGTGCCGGAGGATCGAACATCGAGATGAACCTCGAGACATTCCATAGCTTTGTCAGCGTCTTTCCTGCACCTTCTATCCTCTCGAAAGAGCACCTGAAGTCAGTCTTTTCAAGGTTGCCCTCGACTGCGGCCCACAGCCTGAACGGCTCGGCTCCGAACTTCTCAAGCACGTCCTTCGGGTCAATCACATTGCCCTTGGACTTTGACATCTTCTTGCCCCTTTCATCAAGAATGTGATAGTTCACCCACACGTCCCTGAATATGAGCTTTCCGGTGAGCAGCCAGTCCTTGAGGACAGTGTAGTAAAGCCATGTCCTTATTATCTCCTTGCCCTGCGGCCTGAGTGTGCAGGGCTGACTCTTTTCAAAAAAGCCCTTCGGGTCTTTGTGGTATTTCAGTATGTACAGCGGCGATATGCTGGAATCGAACCATGTGTCGAATACCCTCTCCTCGCCGCGGAAGCCTTCTGAGCCGCATTTCGAGCATTTTCCGTCTTTCAGCCCCTCGCTGCCTTCCGGCGGGCTCTCTTTCCACGGCTGGTAGTACCTGCCCTTCGGCGGAACTATCTTCTGCCCGCACTTCTTGCAGTACCACAGGGGCACTTCTGTTGCATAATACCTTCTCCTGCTTATGGGCCAGTCTATTGAAACCGAGTCTATCCAGTCAAGCAGTATCTGCCTTGACTTCGGCGCGAAGAATTTCAGCTTCTTTGCGAGCTTTTTCATCTCGTTCTTGAATTCCACCTGCTTCACGTAGAACTCAGGCATGGCTATGAACTCGATGGCGTCCTTGCTCCTTTCGCATATGGGTGTCCTGTGCTCGTTTGTCGGTATCTTCCCGACAATCAGGCCGCTCTTCTCCAGCTCCTCGACCACCCTCTTTCTGGCGTCCTTTATGCTCATGCCCTCAAGGAAGCCTGCATTGGCATTCATCACGCCGTTCTTGTTTATGGCTATGACAGGCTTGAGATTCTGCTCCCTGAAGAAGCGTATGTCGGCAAGGTCTCCGAATGAGCAGACCATCATTATGCCAGTTCCCTTGTCCATCTCAGCCGACGGGTGGGACTTTATCGGAACCTCCTTCTCAAATACGGGAGCTATCGCGGTTTTGCCTTCAAGGTGCCTGTAACGCTTGTCCTTGGGGTTGAATATGACCATGCCTATCGTGCACAGGAGCTCAGGCCTTGTTGTCGCTATTATTATGTCCTCTCCGGTTTCCTTTACGCGGAACCGTACGTTGTAGTAATAGCCCGCCCTGTTTTCGTATTCAACCTCAGCGTCCGCCAGCGTGGTCTGGCATCCCGGGCAGAAGTTGTTGACGCGGTTGTCCTCGTATACAAGCCCCTTCTTCAGCATGTCTATGAACGTCTCCTGCGTGAGGGCCCTGTAGTCCGGGCTGTCGGTTTCGTAGAGGTCACCGATACCCGTGCCCTTCTTCCATGAATTGAAGCTCACGCCCAGCCTGCGGAATGAATCCACGCTCGCGAGACTGGCTTCTTCGAGTATCCTGTGGCACAATGCTATTGCTTCATTTCTCGGCAGCTCCGTCAGCTTCTTTCCGAAGCGCTTCTCAGCAGCCATCTCTATCGGCAGGCCGTTCCTGTCAAGGCCAAGCGGGAAAAGCACATTGTAGCCCGACATGCGCCTGAAGCGGGCAAACATGTCCATGAGCACGTAGGTGGTGGCCTGGCCGATGTGAACAGGTGTGTTGACATACGGCGGCGGCGTGTCTATCGAGTAGACCGGCCTCTTTGACTTCTCGTCAAAGCCGTAAGGCCATGACTTCTTCCACAGCCCGCTTATCTCGTCCTCTATTTTGCTGTTCCAGCGCTTGCTTTTAATCCTGGGCTCCATGAAAACAACATTTGATTAATTGATATAAAAATCTGACAGGAGCGATATTTTTAACAGCCGAGCTGCAATTATACTCATGAAACACACGCTGTCGGTGACAATGGTTCTCGTGATAGTCTTCCTTTTCATACAGATTTTCGGCCTGTACGCATTCAGCCAGAGCATGCATATAACAACGAATGACAACGGCAGCAGGTCGGTCTCTTATGCAGACACAGCTGTGGGCGAGAGGCCTGAAATAGAAGGAGCCGTTTCCCTTCTGTACATCCTGTTCGGCATACTCATCGGCACGGGCATAGTCATGATGTTCGCGCGTTTCGGCCAGGTGAACCTGTGGAAAATAATGTATTTCATGGCCGTCTGGCTCGCATCTGCCATCACACTGGGCGTTTTCATAAGCCCAACGATGGCTATGGCAGTCGCGGCAGTGCTCGCCCTGCTGGAACTCGTCAGGACTAACATATACATACACAACATAACCGAGATACTGATATACCCCGGCATAGCGCTCCTTTTCGCCCCGCTGTTCAACATATACTGGGCAGCGATGCTGCTTCTCGCCATATCCGCATACGACATGTTCGCTGTCTGGAAGTCGGGCCATATGATAACCCTTGCCAAGTTCCAGACAGGCACAAGGGCATTCGCCGGCTTCGTGGTTCCTTACGGCATTGGCCGGAAAGGCGGCATAAAAACGGACATACCACGCGGCGTGAAGGTCAGGGGCATGAAAACCGCCATACTCGGCGGAGGAGACATAGCATTCCCTCTTGTCTTTTCTGCTGTAGCGCTGGACTGGCTGATAAGATACACAGGCGTTTCGCTGTTCCACGCGTTCCTCGAGTCGCTTATAATACCCCTTTTCACTGCAGCTGCCCTACTGGCGCTTTTCGTGAAGGCTGAAAAGGACAAGTTTTATCCTGCCATGCCTTTTGTCACAGCAGGCTGCTTCGCAGGCTTCGCAGTAGTATGGCTGCTAAGCATTTTCTGAATGGAACTTCCTGTAGAATGCCTTTTCGTATTCCATTATGGCCTTTCTTTTTGACTTTATGGCGTTCATGTAGCTTTCCGCAAGGCTCTTGTCGGCCTCGCTGTCTCCAAGATTTGCCATTTTTTTCTCGAGCCCGGCAATCTCGGCCTCGGCCAGCTTTATTTCTATTTCCTTCGCCTTCTCGCTGAAGTCCCTGCCCTGCCCGGCCAGCATTTTCAGGTCCATGAACAGGCCGTCAATCTGCGGGTCGCTCCCCCATTTATAGCCCTTTACGGCGGCATCGCTCACCAGCTCGAGGAAGCGCTTTTTCCTGAAGGCCAGAAGCATGTCACGCCCCCTGGAAAGCCGCCCTTCCTCCCTCCAGTCGAAGAACCTTTCCGCAATCCTTGTCGCTCCTATGGCGTACCACATGATGCCGAGGAAAACCACAAAGAAGTTTAGCGTTATCATGGATGTCATCACAGCGTCGTAGCTTTCCCTGAAGATGTAGCCGAAGCCAACGGCACCCAGTCCTGCCACGAGCACAAGCACCATATGATTCACAATGTAGCTGCTGCGCTGTATGATGTAGACGAGCTTCATCTTCCTGTGCATGAACCAGCTCATGTACCATGAAATCGCGGAATGCGCCACGTAAAAGCCCACGAAGATGAATGTGTATATGCTGTACTCCGTGAACATGAGCGCTGTTGTGAGGCTGAATACGCCAAGCGAGAAGAAATAGTAATGTATGGTCTGGAAGTACTCGGGCTTCAGGTAGAGCTTCATAAATAGTATTTGATTCCGGACAATATATTAATCAAGACAACATAATTTAATTATGAATCAGCAGGAGAGGGCAATCCTCATATGGTCTGTTTTCTTCGTCATATCGGGAATCGTCTTCATAATAGCGTTCTTCTATTCCCCTCTCATCGGCACGCTCGTGACAACGGCATACATAATGCTCTACATAGGACTGAGCGCCGCCTTCATGATAGTTTTCAGGGAGATTGCAGGCATAAAGAAGGACACACTGACAGTACTGAAGGACCGCAAAGAGGAGCTTCAGGAAGTCAAGGACGCCCTGAAGGGCAAGTTCTACAGGAAGAAGATAGACAACGATTCCTACAGGCGCATGGCAGAGGATTATGAGAAGAGGATAACAGAGATTGAGGTCAAGATAAGGCGCCTTGAGAGGAATAAATAGATTTATAGCCTCAGGCCAAATAGACTTTATGGAAAAACTCAGGGAGACGGCGCTTGCTTATGTCCTGCAGAATGCCGTTTTCTACAAAGGGAAAGCCAGCCCCGGCGCAGTTCTCGGGAAACTGCTCGCTGCAAATCCGGACCTCAGGTCAGATGTGCCTGCGCTGAAAAAGCTCATAGAAGAGATAGCAGCGGAAGTCAACAGCATGAGCCCCGAAGAGCAGGAGAAAGCCCTGGAAAAGAAAAACCCCAAGATGCTGAGGAAGGAAGTGAAAAAGCGCGAAGGGCTGCCGGAGATAAAGAGCGCTGTAAAGGGAAAGTTTGTCACAAGGTTCGCGCCGTCGCCGACGGGCCCGCTAAACCTCGGCCAGCTGCTGAGGGCCGCCATGCTGCCGTATCTCTATGCAAAGAAGTATGACGGCACATTCATACTGCGGATAGAGGACACTGACCCGAAAAATATTGGCAGCGTGTTTTACGACATGATAAAGGAAGACCTCATGAGAACAGGCATAAAGTGGGACAAGCTTGTTCTGGAATCGGACAGCATGGACGTTTATTACAGGCATGCTGAGGAGCTGGTAAAGCAGGGGAAGGCATATGTCTGCACCTGCCCTGCCGATGAGTTCAGGAAGTTAAAGGCGGGTAAGAAAGAATGCCCCTGCAGGAATGATGACAGCCTTTCACGATGGAAGGATATGCTGTCCGGTAAGTACGGGGAAGGGGAAGCCATAGTAAGATTCAAGACGAGCATGAGCCACAGGAACCCCGCCATGAGGGACCCCCCGATGCTCAGGGTTGCAAAGGGCAGCCATCCTGTAAAGGGAGACAAGTATCACGTGTGGCCGCTCTATAACTTTGCCTGCGCCATTGAGGACCACTATCTCGGCGTGACGCATGTCTTCAGGGGCAAGGAGCATGAACACAACACATCCGTGCAGAAGCTTTTCTATGACACATTCGCATGGAAGATGCCTGAAGTTGTGAACTTCGGCATGGTTTACCTGCCCGGAACAAAAATCCATACAAGGGACATGAAGCAGTGGATAGATGAAGGGAAGGTATCCGGCTGGGATGACACCCGGCTTCCCACAGTGCGCGCGCTTTTAAGAAGAGGCTTCCAGCCGGAGGCATTCAGGATGTTCGCCGAGGATGTAGGCATCACGAAGAACGACATACGCGTGGGCTGGGAGAACATAGAAGGCATAAACAGGAAGCTGATAGATTCCAAGGCCGGCAGGTACATGGCTGTGCTGGAGCCGCAAAGAATATCAATAACAGGCGCCCCTGCCATCCGCGAGGCCGAGGAGCAGCTGCACCCGGATTTCCCTGAGAGGGGAAAGAAGAAGATGCCTGTGGACTTTGATGAAGTTTATGTTTCCGGCGATGATTTCAGGCATTTTTCAGGAAAGACAGTCAGGCTCAAGGGCCTTGGAAATATCGTGCTTGGAAAAAAGGCAAGCTACGCAGGCAATGACATAGTCCAGAAGATGCCCAAGCTGCAATGGGTATCAAAGCCGCACGCCCGCCTGACGCTCTTGACTGCTGACGGTGAGAAGGAAGGACTGTGCGAGCCGGCCATGCTGAAAATCAACGAGGGCAGTATAATACAGCTGGAGCGCATAGGATTCGGCAGAATAGATGCTGTTGAGAAAAAGCATATCACGGTCTGCTTTGCTCATAAGTGAGGACCTTTCAGAAGCCCATCTTTGCGGCATCCTTTGCATACATCTTCCTGAGGCGCTCCCTTCGGGTTTCCTTTTCGTCCCTCTTGACGCCCCTGCATTCCGGGCAGGCATAATACCATTTTCCGTTTATTTCAGCCTGCTTAAGGTCCCGCGTTATGAGACCACACTTCTGACACGCCTCCGGCTTGAATCTGCGGCTTGGCTCTACTCCCATAAGTTTTCTTGTTGGCCTGTATTAAAAAAAGATGCCCTGATGCAGCAAAGCTTTTATATGGTATTGTTATAAAAATATTCCAATTGAAAAAAGAATGGTTGCTATGAAAACTGAAATCATATCGGAAAAGGACAATCCTCTCATGAAGAGGAAGGAATACTGGCTTATGGTGGACCACGCAGGAAAGGAGACCCCCAACAGGCACGACCTGCTGCCGGCAATAGCCAAGAAGCTCGGCTCAAAGGAAGACTTGACGCTGCTTGACAAGATTTTCACTGAGAGGGGAGCAGCGCAGAGCAGGGTCAAGGTAATGGTTTACTCCAAAAAGGATGACGTCCCTGCAGGAAAGCTCGCAAGGCAGGAAAGGAAAGTGAAGAAGTTCCTTGAGAAGAGCGCAAAGACTGGAAAGGCAGAATCTGCGGAAGAACCGCAGCCTGAAAAGGCAGAAGCTGAGTCTGAACCAAAAGATGATGCTCAGCCTGAAAAGGCAGAAGCTGCGACAGATGTGAAAGAGGAAGCTGCATCCCGGCAGTCAGCTGAAGAGGAAAAGCCAGCTGAAGAAGCAAAAGAAGAAGCCGCTGAGGAAAAGCTCGAAGAGAAAAAGGAAGACAGTGAGTGAGCATGGCCGAGAAGAAAGTGAGGTCAAGGGAGAAGAAGCAAAGGACAGGCAGGAAGCACTCGTCACTCAAGGTATGGGAATACTACGAAGTTGACGGCAATACAGTCAAGAGGAAGAGGAGCCACTGCCCAAGATGCGGACCGGGAACAATGCTTTCAGTGCACGGAAACAGGAAATACTGCGGCAGGTGCGGCTACACTGAGTTCTCTAAAAGCGGAAGCACTGAGGAAAAAAGCGAAAATCAGTGATTTTCAGATGTCTGCGTCCATGACGCTGGCGCCTTTGCTGCGGCATTCGTTCTTTATGTATCCCGAAAATCTCACAGCTTCTGCTGTTGCTGCATTTCTCGCGTTTCCCTGCGTCACAGCCGGGTTCTCGAGCCTGTATGTTTCGAATTTTCTGCTTTTCCCGTTCACATAGACAGTCACCCACGAATAGACAGATTCTTCTGTCTGCGGGCTTATGCCTGTTGTCACCACGACCTCATCCGAGGGACCCAGACCGTTAAGCAGCCTGCGGAGCTTTCTCGATTCATAAACGCTGTCCATGCTCTAAAATAACCACGGAAAGATTTTAAAACAGATAAGCAAGTATTTCACATGATTTGCGCTGGCATAGAGACGACTGCCCACACATTCGGCGTGGGCATCTGCGACGAAAACGGAAACATTCTCGCAAACGTCAGGGACACCTACAAGCCGAAGGCAGGCTGGGGCATAGTGCCGATGCAGGCGAGGAAGCATCACGAGGACGTAGCCGAAAGCGTTATGGGTCAGGCGCTTTCAGAAGCCGGAATTTCCGAAAGGGACATAGACGCTCTGGCGGTCTCACAGGGACCGGGCCTGCCGCCATGCCTTTACGCGGGAATGAACTATTCAGCAGAGTTGTCCGCGAAGCTGAAGAAGCCTCTTATGGGCGTCAACCACTGCGTGGCCCACATAGAGATAGGCAGGCTCATGACGAAACTGAAGGACCCTGTGACGCTTTACGTGTCAGGCGCGAACACGCAGATAATAGCGTATACTGCCGGAAGGTACAGGATATTCGGCGAAACACAGGACATAGGCATAGGCAACGCCCTGGACAAGTTCGGAAGGGCAGCAGGCCTGCAGTTTCCGCACGGGCCGAAGATAGAAGAGCTTGCTGCAAAGGGCAGGTGGACAGGCATGCCATATGTTGTGAAGGGCATGGACCTGTCGTTTTCCGGAATAGTGACAGAGGCTGCCAAGAAGCTCAATTCAGGCGAGCCGCTTAATGATGTATGCTTCTCCCTGCAGGAGAG
This sequence comes from Candidatus Aenigmatarchaeota archaeon, assembly GCA_021163005.1. Lineage (GTDB taxonomy): Archaea > Aenigmatarchaeota > Aenigmatarchaeia > QMZP01 > JAFGSV01 > JAFGFG01. The sequence goes on along the minus strand of JAGGXP010000041.1, from coordinate 16,805 downwards.
CATGTTCTCAATGGTGACAGAAGTCATAGAGAGGGCGCTCGCTCATACAGGAAAGAGCGAGGTCCTGCTCACGGGCGGTGTTGCAGCCAACAAGAGACTTCAGGAGATGATCGGCATCATGTGCTCCGAAAGGGGTGCAAAGTCAGCTGCCGTGCCTCTGGAATATTCAGGCGACAACGGCGCGATGATTGCATGGACAGGCATTCTCGCGCACAAAAACGGACAGAAGCCGCTCGGCTCCGAACCCGAAGTGCTGCCGAGATGGAGGACGGACGAGTCAGAAATTCCCTGGATGCAAAGATAACTGCAAGAAGGGCTTCTTCTCATCGTGCCTTACTTCTCAATGAAGACCTGGTCTCCTTCCCTGACCTTCTCATCAACCTTCATGCCGACTGACTGGCCTGCCTCTGCTTCAGTGATGGGCTTGTGTTCAATCTGCATGCTTTCCACCTTCTGCTTGTAGCTGGTTGTCGGACCTTCTATGGATATCGTGTCTCCCAGACTCAGAGGAGCGGAAAGCTCTATGACGGCGACGCCTATCTTGCTGAAGTAGTGGGCTATCTTTCCAATAAGAACCTTTTCAGGCATGAATAATTTTTGCATTTCATATTAATCTGCTTTTCTGTGCTACCAGAGCCATGACAGGAGCAGCTTTGCTGTCCCGTAAAGAACAATGCCCACCACGAAGTCAAAGAAGCCGAGCACCAGCTGGCCTATGCCCACGAGCAGGCCCACGAAAGGCCACAATACCAGCATCAGTATTCCGAGGCCGGCAAGCACGAGCACACCCTTTGCCGAATTCTTCGGCTCAGAATATAACATAATCAGCGAGCCGGCAGCCAGTCCCCCGATATGCGCCATGTACGCTATGCCCATCTCATTCACGGGGACAGCTGCAAGCGCCGCCTGCGTCAGCACGTACAGCATCGCTATGACGCCGAGAGGCAGGGGAAAAACATACATGTTTATCATCTCCTTCGGCTTCATCAGCATGGCCGCTCCCATGATACCGAATATGCATCCCGAGGCTCCTACAGCGGGAACAGCGCTGGTCAGCCCGTACGCAAGGTTTCCGGCGACGCCTGAAAGGAAGTATATGAGCAGGAAGCGCCTGGCCCCTATCTCATCCTCTATGGCGTTGCCGAAGAAGTAGAGCGCCAGCATGTTGAAGAATATGTGGGAAGCGCTCGCGTGCAGGAACATTGATGTAAGCCAGCGCCAGACCTCCAGAAAGCCTGAAGATGAGAACTGGAATGCTGAGAATGTATTCTCCATCAGTGCATCAGGCATGCTGAACACGAGAAGGAACACAGCTATGTTGATTAGTATGAGAGCGCTGGTTATCCTGCCCATAAACAGTTTTTGTGCAGCCAACATTTAAACGATGCCTGACAATTATGTTTCATGAGTTATGCCAGAGGACGCCGCTTCGAGCATCTCGTCAAGGACAAGCTTGTTGCTGCCGGTTTTGATGCAAGGAGAGTGCCGCTGTCGGGCAGGCAGAGACCTGAAGGCGAAAAGGACATACCGAACACAGACATCATAGTCGAGAACAAGTTCTTCGGGAAGGCCAAGACCACCAAGGCCAAGAAGTACGTCTCGTTCCCCGAAGGCGAAATTACGGAGCTTGCCAAAGGCACGCAGGATTTCCTCGTGTTCAACTTCACCCGGACCCCGCCTTTTGTGGTGCTGCGCTTCGACGATTTTCTGGACCTTCTTCAGATGTGGAAGGAGAAGGGAAGGCGGTCCGAACGTAACAAATAAAAGCCCTTTTCCGAATTATATTAATCTTTAATTAATTAGGAGTGATGTTATGTCAACTAAGTGGGTTGTTGAAGACAAGGAAAACAAGAATGTTTTCTGGCCATCGGATGAGATGAAGAAGAGGGCATGGCTCTCTGACGAGTCGTTCTACGAGGAGGGAAAGGCCGATCCTGTAAAGTTCTGGGAGAAAAGGGCAGAGGAAGCACTTGAGTGGCATAAGAAATGGCAGACCGGGTATGAGCAGGACAAGGACAAGCCGTGGAAATTCAAATGGTTTTTGGGCGGTGAGATAAACGCCTCTTACAACGCTCTTGACAGGCATGTGAAGGCAGGCAACGGCGGCAAGGAAGCCCTTGTATGGGTGCCGGAGCCCACAGACGAGAAACCAAAGACATACACATACAAGCAGCTTTATGATGAAGTCAACAGGCTCGCGGGCGCCATGAAGAAACTGGGCGTGAAGAAGGGTGACAAGGTTTCCATTTACCTTCCCATGATACCAGAGGTCGTGGTCTCAATGCTTGCTACGGCGAGGCTGGGCGCCGTTCACAGCGTCTGCTTCTCGGCATTCAGCGGCGAGTCGCTCAGGGACAGGGTCGAGGACGCGGAATCCAAGGTCATAATCACAGCAGACGGATACTACAGGAGGGGGAAGCCCCTTGACCTGAAGAAGAACGCTGACATAGGCGCATCAGCTCCGAGCGTTGAGCATGTAATTGTCGTGAAAAGGACCGGACTTGATGTTGCCTGGGATGAGAAGAAGGACATATGGTACCATGAGCTTCTCAGGGATGCTGACGACTACTGCGAACCGGAGTTCGTGGAGAGCAATGAAACGCTGTTCCTTCTTTACACGAGCGGCACCACAGGGAAGCCGAAGGGCATAGTCCACGACACAGGGGGGTACCTGACGCAGGCGTACTGGACCACAAAGCTGGACTTCGACCTGCACGACGACGACCTGTTCTGGTGCACTGCTGATGTCGGCTGGGTGACAGGCCACACCTACGGATGCTACGGCCCGCTGCTCAACGGCGTCAAGGTGCTCATGTTTGAGGGCGCTCCTGACTACCCGGATGCGGGAAGATGGTGGAAGACCATAGAAGAGCAGAAGGTCACAGTGTTCTATACAGCACCGACAGCCATACGCATGTTCATAAAGTTCGGCGACCAGTGGCCGAAGAAGTACGACCTGAGCTCGCTGAGAATCCTTGGAACAGTAGGCGAGCCCATAGACGAGGAGGCATGGCTGTGGTACTTCAACACCATAGGCGGTGGATGCTGCCCGGTAATAGACACCTGGTGGCAGACAGAAACAGGCGGCACGCTGATAAACTCGCTTCCCGGTGTCGGGCCGTTCATACCGACTGTTGCCGGAAGGATGTTCCCCGGAACGAAGCATATACTGCTTGACGAGGCAGGCAATGAGGTCGAGGAGGGCCAGTCGGGCTACCTTGCCCAGGTCCCGCCTTTCGCACCCGGCATGCTCAGGGGAGTCTACAAGAACGAGAAGAAGTTCGTCGAGACCTACTGGTCAAGGTTCCCGGGCTACTACGACACGAGCGACGGCGCTGTCAGGAGGGAGTTTGACACAATAAGGGTTACAGGCCGTGTTGACGACACCATGAAGGTCGCCGGCCACAGGCTGTCCACAGCTGAGCTGGAAAATGCCATAAACGAGCACCCGCTTGTCAGGGAATCCGCAATTGTCCCGAAGCCGCACGACATAAAGGGCGAGGTGCCAATAGCCTTCGTGATGCTGAAGGACCCGTCAAAGGCATCTGACGGGCTCAAAAAGGAGATAGTGAAGCACGTCGACAGCATGATAGGGCCCACTGCAAGGCCGCATGAAATCTACTTCGTCGACGACGTCCCGAAGACCAGGTCAGGGAAGATAATGCGCAGGATACTGAGGAGCCTCGTGAAGAACGACCCCGACATGGGAAACCTCAGCACGCTCATGAACCCCGAATGCGTCGACGAGCTCAAGAAGGCAGTGGGATTCAAAGAGGGCTGATGCCCTCACACATTCATTTTCCGAACTTCCTTTGCTGTTCTTTGTACCATTCAAGTATCCTCTCGAAGTCCTTTCTTGTGAACTCGGGCCACATCTTATCGCAGAAGTAAATCTCGGCATAGCTTGCCTGGTAGAGCATGAAGTTGCTCAGCCTGTGCTGGTTGCCTGTCCTTATGACAAGGTCCAGCGGCTCCTTGACATAGAGCGCCTTGTCGAGCTTCATGAACGGCTTCTTCAGCATCTCCTTGACAGCCTGCCTGAGCTCGAGCTTTGAGCCGTATGCGAGCATTATGTTGAGAATCATCCTCGAGTAGCTCTTTGTGGAATTGTAAAGCTCCTTGGCAGTCTCCCTGACATCCGAACTCCATGTCCCCTTGTCGCCAAGCACGCGGACATTCAGCTTCTTGTTTTTCACTTTGGGGTCTTTGAGCAGCTTCTTCAGCTCATCGCTGTAGACGCTCCACAGCGCATCCATCTCGTCCTTGGGCCTCTTCAGGTTCTCAGTGGAAAGCGCGAAAATGGATATCATCTTTATCTCTGGATGCTCGGCGCACCATTCCATGAACTTCTCTATCTTCTTGGCGCCCTCTATATGCCCCTGTATGACAGGCTTTCCGTGCTTTATTGCATACCTGCGATTGCCATCTGGTATGAGACCTATATGTATCCCTTTTTTACGGGCCTCATTCATTTTCACCACCAAACTTTCCTGTCATCCTTTCAAGCTTGGCTATTCTTCTTTTTATTGGCGGGTGTGTTGAGAACATGCCTGTGAACCAGTCACTCCTGAAGGGGTTGACTATCCACATATGGGACGTGGCAGAGTTTCCGTGTATCCTGCTGTGGCTGGTATCTTCTGATATCTTCATGAGCGCTGTCGCAAGGGCGCCCGGGTTTCTGGTCAGGAGCGCGCCTTCATGGTCGGCCGCGTATTCCCTTCGCCTTGAAATCGCGAGCTTTATCAGCGTGGCCGCAAGCGGGGCGAAGATGGCTATAAGCACAATACCTATCAGCATGCCTGCGCCGTCCCTGTTGCCGTCCCTGCGGAAAAGGCTCCAGTATCCTATCATGGCGAGGTAGGATATGGCTCCGCCAAGCGTGGCTGCCACTGTCTGGACAAGCGTGTCCCTGTGCTTTATGTGCGCTATTTCGTGGGCTATCACGCCCTCAAGCTCGCTTTTCGTAAGCTTTGTCAGCCCGCGCGTTATGGCAACAGCAGAATGCTCCGGGTTCCTGCCCGTGGCAAATGCATTCGGGTGCTCACTCGGTATTATGTATATCTCCGGGACAGGAATCTCTGCCTCATTCGCCAGCTTTCTGACCGTTTCCTTCAGCCCCTCGTCAAGCGTCTTCGTAGCCCCGTAAAGCCGGAGCACGATTTTGTCTGAGTACCAGTATGAAAAGAAGTTTATGAAGCCCGCAAAAATCAGGGCACCTGTCATGCCTGCTATGCCGCCTAACACAAAACCGACTGCCAGAAGTATTACCGTCAGCGTCAAAAACAGTATGAATGTCCTTAACATAGTTTAATAATTGGGGCAAGTCTTTTAATTTATTGGGAGGATGATATCTTTTTCAGTATGTTCCTTGCAGCCTTTCTTGTGTTTTTGTCAACGCTGACTACACAGACGCCTTTATCGAAGAGACCGTATATGATACGAAGCCCTTCTCTGCCGAACAGCATCAGCGGAAGGACAGCCATGTCCTCCTCGCCTTTCACGCGGACCATCACGGGCTTTGGGCCTGAAAGCGCTTCGCAGATTCTGGAAAACATGTCTGCTGTAATATAACCGGTCGGATTTTCAGCAGGAATCTCCTTCCCGCCAGCATCAATCTTCCTGTTGGACGGGTTCCTCTTTATGCGCCCGTCTATTATCACAATGCCGGGCTTTATTCCTGCCTTAAGTGTTTCATAACTGACCATGTCGCCGACAGTGGCTATGCTCCTTCCGCGCGTGTATCTGAGAGCTCCTGATATGTTTTTGAACAGTTTTCCATAGGGCTCGCGGAGCTCCTCGTGGACAGACGCGGGTATCTTCAGGTCCTTCCTTATCCAGAGACCCTCCTCCTCCATTATTTTTGCCATGGATTCTGCTGTTTCCTTTTTGCCGGAACCGGTAGTGTCCACGACTCTTACGGTCTTCCCGAGCTCGAGCGCCTCTGTCTTGCACACCTCCATTATCTCGGCCATGACATTCTCCTCGGTTTTGCGGAATTCCCAGCCCTTTTCCCCGGCCCGTTTTCTCAGTTCGCCGGGCCCTGCCGTGAGGACTATTACCAGGTCTGAAGGCATCTCGTGGGCGTAATGTGACTCTATTATCAGGTTGCCGCCTTCCTTCTGCATGGACGATATCTCCCTTCTTAAGGCCGCTGTGTCGACGATTTTGCATCCCCTCTCATTGTCATATCCCTTGTAAAGCCGCTTCCTTTCTGCAAGCTCATTGAGACTGACAAGCTTCCAGCCCGTCATGCCTGCAAGCATACTTGAAGACGAGCTTTTCCCTGTTGCCGGAGTCCCTGTAACTGCCACAATCATGTATTATTCTTTGCGCTTGGTGCTTTTACATTTGCGCTGCATTTCGTGCTGCCCGAATGTTACCTGATGTCAAAGAAGCGCTGTGAGCCGGTCAATTAACCAGCCTGACGTCGAAAAACGTCCCTTCGGCGCAAACCTTTAAATCCGCGGCGCAGGAAAAATAGAGATGGCCGGAAGCATTCGTAATGAGATAGGGGAACTCAAGAAGAAGAGGAATGCAGTCATACTTGCGCACAACTACCAGATTCCGGAAGTGCAGGACATCGCCGATTATGTAGGCGATTCACTCGGCCTTGCGAGAAAGGCGGCGAAAACGGACGCTGATGTAATCGTTTTCTGCGGTGTGATGTTCATGGCCGAAACCGCCAAGATACTCTCGCCTGAGAAGAAGGTCCTTATACCGGATCCTCATGCCGGATGCCCGCTTGCTGCGATGTCCTCAGTTCAGGCGGTGCGGAAGCTCAGGAACGAGAACCCCGGCGTGCCTGTGGTGGCGTATGTGAATACAGATGCTGAGGTCAAGGCAATAGCTGACATATGCTGCACGTCCTCGAACATGGAAGAGGTGGTCAACTTCCTTGATTCCGGAAAGGTGATATTCGTCCCCGACCGCAACATGGCTGACTACATAAGGAAGAGGACAGGAAAGCAGGTGATAACAGCCGCTGGTTACTGTCCGACCCATCAGAAGATATTTCCCGAGCACGTCGCGATGCAGAAGAAGCTGCATCCGGGTGCAAAGGTGCTGGCCCATCCGGAGTGTCTGCCTGCTGTTATTTCAATGGCTGACGCAGTCACGAGCACCGGCGGCATGGTGTCCTATGCAAAGGAATCTCCCGCGGATGAGTTCATCATAGCAACTGAGAAAGAGATGGCATACAGGCTTTCAAGGGAAATCCCGGGGAAGAAATTTTACCCGGCTTCCGGGACAGCCGTCTGCCCGAACATGAAGAAGACAGACCTCTCTAAGGTTCTGCTGGCCCTCAGAGAGATGAGGCATGAGGTAAATGTGCCGGAAGACGTAAGGAAGAAAGCACTTATCTCAATAGAAAGGATGCTCGAACTGTCATAGCTGCATGCTGTTCCAGCAGAACAAATGGTACTGGCAGTTTTCGTTGTGAAGCTCGCAGCATTTCTTGCACATGGGCTTCCCAGTCTCCACGCAGGTAACCTTTATCCTGAGCCTCCGCCCGCAGACACTGCATTTTTCAAGCATAGACATTATTGGCGCCCAACCCCTATAAAAATCATGCCACCGGCTTCAGCTCAAAGCCGTTCTCCTTCGGTACGACCTCGCTGAACCATGCAGCCGGATACGCCTGGAAGCTGCCGCTTGAATCGAGAATGTTCAGCACATCAGGCCGCCCTTCCTGGACGAAGCCATCGTAATGTGTTCCGAAGCCAACCGGATAATGCTCAGCGGGGTACACTGCCCCGCGGTCGAGTATACGTTGTGCTACATCTAAAGGCACAGTATCGGGGTTAAGCACGTACCTTTTCATGATAAATAAATCCCGAAAAGATTTTTAAAATCCATCCATTAGTTTCCTTATGACATATGATATCTTCGGTTTCGGGAACACGCTCGTTGACATTCTTATCAAGGTTGACGAAAGCCATATAGCGGAGCTTGACCTGAGGAAGGGGACGTTCCACCTCGTCGAGGAGGCAAAGATGGCTGATGTACTCAGGCGCTTTGACAGCAGTGAAAAGAAAGTCATTCCTGCGGGCTCTGCGGCTAACACTGTCTTCGCTGCGGCATCGCTGGGCGCTTCAACAGTCCTGTGCGGGAAGCTGGGCAATGACAGATACGGCAGCCTCTATGAGGAGATTATAATAGAGGACAATGTGAAATCCGCACTGAAGCGCACAAGCGGAAGCAAGACAGGGACTGTGATAAATCTCGTGACGTCTGACGGGGAGAGGACGTTCGTGGTGAACCTCGGCGCTGCTGTCACCATCACGAAGGAAGAGCTTGGGGATGTCGAAGACGACCTGAAAAGCTCCCGCATTTTCCACACCGAAGGCTACGTGATTGCACATGACGCACTCACGGAACCAACGCTTCACCTCCTCAGGACAGCAAAAAGGAACGGCGTGATGGTATCCATAGACCTCTCCGATTCTGTTCTGGTAGAGAACAACCTTGACCTGTTCAGGCATGTCATAGAAAAGTATGCTGACATAGCTTTCTTCAATGAGGATGAGGCAATGGCTTTCACATGCCTTGGTCCTGAGGAAGCGGTCGAAAGGATATCCGAGCTCTGCGGCATAGCTGTCGTGAAGACAGGAAGCAAAGGCTCTCTCGTCAAAAAGAGGGGAAAGGACACTATCCGCATAAAGCCTGTGAAAGCCAAAGTCGTCGACACGACGGGCGCGGGTGATTTCTATGCCGCCGGCTTCCTTTACGGACTTATCAGAAAAAAGGACATAACAACCTGCGGGAACATAGGCTCTGCTGTTGCCGCAAGGGTGGTGGAGCAGATGGGCGCCCGACCTCCCGCCGGCCTGCGGGATATGCCCGGCATAAAGAAATTCCTCTAAAGCGGCCTGCCGCTCCCGATGAGATGAACCTTTTCTGCGTTAAGGTCAAGCAGGAAGAATGTTTCGCCTTTCCTGTAGGCCACCTTCCTGTCGGCTTTTGCAACAGCTTTGCCATCATCAAAACTCAACTCAACGGGAAACGACTGCATTCCAACAGTCGCGTGGAATTTGCCTTCCTTTGCGCCTCCGTAAAAACGGTTTTCCCTGAACTCCAGCTTAACATTGTCGGCGAGCATGTAGACCCCATTCTCAGAAAGCACTGTCCCGCGTTTCATCTCCTCTGCTGTCACACCCTTCACTGCGAGCCCGACCCTCGAACCGATACCGGCTTCTTCAAAATCCTTGTCGTGCATCTGGATGCTGCGTATTACCACTTCCTTCCCGGCCTGCATGTGCATGAGCTTCTGGTGCCTTTTCACTGTCCCGGTTTTTACAAAACCCAGAGCCACCTCACCGACACCCCTGACACTGAATGCCTGGTCAATAATCACTGATGCCGGTCCGGCGGAGTCCCTTTCAGCATGCATCTTAGAAAGCGCTTCGATTATCCTGTGCTGGTCTCTGGGAAGCATGACAAAACCCTCGAGCGACGTGCCTTTTGTCATGCCTATGACGCTTTTCACGTCAGTGCCTTCAGGCACTATCGCTATGCCTTGGGAGATGCCTGCGGCGTCAAGCATCAGTATGCTCTCCCCCAGTTCGGGTGTCTGCTTTTCGAATGAAACAATGGCAGCATTAATTGCGGACATAATCTGGCTCTTTGGAACGGGCCTGCCTTCCACAGGGTGCATGAATGTGTATATGATGTCGTTTTCCTTCCTGTTGAACATGCGTATATCTGTGTCTGTTCCCCTCTTACCGAGAAGCGCGCCAAGTTCCTCGTCATTGAATATACCGACTGTCAGGTTTTTCATAGATACCAATTATCACAAATGGTTTAAAATAATGGCGCCAATAGATAATATGGTTGAGCTCAGGGTGGATTTTGCGAAAAAGGTTTTCGACATAAGGCATGAACCCATGCCCAAAGGCTCGTGGTGGTGGTGGTTCTGGCTGTTTTTCTTCAACAATCCAAAGAATCCCGACAAACCACGGCAACTGATGATATTATGGTCAGCAAAGAATGAGAAGACAATATACTGCAATGATATGAAGCTGGACATCAAGCTGCCTTTAGACAGAACAAATCTTGACGGCGCGGTTGCTGCCTGGTACTTTGACGGAAACAGGATGCATCACAACTTCCTTTTGGATAAATGTCATATCAAAGTCGGGAAAGACAGCATTTCCACTGATTCAAAAACCCCGACGTCCTTTGCTGTTAATGGCACGAAAAGCGTAGTCAGGATAGGCCGCAAAATGGAGTTCATTGCAAAGGAGAACACCGGGGACAGTTTCAAGAAATCTCTTTATCATTCCGATAAACTGTTAGGCAATATGGGTTATTCAATACTGAAGCTCAATCACACAGAACTTACAGGTAAATTAGAAGGAAAAAACATAAAGGGAACCGCCTACTTCCAGCGCGTTTTTGTGAACGCACCGGCCATACCATGGTATTGGGGCATTTTCCATTTCGAAAAAGGAGCGGCAATGACATACACTAACCACTTCGTTTTCGGAAAGAATGTAAAAAAGGACATATCATTCTTCGACGGCAAAGACATGCACATTTTCAAGAACATGAAAGTTGTAAGAAAGGGAACGGACATTCCCAATTTTGAAGTGAGTGGTGAGAACGAAAAAAGCAGGATAAGTTTCACAGTGAAATCTTATGCACACTCGTCATGGATCTTCCGGAAGCGCGCGTTCGGGCTCATCCCGAACAGGCTCGTGTACAATGAGTATCCTGCGACAATCAGCGACATAATGCTTGAAGACAGGAAGACGGGAAAAAAGAAGACATCAGAGGACTTCGGCACAGCTGTCGGCAATGCCGAACACACGACGGGCCTGCTGCTGTGAGTTGCTCCCTGCATTCGCATGCGGGGAATTTATTATAGGCAAAGACAAAGTTTTATTATGCTAAACATGTTTTTGGTTCTCGCTGTGGCATTCATCTTCACGATAATAGTGGGAAAGGTGCTCGAGCGTTTCAGGATGCCGTGGATTTTCGCCGCCCTCATATTCGGCGTGCTTTTAGCAGTGTACAACCCGTTTTCGGACGTCACGGGCTCTGAGAGCTTTGCATTCTTGGCACAGCTCGGCATGTACTTCCTCCTGTTCATCATAGGCTTCGAGATAGACCTAAAGGACATGAAGAAGAAGGGAGCATTCCTGCTAAAGTCAACATTCTTCATCATACTTTTCGAGGCATTCTTCGGCACACTTCTGGTGTACTTCGTGTTCGGCTACGGCTGGTTGGTATCGTTCCTCGTGGCCCTGTCGTTCGCAACGGTAGGCGAGGCCATACTTATACCCATACTCGACGAGTTCAGGATGGTCAGGACCAGGCTGGGTGAGGCCATAATAGGCATAGGTGTGCTTGACGACATCATAGAGGTGGCGGCTCTTGTCATGGTGGTGGCTGTTGTCGGCACGACAACAGCTGAGGCTGGCAGCGTCAACATCTGGCTGATTCTCGGCTCGTTGCTTGCCCTGTTTGTACTCACCTTCACCTTCAGCAAGCTCAAGGAAGAGGGTGAGAAGTTCAACTTCCTCAACATAGAAACGCTCTTCATTTTCTCGATTTTCGTGCTGTTCCTGTTCCTCGGCATAGGGCAATACGCCGAGGCGACTGCCCTTGCCGCATTCCTCGCCGGCATAGGGCTCAGGACATTCGTTTCCAAAAAGAGACTGAGGCTCATAGAGAGCGAGGTGAAGTCTGTATGCTACGGCTTTTTCGCCCCCATATTCTTCGTATGGGTGGGAGCGTCTCTCGACATATCCTATCTGACATCCTTCCCGGTAATGATACTGCTGATAGTCGCGGTTTCCATGGCGTCGAAGCTCATAGGAAGCCTGCTTACAGCGAGAAATTCCATGCCTTTCAGGGAGAGCATAATGCTGGGCATAGGGCTTTCAGTGAGGTTCAGCACGAGCATTATAATCATAAAGATACTCTTTGACAGCGGACTCATAGGCATTGAGCTCTACTCGGTCGTCGTGGCGTCGAGCATAGTGTTCACATTCATGATACCCATGTTGTTCTCATGGCTTCTCGTGCGGTGGAAGATAGCGAGAGTCCCTGCGTGAAAAAGCAGCTAAACATGCGCGTATTTCTTTGGGTTCCAGATGACATCACCGGCATTTTGGGCGATGAGCAAGTCCCTCTCTAAGCGCCTTCTGTTGTCCGCTTCAAGATTCTCTTTCGTCACCAGGCCGCGCCTCAAAGTATCGCCCATCGCTCTTATGAACCTGCGTCCGTTCCCGTCCCTGAGAAGCGCATGCACGTCGAGCATGACCCGGACGCCGTTGCTGAAGTCTATAATCATCATGCCCGTTGAATCGGACTTCTTGGCGCTTTCCATGATGAGATGTTAGAAATAAGCTCTAAAAACAATGCACCAAAAATATACAATTCCATATCTGCGATGGAAAATATAGTTTACATGATGTTAACTGTTTTTAAAACTTTGCACTGAAAATAATGCATGACTTCAGGAAAGAATGTCGAAAAAGACATGGAAGGTGCAGAAACCGGAGAGGAATCAGTCAGGGAGAGTCTGACTATTGAAGAAGCCAGGGAAATGATGAAACCGGATAAAATTCTCGATTCGTCTCCTATATTTTCCATTCTGGCACTGCTTGCCGACGATGAATTCTTTGCAGAATCTGAAGACGGCAAGAAAATCACTCATAAGGGAATGAGAGCGATTGATATAGCCAAGATGCTGAAGAAGTCAAAGGCGGCCATCACGAGGCAGATTAACATTATGGCGGAAAAAAACCTGTTGAGGTTCGATTCAACGAAAAGAAAGAACAGGCTCATCAGAATCAACTGGAACAAGATTTATGCCCTTCTCATAAAAAGTTTCGATTACGATTATAATGACAAATATGTAGTGTATGAAGATAAAGAAGAGAGAAAAATCATACACGAGTTTATGAAGAATAGAAAGGAAATATTTTCAAACAGGATGATGAAGAATTTTATTCTGACATACCTCAAAGACGTAATTGCCGATTACTTTAAAACAGCGGATATAACGCTCAGTGACATTTTTGACGGTTTCCATAACTACATGTTCTATTCCGGTGTGAACTTCTTTTATCCCATAATAAAGGAGGACCTTTTGAAAAAACTGCTGCCCGACGAGCAAATACTCATAAAAAATCTCATACTCCTGCATCTGGTCTCGAGTCCTACTGTTGGTAGTGAAGAAAACACCAACGCCATCATCGAATCCATGTTCATTGAAAAAAATATAGATTTTGAGAACATGCTGTTTAAGGCCAAAAAGGAACTGAGGGATTACTATCTCTCGCTGATGGAAAACGAAAGCGGCGGCGATAAGCACAAAGTAAAGGTAGATGACAGATGAACGAGATTGAACAGTTTCTGATAAGCAGGTGGACGCATTCGCACTGGAAAGTCTATCTTTGCCTTTATGGGGCCGGGTGTGTACTCACTACCAGCGAGATAATCGAAAGGTTGTCGATGGGCAAGAGCAGGGTATATACAATACTTAGGGAACTCGCAAATCTGGACATCATTAAAACGAGCGGCAAGATAGTTAATGGAAAGGCGAGGGTCGGGTATGTCTGTAATCCGAAATTCAACATGCCCCCGTTTTTTGAAGCATATTCCAAAAAATAACGGAAACATTTCATTGTGAATGGATATATTTCGTCATGTCCGGACTTTTTTCCGCGTCACGAAAAAAAACAAAAGCATAGTTAATCCTCGCTTCTTATACGATTCATGTTGCTGGAAAATCAGGAAATAGTTAAGGAGCGTCTTATGTCATGGAGAGACCTTTACTACACGCTGAAGATTTACGGGATAGAGGACCCTAATCTTAAAAGCGTCTGGTCCTCGATGACGAAGCCAGTCTCCATCAAAATGCCTGATTCCTTTGGGATGAACACTTGGCGGTCTGATCGTCTGCTCAGAATTGAAAAGGTCTGGACGAAGGGGAGAACAAAGTTCGTGCTGTGGAATAGCAGGGAACTGGAAATCTCGAAATACAACCAGCCAAGATACAGACATTTCGAAGATGGATTTTACGAGTTTGACGGTATCATAATCCGAACGAAAAACCTCGGCAGCGAAACAGTGAGAAAAATCAAGGCCAAATCCAAAACGCGGACATTCAATATGAACTACTGGCCGATTGATGAAACAGCCATGGACGAGGACATCTTTTTTGACATTCTCGAATCACCTTCCGGCAAAAACAGGAAGGGCACATTCACAGAGAAGGAGCTGAAAGTAAACATGAGACTTTTCGAAAGGCTTAGAAAGAATCTTTTGCATAATAAGGGGCCGCTGAAAATGACACGAAAATTCTTCATTTACAAAGGAAGGAAATACGGCATAGAAAATACAGACATCGTCTCATATGTGAATATGGGACTCCCCAGCTGCTTTTCTCTTCTTCATTCCCAAGCAAATGTTGAATATATCCTTAAATCCATTTCCGAAAACATTACGAATCTTCAGAACGGCAGGTACAAAATGATACTGGGAGACATATACTTTTGGTTTGAGGTGAAGAAGAACAGATTTTTCATAGACGGCAGGGAAATAGACACCGAAAGCCTCGGCCATCTTATCATGAATTCCCCGGACATTAAAAGCCGAAAAGAGTTACTTAAAATGAGCAGCGAACTTTCCGTGACACCCATAGCTGTCAAACGGCAGCTGGAAAGGGGATTGCTGTTCAGCGCCCGCGGTCTCAAAGCCGATGGAGACAAGGAATTTCACATCAAAATAGCAGTGTCTTACGAACAGGGGAAAATGTACGCGGTATCGCCGCTCGACGGGAAAACCGTGCCTTTGAAATACAACGTTTCAGAACTCGATGATATGTTCTTCCGTGACTATTTACCGGATATTGCCAAACCTCCTCGCTGGTTAATAGACCATTTTGAAGTCTCTTGGATGTTCCGTCGGCTTTCTTCAATATTCGGCAAGAAGGACACCCTTAAGATAATGGAACTAGCCAGGGAGAACGCTGCAAAGGCGAAAAGAAATGCAGACAGGTTGCTTAGGG
Source organism: Candidatus Aenigmatarchaeota archaeon (assembly GCA_021163005.1). GTDB lineage: Archaea > Aenigmatarchaeota > Aenigmatarchaeia > QMZP01 > JAFGSV01 > JAFGFG01. Next base: position 1,786 of record JAGGXP010000041.1, on the reverse strand, counting down.
AATTCCTGGAGAAACACAGGGACAGAATAAAAAAAGATGTTTTCGACGGTGAGGAAGGCTACATAGTCAAAGGAGAGATACGCAATTATTTCATAAGCAACGATACAGAAGTACGCACATTTCCGGCCGGAGGGTATATCTGCATTGAAGAAGATGACAGAAAAAAGTATTTAGTCAATTCGGACAGACTGCTTTCGCAGATGCTTCTCCTGCTCAACGACACGTCTCTCAAAGCAGAGGTCGAGACACTTTCTGATGAGGGCAACGATGAAGTCATAATCTCTTAATTAAAAGGAGGTAGTAAAATGGTAAAAATAAAAGTGCTGAATGAAAATGGACACACAGAACTGGAACTGAAGACGGAGGAAGCGACGTCCTACATAGCCGAGCAGATAGCCGCCGGAAAATGGGTTTTCAAAGACGGCATGTTCCAGCCGGCAGCAGACAGCATAGAAGATGACTCCGAGGTCATCATAACAGACAGACTTGTCGGGGGCTGAAGAGCCCTTCATCTGTCTGAGGGGAGGGAAAACATGTCAATAGCTGAATACCGCAGAATCAGGTGCGACAGCTGCGGAAAGGAAGAGACTGTCAGGAACGGTTACGATCTTCCGTACGGCTGGTTCACGATAACAGCCGCGGAAAGTTTGGGACCCGTTGAGGTGACACGCTTTGAGAAGGACGCGTGTTCGGAAAAATGCGTGCTTGAAATAATGCACGGCCTGAAAAAACTTCCGCCGCGGAAACAGTTCAGGAGATAGGAGGAGTCAGTGTCCATGCAGCGGAAAATACTGATAATGGGCTGCGGCGGGATAGGATCTTGGCTGGCTGAATTCCTCGAATTCGCGAGAAGGAACAGCATAATCAGAGCCGATGTGACACTTGCGGACGGTGACAGGGTTGAGTTGAAAAACCTGCTCTGGCAACGGTTTGAATCCGAGGACATAGGCAAAAACAAGACGGAAGTGCTGGCGAAAAGGTATCATATGAAGGCCCTGCCCGAATATATCACCAGCAGCAGGCAACTCCGGCCTTTTGACCTTGTGATAACAACCACCGACAATGAGGCATCGAGGCATCTTGTATACAGGACAAAAAAACAATGGATTGATGCGAGATGCAGTGGCTCGCAATGGGTTGTGTTCAGCAGCAGGAAACCCGAAAGCAGGCAGGCAGCAGAATCGCTGCCATCCGGAAGCAAAATGAAAACAAGGCATTCCTGCCAGGGCGGGGAACATCTTCAGGGCGTCAGGGTGAAATTCGGCTTTCTCATGGCTGCTGCAGGCGTAATGGAAGAACTCTCTGAATTTTTGGTCTAAAGAAACCCCATAAAAGGGGCAAGAATCATTCCGGCAGGTTCAGCACACACAGCATCATTATAGATGGAATGTTTTGTCGGCTTTGTCGGACGGTTGTTGACGTGTTTGATTTAATAGAAGATATGCCCCCGCCGGGAGATTAACGATTTAGAGGGGGAATTTAAGTTTTTTAAGGATACTTAACAAAAATTTGTAATGGATGAAGAGATAATCCAAGAAATTTATAATATTATTAAGAGTAAAGCAAAAGAAAGAAAGACCATTACTTATGAAATACTCGCTGAAAAATCGGGATTAAAGGAGATAATTGAAGGTAAAACGATATGAAGATTCACCATACGTTGTCACGTCTGATAGAGAAAATATGCTATCATGTTTTGGATTGAGTTTTTTATTACAGTTTTCGCATGTGTATGTTTTATTGCCTTTTTCAAGTTTAGGATTGTCTATAGTGACATCTTATATGT
>JAGGXP010000039.1 GCA_021163005.1 Candidatus Aenigmatarchaeota archaeon | reverse complement strand
TTTGACAAGCATAAAAAAACTGCTCCCCAATTATCAATGTATGAATAACAGATTCCTGCTGGGCGCATTCATATTGTCCACAATTTTGTTGTTTGCCCAGCTTTCCCAGTCCATTGGAAGCAGCAGCTACAACACCACGGGCGCGGTGACTGCGGGCGGCGGAAATGCATCGAGCACGAACTACATCTCCCTAGTATATGTGTTAGAGAGCGGCGGAAACGCGACATCCTCAAGTTTTGAGACGACTGTCGGGCAGTTCCATTCCTCCTCGCAGAACACGGCACCTGACACCCAGCAGGTGGTGCTCAATACCACGGGAAACACCAACAGGACCAGCGACGATCTCGACTGCTGGGCAAGGGCAACAGACCCCGAAGACAGCACGCTTGAGGCGTATGTGGACTGGTGGAACGGCACGACCCTGAAGTTCTCGTATTATTATACAGGGATATCCGAAGGCGTCCTCACGAAGCTCTCCACACTGGCATACGGCAACACGAGCAAGGGCGAGGTTTGGAACTGCTCCGTGTTCTTCAGTGACGGCACCAAGAACGAAAGCGACTGGAACAATGCAAGCCTGACTATACTGAACACGCCTCCTGACCAGATAGTGCTCTCTGCCCCGGAGAGCGGCAACACCACGACAAACCGGACGCCTGCATTCAGCTGGGTGGAAGGCACGGACGACGACAGCGATTCGCTTACGTATTACCTCAACCTGACGTGCGGCTATCTCGGAGGCGGCACGGACTGCTCTGACGACAACCATCTCACACTCGTCCAGAACGGCAACTGCTCCGCCGGCTTCTGCAACTTCACCATTCCATACGAACTGAAGTACTTCGGCGATGACAACTACTACTACAACTGGTCCGTCAGGGCTTACGATCAGGAGGACTACGGCACGTGGAGCTCCACGAGAAACATTACAATCAACACCAATGTGGCCATAACCCTTTACAACGACACCGTGCAGTTCGGCGCAATACTCCTTGGCCAGAGCAACGACACCACAGACGACAGCCCGGAGCCGTTCAGAATAAGGAACGACGGCAACTGCTTCGTTGATGTCAACCTTTCATCATCTGACCTGATGTGGGACACACACCCGGAGCCGAGCAGCTACTACATGTACAAGGTCGACAATGTCACAGGCGAGGAGAACTCGCTCAACTGGTCGAGCCCAAACACGACATCGTCATGGTCACCTGTGCCTGATGTCAACGGCTCTGCCATGTCATTCTTCAACTATTCGGATGCAACGGACGAGGCCGAGATAGACCTTTACATAGAACCCCCGTCTGGCGAACCGGCAGGTGTCAAAACCTCAACACTGCTGTTCACAGCAGGGTATCACAGTGAGTATCAATGAAAGTAAAAGCAATAGAGCTCGCACTGGCAAATCTCTTAATCATAGGGCTAGCCATAGCTGTGTTCGCCTCATTCGGGAGGGTGCAGCCGTTCTACCCGCTCAACGGCATGGTGACATATGAAAGGGCGCCTTCATTCGAGTGGTCCGGATGGAGCACTGACTATGAGCTGCTCATAGACGACAGCCCGGATTTCACGACACCCATGACGTACCATGTCAGAGGCAACAGATTCAGGGTGCCGGACAACCTGGAGTTCGGCACATACTGGTGGAAGGTAAAGGGAGACGGCACGGAAAGCGAGCCGAAGCAGTTCACAGTCGAATCTGTGGTTGCGCTCTCAAGGCCTGAAAAGGACATGATCGTGAACAGGGGGAACACAGAGCTGCTCGTGCGCTCTTCCGGCCTTGCCGGTGCCGTGGTCCTCGGCGTCAACAGCACGCTTGAAGTGGGGGTGGATGACAATGTCCTGGCAGAGCAGAAGTAGTCTTGTGCTTGCAATCATGATGGCGGCAGTCATGCTCAGTGCGCAGAACGCATCCGCCCTTGGCGTCACGCCGGGACGTTCCACAATAGACTTTGAGCCGGGACTTGAAATGACGAAAACATTTACAATAACCAACAATGAACACAGAAAGTTCAATGCTTATATCTATGCTGAAGAAGAGCTTGCAAAGTACATATCATTCGGCCAGGACATCATAGAGTTTAATGAGTCTGATAATTCCAAGACGTTCACATACAGGATGAAACTACCTGAAAGGCTTGAGCCGCCGGGCGACCACTGGGGCAAGATAGTCGTCATGGAGCTTCCGGCCGGCTGGGAGGCACCTGAGGGAGAAACACGCATAATAGCGACCGTTGCCGTCATGCATCAGGTAAGGGTCAAGGTTCCATATCCGGGGAAGTTCCTCCAGCTGGACATGTCCGTTCAGGAGGCAACACCAAAGGAGCCGGTCAAATTCTTTGTCAAGCTCTACAACCTCGGAAAGGAGGACATAGCGAAGGCCACTGCAAGCATAGACATTCTCGGGCCTACGAATGATGTCATAGCGACTATCGAAACAGAGCCTGCTTCTATAAAATCTATGCAGAAGGGGGAACTCATGGCTGTGTGGAATGCTGAAGTCAACCCGGGCATGTATCATGCATCTGCGACAGTCCGCTACGATGGCGAGGTGGGCAAGACGGAAAAGACATTCTATGTCGGCAACATGCTCGTGGACGTTCTTGACATAAAGGTCAAGGACTTCAGTCTTGGCAGTGTCGCGAAGTTCGACATGCTCGTCGAGAACAAGTGGAACCAGCCCATAAAGAATGTCTATGCCCACATGCGCATCTACGACAAGGATGACAACAAGGTCGCTGACTTCAAGTCCGCCTCTCTTGACATGGAAGCATACGAAAAGGCACATCTTTACGCCTACTGGGACACTGAGGGCATCCAAGAGGGAGACTATAAGGCAAAGCTCGAGCTGCATTACGGAGACAGGGTCACAGAAAGGGAGATACCGACCAAGATAGGACTGGAGTCCATAAGGATGGACTTCATGGGGGGCGGTTCCGGGGCTGTCACAGGTGAAGGCGACCTTTTGTCACAGTATCCCATTATTCTTCTGGTGGCTGTGCTGATAGCCATAAACCTCGCGTGGTTCATGTATTTCAGAAAAAGAGGAAAATAAAGGCCAAAAACCAAAGGCCTTACTGGTTTGCCTGAAGGCATTCTGTCGCAATCAGATTCAGCGTGACGTTGTTTGCTGTCACAGGAACTGCCTTGCATGTGCTTGCCTGATTGAGCAGCTGTAGCACAGCCTGCTGGTACCCGTAGACTGCCCCCTGCTGATATCCCTGCTGGAATATGGTATTCTGCTGCTGTGCTATGTAATTCTGGTACCAGCCCAGAGCTATGTATGACAGCGATATTATAAGGGCGACTGCTAGCGAAATCATTATCACGGTCTGTCTGTTCATTTTCTTTTCCATAACATCCTCCTTGGAATTGAAAAGCATTTGTGATTTAGCTATGTCAGGCTGATATAAAAATATAACATAAATAGGCAGGAACCAAAATATTAATCATTATGACTTCCGCAAAACTACTCACCCCAGTTATGCTTCTGGCTATGCTTGCCTTCACACCCTACGCCGCAGCCCTTTCAGTTAACCTCACGATGCCCGCTGACGGCTATGCCTCGCCTTCAGGCAACATTACCTTCGGCTGCAATGCCACGGACGAGAACCTGACCAATATAACGCTTTACGTCTGGGATTCGGACAACGCCACGTACTACACCAACACCACCAATGTCACCGGCACGTTTAATGAAACGAACTGGACAGTAAACGATACCCCTCCGGGAAACTACCACTGGAACTGCATGGCCTACGACAACGAGTCGAACAGCGCATGGGCTGCAGCCAACATGTCTGTGCATTCGAACCTTTTTTATCTTTATGAGAGCAGCAGCGAAGGCGACAACACATACAAGTCAGTGGCGTTTGCTGACATAGATAATGATGGGGATCTTGACTACATAGCGGGAAACAGCGGCTCGGGAGAACCGAACAGAGTTTACAAGAATGACGGTTCAGGGCATTTCACGCTTTATGAGAGCAGCGCCGAAAGCGACATAACATTTACAATAGCAATCGCTGATCTAGATAACGATGGTGATCCAGACTATATAGCAGGCAACAATTTCAATGAGCCAAACCGCGTATATCTGAATAACGGTACAGGTAATTTCACTCTACACGAAACAAATACCCAGACGAATGGTGAAGATACACAGGCAGTGGCAATAGCCGACATAGACAACGACGGCGATCTGGATTATGCTGTCGCGAACACAGGCGGAGGAGCCGAATTGCAGATTTATAAGAACGACGGCTCTGCACATTTTACTATCTATCAAAACATAACAGCATCGAATTTTTACACCCTAGTATTTGGAGACATAAATGATGATAATTACCCTGACATAATTGCCGGCGGGATACCCACACAGGACACTAAGATATATTTGAACAATGGTTCGGGTCATTTCAATTATGACAGTTTTCTTCCAGACAGCTCAAGCAAATATACATACTCTTTGGCTCTCGGCGACATAGACAACGACGGCGATGAGGACATTGTGGAAGGCAATAGGGATGATGTTCGCATATTTTTAAACAACGGCGACATATCATTTACCTTGCTGCAGACAATAACAAGCACAGAAACACAATCTATTACATTAGGTGATTTGAACGATGATGGATATGTTGATTTCATAGAGGGCAATGACAACAACCCCAACTATATTTATTTAAACAATGGTTCTGGTTACTTTTCAGCATTTGAGAGTGATTCCTCATCCAGGACATTTTCTGTTGCTCTCGGCGACATAGACAACGACGGCAATCTGGATTATGCGGCAGGTAATTTTGGCTCCCCGAACTATGTTTATAAAAACAGGCTGGATGACAGCAACTATGTCAATGTTTATGTGAAAGGAACGAGTTCCATTGTGAACAGGGACGCCGTTGGCACAAAAATTATAGCATCCGATACTAATGGAAACATTCTGGGATTTAGAGAAGTTACAGCTTCAGGTATAACACACGGGAGGTCAAACCAGTTACATTTCGGTCTTGCTGCAGGAAAAAGCTACATTCTAAATGCAAGTTTTATAACAGGCAAGGTCGTTAGCTGCACAGTACAAGCACCAAAAAGCTTCATTATGTATGAGAACGGCTCTTCTACAGATGGCGTCAGCTGTTACGTTGTTGATTTCGACCCAGAGATAGAGGCAATGACGCCGGAAAGCGGAAATGTAACAAAGTCATCAGACGTCAACTTCACTTGCAATGTGTCAGACGACAATATGCTTACGAGCGCACAGCTTTACCTTTGGAACAGCACGAATGACCTTTATACACACTTGTCTTCATCCATAAGCGGAACAACGAACTCAAGCAGTTGGTTTGTGCAGGATATGGTGCCTGACACCTACAAATGGAATTGCATAGTATGCGACAATGCTTCGCAGTGCACGGGGCAAACCTCGAATTACAGTCTTACTGTACTTAAGCATAACCGGCTACATATAAAACTTGTTATCAACAACACAGAAAACAATGTTTACATACCTGGACAGGGAATAAAAAAATCAAGCAATGTTAATTACCATTCCAGCGACCCTCCGTATTTTTATCTGGCATCATACCTGAACAATGTAGTGTACGCTCTCGTTTTTGAAAACCGAATGCCCGGGATTATCGAAGCAGAAAATGATGCTAACACCCATAGCATTTCGATTGAAGGGGATTTGGATGGGTCAAGGATGCTGCTTGCATTCACAGAAGGCGGTTGGCGTACCATACAAGACAGGATGAGTCTCATACAAAGCAATGTATTCCTTACACACATTCTTCCAAGCTTCTCTTTAGGTCTCGGCCGGAATTATGAGACTGTTGTTGCCCTATTTTACAATAACATAGACATCCGCGGAAGGCTCAAAATAGAAAATGGCCAGCATCAGATAACATTGGAAAACAATGCTTCTGGCACCAATATGATAATCGATATAAACCAACTTTACAAAAACCAGTAAAGTTTATATATTTAACTCGTTATATAATAACTATGACTGGTATTTCAAAGAATCTTTTAGCAGTTCTGATGATACTTACGATTATAATTTCTTTGGTTGGAACACTAACAGCTATTTACAGCATGCAGTTCAGAAAAGCCCAGACATTACCAGAAGCGAACACAGGAACGGCGAAGGTTTCTGTGAATCTTTTGGGTTCGCCGTCACCGCCCCCGGAACCGGTAACAGTCACAGGAAAGGTAGCGGTTTATGTTACGCCTAAAACAGAAGGAGGAAAATAATGGATATTTCAAACAATGTTTTGGCAGTGCTGGTTGTGGCGGCAATGGCAATAAGCATAGCAAGCACAATGTCGGTCTTGTCCAACTTTCAGGGAAGATTGCCATTTGAGGGTCTGATCAGCCAGCCAACGCAGTCAGGCGAAGCCAATGTCACGCTGCCTGCCGAGGTTGCCATAGAGCTCGTCAACAGCAGTGTAGACTTCGGCGACCTTTCTGTCGGGGAATCAAATGCCACAAGCGGTTTGAATGCAGGTGGTCCATTACCACTTGCACTCAGGAACATAGGCTCTGTTGATGTCAACGTTTCAATGAGCATGCTCTCAACTGACTACCTTTGGGAGATGCAGACGGGCACATCTGAATACTTCAAGTTCAATGCCACAAGCAACGGCAGCACTTATGCATTGTGGTACGGCGGCTCCGACGACCCAGACGGGCTTACGCAGGTGCCTGCTGCTCCAGGATGGCCAAGCACAGATCCTGCCAATGTGGTATACAACCTTTCGGAAAAAGACGATGAGGACACACTTCTGATCGAGCTCAACATAACCGCACCAAGCGGCGAGCCGGCAGGAGCAAAAGGTGCCACACTGCGTTTCCAGGCTGATATTGGATAGGCGCAACGCCTTTGTTTTTTTATTTCATTTAATTAGGTAGAGGAGTATGAAACTACATATAGGAAACAACCTTTTGGCAGTACTCTTAGTCTTTGCTATAACCCTTTCACTAACGAGCAATATCATAATGACAATGTTTATGGCACAGAAACCGGTCGCTACTACCGGACTGATCAGCCAGCCAACGCAGTCAGGCGAAGCCAATGTCACGCTGCCTGCCGAGGTTGCCATAGAGCTTTTTCAGAATGCCATAGACTTCGGCGACCTTTCTGTCGGGGAATCAAATGCCACAAGTGATTTGAATCCAAGTGGTCCCGCCCCATTCGCACTCAGGAACATAGGCTCTGTTGATGTCAACGTCTCAATGAGCATGCTCTCAACTGATTACCTTTGGGAGACGCAGACGGGCACATCTGAATACTTCAAGTTCAATGCCACAAGCAACGGCAGTACGCAGGCGCTGTGGTACGGCGGCTCCGACGACCCAGACGGGCTTACGCAGGTGCCTGCTGCTCCAGGATGGCCAAGCACAGATCCTGCCAATGTGGTATACAACCTTAGTCAAGAGAATGGCTACAATGTACTGAACGTTAATATCAACATCACCGCACCAAGCGGCGAGCCGGCAGGAGCAAAAGGTGCCACACTGCGTTTCCAGGCTGATATTGGCTGATGGTTTAAGGCTCAAAATATAAAACAGACCAATCCACAATATAATGTATGGCTTTCACAAGAAGCTTCGGCAATGAATGGCTTTTGTTAGTTGCTGCACCAGTGATTTTTTTATTAATTTTAAATTCACAGACAGCTTCTGCCATAGGAATATCACCTCCCGGAGCAAGCTATCGTTTTGAACCCGGTCTCGACACTTCATTCACGGGCTATGTAAGAAATACAGGCGATGGTCCATTGCCCATAAAACTGGCTATTGAAGGCGACCTTAAAGATTATGTAACTTCAAATCTTAATGAGACCGTACTGAATCCCCGAGAGGTTCGCTATTTTACCATTTTCATAAAACTCCCGCAGGAAATTGAAAAACCGGGAAAGCATATCGTGTCTGTAAGAGCAGAAGAACATCCGGAAAAATTATCCGGCAGCGGGACTTCAGGAGTTTCAGCTGTTGCTTCAGTTGGCCTGAAGATAACCATTCTGGTTCCTTATCCGGGTAAATATCTGGAAGGCCGGATTAGTGTTGAAAATACCAAATTAGGCGACCCTGTTCCTCTGACAATATCACTTTCCAGCTTTGGTACAGAAAATGTAACAGCCACTGGCATAATAAAGATTTCCGAAGAAGCCACAAAACAAAATCTTGCTACATTATACCCAAACAGTGTTTTGGTTGAAAGCAAAGGAGAGTCATCAATGAGTGCAACATGGGACACAAATGGGGTAAAACCAGGGAAATACATAGCCAATGCAACAATTACTTATGGCGGAAAAAGACCACTCATACTGGCCAAGCAATTCAAGGTAGGCGACGTCATGCTTAAAATAGAGAACATAACTTACGATTCTCCCCTTCATTTGGATGAAATATCCAGGTTTGTACTTACAATTGACAGCTACTGGAACGAGAAGATAAACAATACATATATTGTGATGAATCTGCTAAAAGACGGAGAAGAGATTTCAAGCATGAAGAGCGAAACATTTGACATAGATGCATGGACAAGCAAAGATGTTATGCTCTATCTGGATACGCATGGACTTGAAGAAGGTAAATATCAGCTGAAGTTTGAAGTCTATTATCTCGACAAAGTGACGGAAAAGAAAATAGACATTGAAATAAAGCCCTATTTTGACATGCTGCTCTTATTACTGATTATAGCAGTGGCTGTCCTCGCCGTAATTATGGCAGTAATATACAAAAAGAAGAAAAAGAAATAAGTGGCGGTTATATATGTTCACCTTCCTTTCAAACAAGAAATTGCATCCCTTCCTTTATGTTTTGTTAGCTGCTTCATTGATATCATTGTTTTTGTCATTCTTTGTATGGAGCAATTATTACAGCAGCGTATATAAAATACAGAAATTTGGTATGGATGTCTACGTAATAAATGAACTTGGTTTTGATGTGAGTTCAGAAGCCATGCATTTTGGTTATGTCCCACCAGGCGCACGGGCCCTTAAACATGTGAACATATCAGTGAATGATATCAGGACACTTGTCACAATAGAAACCGAGGGCAATATAAGTCAATTTGTTTATGTCTCTGACAACGATTTCATAATGGAGCCTCATGAAACACGGAAAATTGAGGTAGCAGTGGCTATACCAAAAAACACAAAATTAGACAGTTACTATAATGGTATAATGACAGTAATTCTGAGAAAGATATGATTTCTCTATTTATTTTATAGTTTTCCTTCCAATAATAAATATGGCTGTCTTCAAATTAACCATTGACAACAATTTCTTAGCTCTGTTGTCTGTAATAATGATTCTGGTTTCAACTATAAACCTTTTTGCCGCTGAAAACATAAAGCAGGTGCAAACCCCGGCTGCCGGAAATGCACCCACTGCAGAAGGAATCATACAGCTTTGCACTGCAACCTCGCCTGTCATATCAGGCGCCTCATACCATGAAGTCCAGCAGGACTTCAACTACGTTTACGACTTCAATGCAACAGGAGAGGGAACAGGCTCGGTGACTTTCGGCGACAATACCACGCTTTTCGACATAACCACAGACACGGGAATAGTGGATTTCACGCCGACTAACGACAATGTAGGCGTTCATTCTGTGCTTATTTCAGCCACCGAATCCATCTGCGGGCTTTCAAAGGGCAATGCGACCATATTCAACATAACTAACAGAAACGACGAGCCGAACATAACAGCCATATGGATATACAACCAGACATCCGGCTCAGTCGATAAATATACTCTCCAGACACAGCCAAACCCGCCACATCTTAAATATCTGAACGGCCAGATTGACATATGGGAGGACTATCCCTACATACTCAGCGTCATAGCGGACGACCCTGATATGCACCTTCCGCCGCCGTACACAGAGTCGCTGACATACTTCGACATACCTCCTGAGCTTTTCCAGATGAACGACACCACCGGCAATGCAACGTTCATGCCGGTGCAGTCTGAAGTGGGCACGCACAACTTCAAGTTCTATGCTGACGACGGAGACATAACAGTCCAGACGGACTGGATATCAATAGTGGTCCACAACAGGAACGATCCCCCTGTGCTCGAAAACAAGACCAATCTCACGGTCGTCACCCTGCAGACAGGCATGTGGTTCGACTTCGACATGAACGCCACCGACGAGGACGGGGACACACTCACATACGGAGCCGACTTCGTGGACTGCGAACAGCCCAACAGGGAGCCTGCTGAGAAAAACTGCACGATTTTCTATCCCGATGCATCCACAGGCATAATCCATTACCGTGGACTGCTTCCTGATGTGGGCAACTACACCGTCAACTACACAGTTTACGACGGCAACGGCGGGTTGGACTACCAGCTCGGCAACTTCACAGTCATACTCGGCGTCAACCAGCCGCCAAACATAACGGAGTGGAACCCGTACGAGGAAAACGTGACGATGTACGAGGGATTCGTCCAGCCCTTCAACATAACAGTTATTGACCCGGAAACGGGGACGAACACGGTTTCAACGAAATGGTACGCGAACGGAAACCTCGTGGCCACTGATGTGTATGCCTACAATTTCAGTGCATCGTACGAATCCTCAGGGGTTTACAATATAACTGTCATTGCAGACGACGGCTATGTGGGCAACCCTCTTACGGACAGCCACAACTGGACGCTGATAGTCCTTGAGAGGAAGCCGCCTTCGCCTCCCGGCGGGCATGGCGGCGGCTGGAGTATTCCGGTATGCATAGAGAACTGGAGATGCACGGCATGGTCAGACTGCTCGTCAGAAGGCATACAGCTGAGGACATGTATTGACCTCGCCGAATGCCCCAAGCCGCTGCATGAACCCATTCAAAAGAGGAACTGCACATATACACCAAATCCCACCTGCTATGACGGCATGCTCAATTGCCATGACGGAAACTGCGAGATAATGACAGACTGCGGCGGTCCGTGCCAGCCCTGTCCCACATGCTCTGACGGCATACAGAACTGCCATGTAAACGGTGACTGCGAAGAAGGCATAGACTGCGGCGGCCCATGCAGGCCGTGCCTCACGCTTCCCGAAGTGCCTGTCTGCGGAAACCAGAAATGCGAGGCAGGGGAGTTGTTTGGCTGTGCCGAGGACTGCACGGACTTCTGGCTGAACATCATGGTATTCTCGCTCGTGATAATCCTATTAATAGTGGCTTCAATACTACTATACATATACAGAAAGGAGACCGTGCTGCTCTACGTATACAGAAGGGTCCGCGGCGGAGGGGAAGAATGAGCATTGTGACATACGCACTCGTGGCTGTAGCCGGCATTCTCGCAGCTCTCATATTCCTGCTCGTGAAAAAATACACGGGTCTGAGAAAGCTCAGGGATGTTGAGCTCAGCAAGGAAGCTGTTCTCGGCAGGCTTTTCCTGAAAAAGATAAAGAAGATAAGCGACGCCTCAAGCAACGAAAGTCCTGATGAGCTCTTCAGACAGCTCAAGAAGGTAATGAGGGAATTCTTCAGCGAGTTTTTCGACCTTTCCTACGAATTTGCCTATCTGGAGCTCAACGAGGAGATTTCAAAGAAGGGGCTCGACGAAAAGCTGAGAAAGGAGATAATGGACTACACCATGCTCATGTCACAGACCGAATACAGCGGCCACAGGATAACCAGCCAGGAATTCTTCTTCATGCTGGGCAAGTCCATAAAAGTGATAAGGGACATGACTGGCCATCGCGATGACGTCATAGAGGATGTGGAACATGTCCCTGCCAAAAAACCGGAAACCACCAAAGAGGCGGAAGCCATAAAAGAGAGCATCGTGACTGTCTCGAAGAAAAAGGAGCCGGAGCCAAAAGAGCCTGGAGCTGTGCCGGGGCTTAAAAAAGACACAGAGACGAAGGAAGTGCCTTCTGAAGAGGACATGAAAATAGAGGCAAGGATTTCAGTGCAGAAAAGTGATAAGGAGAAAATAGACAGGATAAGGACGCTCATTGTCAGGGCAGAAGAGAACCTCGCATCGAAGAAATACAGCGATGCCATGGACAGCTACACAAGCCTGAGGGTGATTTATGACACGCTTCCCTCGGAGATAAAGAAGAGGATATATCCTGAAACGAGAAGAATAATAAGCATCTACAACGAACTGGTCAAGCGATACAAGGAACAGCTTCTTTCATCCTAGGGTATTGTCCTGAATTTTGTGTTTACGAGTATGAGCTCGGCTATGAAGAGAGAAAGTGCAAATGCCATAAAATAGCCGGTAAGGTCGACTTCAATCCTCTGTTCGCTGCCGCCTGCTATTTTTGTGAATGCGTCCTTTATCTCCTGTGTGTTCTTTGCCCATGTGAATGTCCCTCCGGTGCTCTCGGCTATCCTTTTGAGGATTTCCGTGTCCACGCCGACATAAAACTCCGTATCACCCACTTTTCCACCTTCCTTTGTGCCTATGGCTATTGTGTTCACAGCAACATTGTATTTCTTTGCATATGACAGTGCATCGTCTATTGATGTCCCTACATTGTTCTGCCCGTCTGTCAGCAGTATGACAGCCCGCTTCTTGCCAGCGTTTGTAAGTGTCTCTGTAGCAGATATTATGGCCTCGCCTATTGCTGTTCCTCCTTCTATCATCACACTCACTGAGCCAAGGGAATCGAGCAGCTTCTGCTTGTCATCTGTGAGCACCTGATTGACGAGACGCGTTCCCGAGAAGCTGAGCAGGCTAATCTTTGTTCCCTCAGGAGTGTACTGTATGAATTCAGCGGTCGCGTCCTTTGCAGCCCCGAGCCTTGTCGGCTGGTAGTCTTTTGCCATCATGCTCGCAGATGCGTCCATGGCGATGGCATAGTCGAAGTCAGAAATGAACCCCTCATAGACCAGCACTGTTCCTGCAACAGAGAGTATCAGGAACACCAGCACGAGCATCCTTATCAGCAGCAGCGGATAGTTCTTGTTCAGTATCTTCTTGCCGAACACATGTTCCATTGCCCTGTAGTTGGCGAAGAGCATGGCCTTTCGTTCTATCTTCCTTATGCTGATGAAATGCACGGCCAGCAGCACCGGTATAAAGCCGAAGAACCACAGGTACAATGGATTGGAAAACATTACCTCAATAGCAATTCCCTCCTCTTGAAGAATTTTATTATGGGCATCACGAAGCTGTCCTTTGTGGAGACCTCTACATAGTCCCACATGCCTGCCATGAGCGACTTGCGCAGCTGCTCCTCCTGCGACCTCACGTACCGCTCGTATTCCTCCCTGTCGCGTCTGTTGTCGTCGACGAGCATTTCCTTGTCGGAATACGGGTCAGCTATGACAACCTGGCCCGTCCCAGGCGGCAGCTTCTCGTCACGCGGGTCCCTTACCATTACAGCTATACCGTCGAACTTCCCTGCGGACAGCTTTATGCTCCTTTCCCATGTTTCCTCCATGCCTATGAAGTCTGATATGAGGAACGCTATGCTCTTCTCTCCTGTTGTATTCATTATGAAGTTCAGGGCACTGCCTATGTTGAACCCTCCTCCGTAGTATCTCGGATTGAGCAGGTGCTTGAGCATTATGTAGAAGTGGTTTATGCCCTTTCCGGGCTTGACATACCTTACGACCCTGTCCGTGAACATGACGAGAGAGACCCTGTCTCCGCTCTGGAGCACGAAATTGGCAAGCGCTGCAACCATCTCTGCCGCGTATTCGTATTTCAGCTTCTCGGTCGAGCCGAAGAGCATGCTTGAGCTCACGTCAAGTAGTATGAAGATGTTCATGTCCCTCTCCTCCTTGAAGCGCCTTATGACGATCTTATTCGACCTCTTGCTGGCCTTCCAGTCTATCAGAGATGCGTCGTCGCTGGTCGTGTAATCCCTGAAATCCTCGAATTCCAGACCCTTTCCCTTGAAGACGCGCCTGTAGCGGCTCATTATCCGTGCCTCTGTGAGCACTTTCAGGGCTACCTCAAGCTCCCTTATCACAGAAGGTATGTCCATTCTCAACTTTTCGACCATCTACGGCACCGGGACTTTTGAAAGAATTTCAGATATTATGTCATCTGTCTTTATGTTTTCTCCCAGACCTTCATAGTTGAGAATTATCCTGTGCCTCAGGACATTGTAGGCGACCTCCTTGACATGCGACGGCGTGACGAATGTATCGCCTTTCATCATGGCCAGTGATTTGGATGCTATGAACAGGTAAATGGAAGCCCTCGGCGAAGCACCCCATTCTATGTACTTTCCGAACTCTATGCCGTATTTCTTCGGATGCCTCGTTGAATCGACTATCTGGACTATGTACTTCTCTACCTCCGGTCCCAGATAGACCTTCTTGACAGTCTCCTGCATCTCGACTATCTTTTCAGGCGTCGTCACGGCCTTCAGCCCGTAGTCATCGAATGACTTTATCTGTATGTTCCTCTTTATGACTTCAATCTCCTCGTCGAACTTCGGGTATGTCATGTTGACCTGAAACAGGAACCTGTCGACCTGGGCTTCCGGAAGCGGATACGTGCCGCTCGTCTCTATGGGGTTCTCGGTGGCAAGCACGAAGAACGGGTTAAGCATGGGAAACGTCTCCTTGCCTATGGTGACCTGCTTCTCTGCCATCGCCTCGAGCATGGCAGACTGCACCTTCGGAGGCGCCCTGTTTATCTCGTCAGCAAGCACGAAGTTGGCGAACACCGGGCCCTTTATGACATAGAAGCCTTTCTGCTCGTTGTAAGCCGTGAGCCCGGTTATGTCTGTCGGAAGAAGGTCCACGGTGAACTGTATCCTGTTGAACTGCCCGCCGGATGCAGCTGCCAGCGTCCTGATGAGAACGGTCTTGGCTATGCCCGGCACTCCCTTGAGCAGTATGTGGCCGTTTGCCATGAGGCCTGTCAGTATGGTGTCTATAATCTCCTCCTGCCCCACAACTATCTTGCCTATCTCTTTCTTTATGCTTGAAATAATCTTCTGGTATTCGGGCAGTTTTGCCTTCAGAAAGGCCTCGTCATCCATATATATAACTGGCCAATGATGATATAAATTTGTTGGAAGCCGCGATTTCCACCTCTTTTCTGCGCTGCCGGAGGCTGCTATTTCTGCTGACTAACCTATTTTAACGTTGCCGGATAATTAATTAACAGGTAAAAATGGACGAAACGCTTAGGCTTGTTGCTATTCTTGGTGTCCTTTCAGTCGTGTTCTTCACCAGCGCATTCATGATGCCGAATTTCACGGGATTCACCACGAGCACGTCTGGCACTGATTCCAATCTGACGATATGGGACCAGACAGATGCGAAGGGCGGGGGAATGCTTAAGTACACATATCCAACCAATACACAGCCATACTTCTCAGAGGACTGCAACGCATTCAAGTCATTGTCGAGCTCCTGGGACGTATACTTCTATGCCAACTATACCAACAGCACATCTGATGCAATAGACAACACAACGGGCAACTGCATGATAAGCCTGAACAAGACGGGAAGCTTCACACCCTGGATAAACATGACATACAATGAGACCTTAGGCTACTGGCAGTACCACACCAATTTCACCTACAAGGGAGACCGTGAGTGGAAGGTCAACTGCACAAGCAGCCTCTATGACGACCTGACGCTGTCAGACACAGGCGGCGTCACCATAACCAATTCCCCTCCATGTATATTCGACAGGTATTCTGCTGGCGGCCCGCTGAAGAACCTCAGCACCTCCGAGGACCAGACTGCACACTACTATCTGAATCTCAATTCTACTGATGACGATTATCAAGACCAGGGCTCCCTTACATATGGTCACGGTTCCAGCGGCTGGGGTGACACCTACATGTCACTTGACGCTTCCGGACACTTCACCATACTCGTGACCAGCAACAGCGACCCCTCGCTGTTCAATGTCACTTTCACCGTTACTGACACGGACTCATCGTCGGACACCGCCTACATGCTCATCAATGTCAACTTCACCAACGACGCCCCGGTCATGAGCACGCTTCCGACGAGCGCCACTGAGGATACGGAATTCAACGAGACAGCCAACCCGGAATCCGTCATAACCGCAACGGACGAGGAGAGCAACACGCCATTCGTGTTCAACCTGACATTCGTCAGCTGCCAGAAGGCGCACTGGATACCATACCCGACGGACAACTGCACGCTTTTCAACTTCACTACATCCGAAGACAACCTCACCATACTCAACTTCACTCCCACCAACTGGGACGTCGGCACATACCAGCTGAATTTCACGGTCACGGACAACGGCTCCCAGCAGTTCGGCTACAACGCAACTGCGTGGCAGGTTGTCTGGTTCAACGTCACCAATGTAAACGACCCTCCGTCGCTTGTCCCGCTTAATGGCACGGATGTGCAGGTGAACCAGAGCGAAAGGCTTTACGTGGCTTTCAACGGCACGGACATAGAGAATGACACGCTTCTGTTCAACGCCACGACGCTCGTGTGGAACGACACCACGGGCAACTACTCCATATACACCAACGCAAGCTTTTTCCCCATAAACACCAACAACACTGGCTATCCGAACGCAAGTTCTGTTGGTATCATAGACCTTATTGCGAACAACAACTATGTGGGCAACTACACGCTCAACGTCACGCTCACGGACAACGGCAGCACGGACGGCGTCCAGGAGAACCTGACGCAATACATGCTCATAAACATCTCCGTCCTGAATGTGAACGACCCGCCTGCGCTTGAGAATCTGAGCGCAACGCTGCCCATGGCCGTGCAGGAACTCCCTTATCGTTATTATTACGGCGCATCAGACCCTGACCTTGAAAC
>JAGGXP010000022.1 GCA_021163005.1 Candidatus Aenigmatarchaeota archaeon | reverse complement strand
GGGAAAGCAGACGCTTTTTAATTTCTGCTCTCCAAAAATTCTATCATGAATCTTCTGGCATCCGCGCTGCTCGTGTCATTCATCCTGCTCACGTCCGTGCAGGCATCGGCATCCGAAGCCCTTTCGCTGAACATGTCTCTGGAGAACGAAACTCCTGTGGAACCGTGTGTTTTGTCGGGCCAGTGCGCCATAGGCCATGTCTATGTCAATGTCACGGAGCCGCCTGCGCCTCCCGGCATAACGGGCATGCTCACGGCGTTTGACTATGGTCAGTTTTTGGAGGAAGCCCGGTCATTCTTCTCATCGCTGTTTTCGTGGCTCCTGTAGACCTCTATGCGCGAGAACCTCTTCATTGTCCTGTACCTGACATACGCGGACGCGAATCCCGCCAGCAGGGCGTAAAGAAGCACGGGCAGGGGATCTATGTCTGTGACGCCTGTCCTGAATATCCACGGGACCAGCTGGAAAACAAGCCCCAGCGCTGCGACAGCAACGAACGGTACGGCAAAGGCAACGAATGTGCTTGCCATCATCCTCACAAGCACCCGGAACAGCATTTTCCTGAGCTTTTGGGGCATCCTGATTCCTGACAGCATCTTTTTCATCCCGCCGGGCCTGTCCATAATTTAATCTTGTTTTTCATATTAATAGCAGCATTCCAAAATAGGATTGGTTCCCATGAAGCTGTGGACAGAGAAATACATGCCTGAAACGCCTGACGGGATGGCTGGTCAGAGGGACGCTGTGGACGCCGCAAGAAAATACCTGCAGTCATGGAGGCCCGGAACCGGGCTCATACTTTACGGACCGCCGGGAACCGGAAAGACCCTGCTCGCAGGGCTTCTCGCCAGGGAAAGGGGAGACTTCCTCGTTTCCATGGACGCATCTGACAGCAGGAACGCCAGGGACATAGGGGGGCTTTCCGAAGCCACTAAGCAGAAGACGCTGTTCCACAGCGGCAAGATCATACTCATGGACGAGGCCGATTCCATGAGCGGCAGGAGCGACAGGGGCGGCGCGGCCTCAATAGCCAAGATAATAGAGCACTCGAAATTCCCTGTTATCATAACTGTGAATGACATCGACGACCCCAAACTCAGGCCCATCAAGAAGGTCTGCAAAAAGGTAAGGATGGGAAAGGTGGAGCGCACCGAAATAGCGGCATTCCTCAGGAAGATAGCTTCAGAAGAGGGCATAAATGCAGGCGATGACGTCATCAACGGCCTTGCGAGATGGTCTGACGGCGACGTGAGGTCAGCTGTGCTGGACTTCCAGATGCTGTCCCTCGGCAACAGTGATGTAGGTGAAGACGGTTTCATGTCCATCGGCTTCAGGGAGAGAAGGAAGGGGCTCGAGGACGTGCTTGTCGGCATAATGCGGACGCAGTCCATCACTGCGAACAGGAAAAGCATAAGGGACGCCGACGCCGACCCGGACGACATATTCCTGTGGCTTGAAAGCAACATAATGAAGACAAGCAGCGATCCGGGATTCATAGCGGCCGCCTATGACACACTCTCCAGGGCCGACATATACAGGGGACATGTGCAGAAGCAGCAGAACTGGCGCTTCAAGGCCTACATGGTGGATCTCATGTCAGGCATAGCCTGCCTGCGCAAGGGTGACTTCATCAGGCCTGACAGAATAAGGTATCCTGACAGGATAATGCTTCTTGCAAGAAGCAGGTTCAGAAGGCTGGTGATGGACAGCGTATCAGGCAAGATAGCCCGGCATGCGCACTGCTCAAAGCATACAGCCAGCTTGGAATATCTGCCGTTCCTGATGCTGATGGCGAAAAAAGGAACAGGCATGCCCGAAGACCTTGAGCTCACACCAGATGAAGTGGACACTCTCAGGAAATACGGCCGCTGACCGTTAACAGCCTGTGTTGCTCTTAAAGAATAAAAAGCGCCGCCCTCTTAAATGAATGCACAAAGCAGAACCGAACAGCAATGCAAGCCGCCTGCATGCATATGACGGACAAAGAATAATCGAACAGGAACGCAGTATGACGACTTGAACAGAATGAACAGGTCGTCCTTAAAAGGTATGGACAAAGCAGGCCTTATGCAATTCACAAGCTGGACGACCTTCACAGAATGGAAAAAGTCGTCTTTAGGCAGTATAAGGGCCCGTGGCTCAGCTTGGACAGAGCGCTGGATTGCGGATCCAGAGGTCCGGGGTTCAAATGAACCCTTTGCGAAGGTAACATAAAAAACATCGCAAAGGGATTCGGAAATTCCCCGCGGGTCCGTTCAACAACATTTAAATACCCGCCTGCCATATTAAGTTAAATTCAGTGATAACATGGCGCTTACATGCACATCATGCGGGAAGAATGTGGAAACAGAGAACTACTGGATACGCTTCAAGTGTCCGGCATGCCTGAACGAGGAGATAGTCAGGTGTGAGAAGTGCAGGCGGCTTTCTGTGAAATACAAATGCAGCAAGTGCGGCTTCGAGGGACCGTGATTTTATGGGAGACGTGATACTCGTTTACAAGATTCTCCCGGCTGAACCCGGCAAGCTGGAGCAGGTCAAGGCTGGCCTTGAGGCCATAAAGCACCAGAGGATAGAGGAAGAGCCAATAGGCTTCGGCGTCACTGCCATAAAGTTCACAACAATGGTCCCCGACGAGGGCGGAAAGCAGGAAGAGCTCGAAGAGCAGATGAATGCCATAGACGGCGTAGGCGAAATAGAGCTGCTCAAGTTCTCAAGAAGCATGTAAAAATAAAAGAAAAAGAAGGCTTTATTTCTTCTTCGGCTCTGCCTTCTTGGTAGTCTTTTTCACTGCTTTCTTGGCTGCCGGCTTTTTCACAGTCTTTGCTTCCTGCTTCTTTTTGGCGGGTTCCTTCTTTGCAGGCGCGGCTTTTTCTGCTTCCGGCTTTTCTTCAGCTTTTTTAGGCTCTGCCTCAGGTTCTTTCTTTTTCGCTTCCGGCTTGGCCTTTTCGGTTTTGGCCTTCGCGAGCCTCTTCCTCTCGGCATCCCTGGCTTTTTCTATTTCCTTTGCCGTGGGCTCCTTTATGCCGAGCTTCTTGAAGACTCCTGCCTGCTTGTAAGCCGCCAGAACATCGTCGTCGGATGCATTCTTCTTTATCTTGACAGTCACCGGTGTTGGTTCAACATGATGTATGCTGCATTTCCTTCGCTTGACAGTTGTCGCAGCCTTGGGTCCGGTCACCAGGACGAATCCGTCCTTCAAGACATCCAGAATTACGCAGAATTTTCCGGCTTCCCTGCCGACTGTCTTGACGCATACCCTTCCTGTTTCAATCATTTTCCCATCTCTCCATGTTTTTTATTCTAATCTTCTGCCTGGCGCATTCCGGGCAGAGATTTCCGCCGTAAGGCCTTTCCGGCCTTTTCCGGCTCTTCGGAAGCTTCTTCACATCAGAAGGCAGCGCCCTCGGCACGCCGTGCAGCCTCTTTCCGCAGCTGCCGCATTTCGGCACAGCAGGCTTCTTTTTCGTGTAGTGTATGTTTATCTTTCCGCCTGGAGTTGCCACCCTTCTCTTTCTGAAGCTTCTTGATCTTTGTGCTGGTGTTGGCATAGCATATCACCAATAGGTTACATGTATGTTGCAAAACCTTTTATTAGTTTACGTTGTTTCGCCTTTAAAAAGTTACTCGACTCCGAACAGCTTTCTCAGGATAAATGTAGCCGGGAAGCTTATAAATATGTACCACCAGAACCACGAAAGGTAGCTGCCGAGGAA
Organism: Candidatus Aenigmatarchaeota archaeon; assembly: GCA_021163005.1. Taxonomy (GTDB): domain Archaea; phylum Aenigmatarchaeota; class Aenigmatarchaeia; order QMZP01; family JAFGSV01; genus JAFGFG01. Next base: position 6,601 of record JAGGXP010000022.1, on the reverse strand, counting down.
TGGAAGCTCAAACGGCATTTTTGCCACGAGCATCTCGAAATGCACGACGTCTTCCACTTCGTGCGTGAAGAAAAGAAAGCCATCGGTTTTTGCCACAGGCCTCCAGTATGCATCCCGGTATTCAAATACATCACCCTTTGAGAACTTCTCGCTGTCGCTGAAAGATCCGTCATTGTCGAGGTCCACTGCTGTGATGAACCCGTCCGGGGACTTCTCATAGCTTGCCTGATGCTGCACGCCGTCATAAGTGAATACGGTCTCGTTCTTGCTGAAGTCAACAACCGCGCCGCCGAAGCTCGTGTTGAGCCAACCAAGAAGAAGGAAGAACACGAGCATTGTCGCAATCATGGGCTTCATGCTGTACTGGAACTGCTTCTGGCTCATCTTCATCATCTCGGATGCGTATTCGTTCATCTTGGCTGTATCGCCGGACTTCTTTGCCTGGTTCATCTTCTCTTTGTAAAACTTCATGTCGTCCTTTATTTTCCTCATCTCGTCGGGATTTGTGAGAAACCTGTAAATCAGGGTTATGAGCAGAGACAGCCCAAGAGAGATAAGCGTAACTTCCAGAAAAGGCGTCATTTTTTCACCACAAGGTTTTTAAGAAGGTCGTAAAGTTCGTCAGACGCCTTTCTCGACTCGTCGATGCCGCATGATATTATCTTCACACCTGCTCCGGAAGCAGCTGCCATGGAAAGGGCCACGACCCTCTCGGCGCTCTGGTGCATCCTGAATGACTCCTGGTTATCTATTTTTCCTTCCAGCGCCAGCGGGTCAACAGCTATATGCACTATTATATCCGGCTTTAAGACTTCCATGACAGCACCTGTTATGACAGGAAAGTATCCAAGCTTAGTCTTCACGGTGAAGTATCCGTTCAGTATGAAATGCCCGGAGCCCTTTATGACCTTCATCTGGACATTGTCCCTTATCTTTTTCTGCGTGTTCTTCAGCAGCTTCAGCTCGTCCCGGAGGCTTTCTGCATCGTCCATGAAGTCGCTGAAGCTCAGCAGCCTGATTTTTGCCTTGGCTTCTATGCGCTCCACAGCTATTTTTATTATGGATTCCTCCACCGGGTTCTGGACACCTGTTATCAGTATGTTCATAAGATCACTTCCCCAGCAGCCTCCTGACTATCGGAGGCATGTCATCCGCGTATTCCGTGGTTATCTCCTGATAGAGCTGGTACGCTATCATTGTGGCAAGCAGTATGCCCGTGCCGCTGCCTATGGCATTGGTGAGGTCTGCATAGGAAGCCAGAAGGCCTATGGCCATTCCACCCAAAATAGCAAGTCCGGGTATGTACCTGTTCAGCACACGCTCTATTATCCTTATGTCCCGCCTGTAGCCGGGTATCTGCATGCCTGTTGAATGTATCTGCTCAGCAACAGAGCCCGCATCCATGCCTGAAGTTGACACCCAGAACGCCGAAAACACCGTGGCGCCGACTATCATGAATGACGAATACACGAGAATGCGTATGATATCCGTCATCGTGATAGCCATTCCAGTAAGGCCCATTGCATAGACAAGCCCAAGCCACACGAGCGCTCCGACAGGTATCATTCCCATGGAGAGCTTCCAGGCGGGCTTCTTGATATAACCGGCGCTGAATGCCCCTATGAGCGCAAACAGCCCCATGAATATGGCCATACCGGCGACTCCCTGTGAATTGGGAGGCCTGAGGTAGTACACGAGACCGGAAACAGGCGAATTGTTCTCAAAGCAGCCGAGGATGCCGCATATCTTTCCGGAGTCCGGGTCAACGGGCTGCGCAGCCATCCTTCCCATGAGACCGACATTGGCTAGAAGCGCAGCTATGAGTATGACAGGTATGACGTTGGTGTAGAGGAAGTTGAGCGGCCAGCGCCTGCCGAAGCCGCGTATCGAGCCGAATGCAAGCGGTATCTCGACCTTGATGTTCTGCAGGAAAATGACAAGAAGGAACACAAGGAAGGTGGCCAGCGTGGGCAGTATTCCCAGCAGAAGTGCGTTCAGCGGGTCGGCTGTCGCGAGATAGTAGAATATCTGAGGTATTGCCCCAAGTGGAGGGTTCTGCATCTCAATAGACGGGAAAGACAGCGAGGTTCCGCTTGGGTTGGTGAATATGGACAGGCACCCGGCGCCTGAACACAGTGCGAACGGATTGAACATCCTCGTTATTATGCCTGTTGACACACCGGCGAGTATGAAGAGGCTGACGCCGGAACCGAATCCCCACTTGGATATTATCTCGTCCATGAAGAGTATGAATATCCCGCCTGCAGCTATCTGGAGTATCACTATCCATGCCAATCCAGGGGCTGCCGGTATGGCCCCGAAGAGCACGTATATCCCGCCTTCCACGAAGCAAAGCACTATGGTGAGCACCTTCTGCGTGCCCTGGAATATCATCTTGCCCTTTTCCGTTGTCATGTCCCAGGGAAGTATCTTGGAGCCCACAAGCAGCTGCAGTATTATGGCCGCGACCACGATGGGGCCGATACCCAGCGTCGTCAGCGAACCGAACTTGGAAGCGAGAAGCAGCTCGAAGACCTTGAGCTGCTGGAGCCCCTCTACGCGTATGCCGTAGACCATTATCTGGGACATCACGAAGAATGCAAGCAGCACAAGCCCTGTGTATTTCAGCTTCTCCTTGAAGCTGAGCTTCTTGAGGGGATCCCTGATCCCCGGCAGGTGCTCCAGAAAATTCATGTATGACTCTTCAAGACCCATTCAAATCACTAATAACTGTTATTGGATTCTAATTATATGAATTTTTAGTATTTATATTAAAGTCTGTTGGGTGGCTATTAAGGTTTTTATTGCTTCCTGAAAAAACAGAATTATGGTTCTCAGGGGAACGCGTGGCGCGGAAAGAATAACATTTCCGGACTCAGCCGACATCGAGCCCGCATACAGGGGGCGGCAGCTTTATGTCGTTTACGATCTCGAAAAGGGAAGTGCCCGTGTTTACAGCGATGGCTGGAAGGGCGAACTTTCCGGTGACGCGAGGGAATGGTTCTTCAGCCAGATAGACCCCGATTACAGGCTGCCTGAGATAACAAAGGAGAAACAACTGCCTGTAAATTTCATAGATGATGTGGAGGAGATAATGCACCTTGATGCTGCAGTCAGGGTGACATTTTCCGATAGCGAGGGATGCCCGTACAGAAATCAAGTGCGGACTGTGCTTATCAGCATAGATGATGACAATGTTTCGGCTTACGTGCTCCCCGAAGACATGAACAGTCCTCTTGGGGAAAGGCTCGGGGGCGATGCTGCGGAACAGGCTGTAAAGCACTATCTTGAGGGACTAAGCCGCAAGGAATAGGTTACTGCTGAACCAATTTCCGGTTTATGTAATTTATCACGTCGCCGACAGTCCTTATGCCGGATGCGAACGTGAGTCCATCTGCTGTCGGATAGCTTCTTCCCAGTGCATCTTCCAATGCCAGTTTGTTTATGCGCCTCAAGCCCAGATCATTCTTGAGATGGGTTTCCGTAGTTATGGAATCAGGCTTCAGATTACCGTCATAAAAAATGTTGTAAAGCCTGCAGAGCTTTATCACATCATTCCTGTATTCCTCAGGTATTTCTTTCATAACAGTTAAAATGGAAGAAAAATTTAAATTACTGCTGCTCATCCGGGACTGACTGCGCTGCCGCATCTGATAGTATCTTTCCGCCGGCTGCCTCTACCTTTTCCTTTGCCTTCGCCGAGAAGTAGTCAACCTTTATTTCAAGCGGAGCCTTCATATTTCCTGTGCCCAGAAGCTTGTTGTAGCCGAATTTGGAAAGGTCTATGCTCTTTCCGCTGCCTGCAAGCTTTGCGGCTTCCCTCAGGTTTATGGTCCTGAACTTCTTTGTCGTCTTTGGCGTGAAGCCATGCTTGCCTATTCTGTCCCTTGCATACTTGAGTATGAATGTCTTCCTGTGGCCTTCGGAGCCTGCCCATCCCTTTCCGCCGCGGCTGCCCTTGCCCCTGTGCTTCTTGGGACTTCCGTAGCCGTGTGTCCTGTGACCGCGTTGCTTGACAACCTTTTTCCTTGCCATTATATCATCCTCTTAAGCAGGTTGTTTATGTCCTCTCCCCTGTAGCCCGTGTCGCCTTTTGGGTAGGGAACCCTTACTGACCTGAGACCGCCTGTCGGTGGCGTCAGCCTGAAAACATTCCCGCCTTCAAGCTTTCCTGTCCTGAACGCCTTCTCCGCAGCGGATTTGGCCTTCTTGCTGTCCATGCCTGCTTTCTTCACAAGAAGCATTTCAAGCACATCCCTGTCAATCTCCCCCCAGGCGATGTGCTTCTGAATCATCCTGAGCATACCCTTCTTGCTGTCATCGCCGGGCACCACCACACAGTTGTTCACATTGAGAAGCCTGAGAGCTGAAAGCGTCTTCATGGAATCTTTGGTCGTCTTTACAGTTCCCCTGAGCATAACTGCCGCGATAAGAGGCCTTTCATTTTCCGCCATCAAAGATCACCCTTTCCGCTGTTAAGGTTCTTCAGCGCACTGAAAACAGCCATGGCAAGATTTGTCCTTGTCTCTGTCTTGCCGGATGTCTTTACCCAGACATCCCTGAGGCCGGCGAGTTTCAGGATTTTTCTGACTTCCTCGCTGGCGACAATTCCCACACCTTTCGGTGCCGGCAGAAGCGTGACTATGACAGAGCCTTCCCTTCCTGTCACCCTGAACGGTATGCTGTGGTTGCCTCCGCAGCCGCATTCCCATGAGCCGCAGCCACGCCTGACCCTTATGACGCTGAGCTTTGCATTCTTTGTTGCCTTTTCAAGTGCCGTTCTGTGCTCTTTTGAAATGCCCCTTCCTATGCCCACAACGCCGTTGCCATTGCCGACAACCACGAGGGCCGAAAGCTTGAATCTCCTGCCGGACTTGTGCATCCTCGCCGTCATCTTGGTGGCTGTCCTTCGGATTCCGCCACCCTTTCCCGGCGAGCCGCCTATGTATATAACCTCCTGCATCAGGTCGGGAATCATGGCATCCACGATTTCCGGCTCCAGTATCAGTTCGCCCTTCTCAAGAACCTCGTCAATGCTCTTGTACTTTCCCGCAAGAATATCATTACCGAGTTTGGTTTTCGGTATCCAGTCTGTCTCCCTTTCCACTGGGGGTGCCTTCTCCTCTTTCTCAGCAGGTTCCTCAGTCTCCTCTTCAGGTTCAGCGTCTTTCTTCCCCTCCGTTTGCTGCTGAACTTCCGGCGCAGACTCTGCGTGTTCAGACTCCTCGGCACTACCAGCATTCTTGGTTTCCTCGAAAGCTTCCTCTACCTGCTTTTCGACTTCCTCCACCTTTTTCTTTGCATCATCGCTCATTTGTATCTCCTGCGTTTTCCTATCTTTTCGAATCTCTGCATTACCTCTGAAGCAGTTGAATATTTTTGCATATATATATTTATAATGTTTTTCCACATCTCCTCTGAAATTCCGTAATGTGCCGAGATTATCGCCTCGTAGAGAAGGAAAAGGTCTGTGGCCTTGTCCTCAACCTTGTGCGATGTCTTTCCCAGTCCGAAATCTATTACATATAGTTCCTTGCCTTTTAATATCATATTGGAAGTTGTCAGGTCGCCGTGCACTATGCCAGCGGCATGCAATGCGGCAACAACAGCGCCTATTTTTTCAGCGACCTCCTTCTGCTCACGGGGCTTCATGCCGTTCAGGGCGTCCTTGAGCTTTGCCCCGTCTATGTAGTCCATTGTTATGGTGTATTTTCCTGTCATCTCTGACTTCGGGACGAACACCCCGGATCTTCTTGCCTTTTCCATGAGTCTTGCCTCGGTTTTTGTCCTGCGTTTTCTTATCTCTTCGTCAAGCTGCGGTATCCTGTAGCTTTTGCTGACCCTTTCCTTTACCAGCCTGCCGTCCTGCCTGTAAAGGACAGCCTCGGCCCCTCTCTGTATTATGTCAGACTTATTCAGGTGCATGCAAGTTTATTCCACACAGCTCTTTAAATAATGAATTCCACATCTCAGACAGGTTAAGTATATAAAATTTACTACCTTTAGATAATCATAAATCTGGTGACATTATGGGAAACAACGCTTTCATGGGCATCGTGTTGCTGTTCATCTTAATATTGGCCGTAGCCGGCGCTTCAGCTTCAGCTGTTTCACTGCGCCTGATTCCTCATTCCATAAACACAATTACCTATGAGACTTTCATGGGGCACATTGAGATAGACGCGGATGACAGCGGAAGCTACTCACTGCACATAACAGGCGTGCCGGATACATGGCTGGAATACCCATCAACTGTTGATGTGAACGGCAAGACAACAGTCAACTACATGATTACTCCGGCGGAGCCTGGTGTCTATGACCTTTCATTCATCATCAGCGGCCCTTCCGGTGATGATGAAGTCGTCGCAGAGATGTGGGTCGGCGCTGAATCAGGAGGCAGCCAGAGTTATGCGCAGACGGGTGCATCAGCAAAGAAAGGGCTTCCATCTTCAGGCATGTTTTCAGTAGGTGAGCAGGACTGGATGCTGATAGACATCGCGGCTGCTGTAATTGCAGCCATATTTGCGGCCCTGCTGGGATACGCAACCCTCAGGAGGGAATCAGTTTAAATTTTTAACTACGAAATGATAGCTATGAATCT
>JAGGXP010000034.1 GCA_021163005.1 Candidatus Aenigmatarchaeota archaeon | reverse complement strand
TGTTTCTCTCAAGCCCGGATTCTATGAGCTTTGCACCGAGCTTCCTGAGCTTTTCCTCGTAAGGTCCTGCCCTGCCTATTCTGAACTTGACTTCAGTCTCCAGACCGTCTTTTGCTGTCATGATTCACCTCTGTGTGTATTCCTTCCCTGTTTTAAGCGCTTCCTCTGCCCTTGCAAGCTCGCTGCCGAGGTATGCTGCATGCTCAAGCCTTGAAACGAGTCCTTCGTGTGTTATCATCTTATATATATCCTCTGCCTTCTTTCCCCTGAACACGAAATCCGTCTTTGTATGATCCGGAAGCACGTACTGCGCCCTGATTTCACTGTTATCAAGAGAGATGATGAAATAGCCGAGCATGTCCTCCACAAATCCAGTCTTCGTGCACGTGAAGTACTGCTTCAGCGTCTCCTCTGCCTGGCTGAAGTTGTTCTCGTATATGTGCGCAGAGTTCGAGATTATCGTCATCTTTCCAGCAGTGACTCCAAGCTCATTCGCCATCCTCTTCTGCAGCTCCCTGAGCGCAAATGCATTCATGGGCCAGCCCCGGAACATGTCATGCGAGCGGAAGACCGCTGTCTGGAACAGCTTTCCGTACTTTATGTTCCATGTTATCTGCGTCAGGCACGGGGGACTTTCCGACATGCTGTCCTCTTTCACATACCAGGTGAAGGCAGCAGCCCTTCGGGTGTGCGGTGCTTTTCTGAGATGCTCCAGTGCAGTCTCTATCTGGTTGAATGCGGTTCTTGCCTCGTTCCTCCACTTATCCACGCCTCCATCTGAGATGTATTCAAAAAGTCTCTTTCCGTATGTGTAGCTCAGTCCCTTGTCAGCCCCTGTGCCGAAGAAGGTTTCATAATACTTTTCAATGTCTTCCTTGGTGAATGGCAGCCATTCCTCTATGTCCCCTTCCTCCTCCACCACAGCCATTATGTTGAGGACCTCTTTCTGCATGACATCGTGCTCGCTTTTCTTGTATTCACCGAACTTCATGACAGTGTCTATTGCACGCAGCCACGCACGGGATATGTCCTTTCCGTCTGTGCGGAAACCGACAGCGTCCATGACCCTTATGTCAGAGGATTTCGCTGCGCTTTCGGGCACTTTGACGGGCTCTCTCCACGGGGGCCTGTGCTCAAGCCCGCTTATTTTGCCGGCAACTTCACTTTCCCTGTTCCTCATGTCTATAAACTCCACATGCTTCCGTATCCCGTCAGCAAACTCCCTCAGACCTTCGTCTATCAGCACCCGCGAATCCGCGATATGGCCGTTGCTCTCAAGGCCTTTTGAAAAGAATTTTTTGAGGTCGTCTCCGCTGCCTGTCCTGTCGTTTCCGCAGAGTATTATGTACCTTATGTCCGGCTTTTCCAGCAGCGTTCTCAGCATGGCGTTTATTCCGTTGCCCGAGTAGAGATTGCCCTTGACCGCATAGCTGCCCTCAGGCACATTGATGCTTGATGTCTGGGACCAGAGCGTGCAGACAGCCACGCAGCTTTTTTCCGAGCCCCACAAAATACTGCCGCTCATAAAACCACTCCGCGCTCCTTGAATTTTCTGATTGTGAAATATAAAACCAGCGCAGTCAACACAGAAAGCGAGGCGGCCGCAGGCCAGAAACCGCTGTCTTCAGGCGGCTCCGGGTTCCAGTCGTGCCCGAAAACCGCTGAATAGTATGACGCGCTTTCGCCCTCAAGGAGTACAGCCACTTCCCTGTTGTTCATTATGCTGTTCTCGTTCCAGTTTATGCTCGAGACGAGCGCCTTCTTCCCGTCTATTATTATTCCCTTGTTGTGCAGCATGGACAGGCCGAGTCCGTCAAGGTCTACGGCGCGGGCCTCTATGGGAATGCCTTCCTCAGCTGCTATGCTGCTGATGTAGTTTATGGTGTTGTAGTTGCTCGTGCTTTTGCCTGGGTCCATTTCATAATACGTGGAATCGAGCAGCACCCTAACGCGCACGCCTTCCCTTGCCTTCTGCAGCAACGCCTCCAGCACAGGGCTTGGCGCGCTTTCAGCTGTGTCCTTTGACGCAGAACCCCAGTGCGTGTATATGTAGAACATCTCTGCATCTATGCTGCTTTTGGCAGAGCTTATGAGGCCGAGCAAGTCCTCAAGTGAATCCGGCGAGCTTATGAGACTGACATTCTGGCCTTCAAATATCCTGCTTCCGAACACCGGAGCATGCGCCCCCTTCATGCCCCAGCTCTTTATTGTGTATTTTCCGGGAGGGCATTGAAATACAACAGAGTCTCTCACATCTGACCTGTATATACCTTCCAGCTCGCGGGCCAGTTCTCCGTAAACTATGACACCCCATCCACGGTTTCCGTATGTGCCGCCGGGTGTGAATCCGGGATATCCGTAATTTTCGCTGGTCACGAGGACGTCCCTTCCGTCCCTTACAGCATACTTGGCATGCATGTATTTCAGCGGGCCGTCATAGAGCACGACGCTTATGTTGCCTGCCTGCAGCGCGCACAGGGCGGAAATCTCATAATCAGACATGCCGCCTGCAGGGCTCTTCTCGACTATGAGCCCTATTTCGACGCCTTCCTGCGCCTTTTCTGCAAGCAGGCGCGTCAGCTCGGGGGAGGTGAATGTGTAGGATGAAAGGAGGAGCGACCTGTTAGCATTGTTTATGAACCCGGCAATGGCGCCAAAAGACGAATCAGGTGATGTGAACGTCTCTACGGTCGCTGCCTGGGCGCATGGCACGAAAAGGACAATGAATAAGACAGACAGCCGTTTCATTTTGAACCAGCAAGCTTTTTGACGCGTTCCGCCCCCCTGTTAGACATGATGTAGCTGAAGACCTCGGGCGGCACGAGGGTGTCCCACTTTTTCCCTGCGGCAATCCTCCTGCGTATCTCCCTGCCGCTGTACCTCTTGTGGCTGTAGAATTTGTTTTTTCTGACCTTCATGCCGCTGTTCCTGAGGCAGCGCAGTGTCCATGGATTCCGCGTAAACACTGTGCTGCGTTCTGCGCACTTTTTCACGGCATACGCCCACAGTCTGTCGTTGTGGAAGTCCCTGACAGCGCCTATGGTGAAGTTCTTTATACCCTTTGCTGTGAGGGCAAGTCTTATCATCTCTTCTCTTTCTTTTGCTGTGAACGGGTTTTCAATGGTGCCGCTCTGGTCAGCCGAGCCTATGACTATCACCACCTTCTCATACATCTTTGAGAGATGCTCAATGAGCTCCATGTGTCCGTTGTGGAAGGGCTGGAACCTGCCTACGACAAGGGCGTTTGCCATATCAAAGAATTGCAGGGCTGATATAAACGGTTATGTTTTTACTGCCTTTGGTGTGTTTACCCTTTAAAAAACTTATGGTCAGAATAATAGCACTTGGTGTATTCAATATGGCAGCATTTGACGTAAAGGTTGAGAATGTGGTGGTCTTTGCCACACTCGGGGTTGATGTGCCTCTTGAGAAGATATCAGTAGAGCTTGACTCAGCTGAATACTCACCGGAGTCCTTCCCGGGAGTCATATACAGGATAAAGGAACCAAGGGTCGCGACACTGATATTCTCCTCGGGCAAGATAGTCTGCACGGGTGCGAGAAGCATAGATACTGCAAAGGTGGCTGTGGAAAAGGTCGTGGAAGACCTGAGAAAACTCGGCATAAAGATACCGAAGGAATACGAACTCAGGGTGGAGAATCTTGTCGCCTCAACGCAGATAGAGGCAAAGGAAAAAATAAACCTTGAGGAAGTCGCTGTTATGCTGGAAAACAGTGAATACGAACCCGAATCTTTCCCCGGCCTCGTCTACAGGCTTACAGAGCCGAGAGTTGCTTTCCTCTTGTTCGGGACAGGTAAAATCATATGCACGGGCTCAAGAAGCCAGGACGACATAAACACAGCGCTCGGAAGCTTCAAGGAAACACTTGAGTCTCTCGGGCTCAATGTAAATCCCATTCCGGCATGAAACTGAAATCCGGAAAATTTTTATACCCGCTTTCGCATAAGATATTATGCGGATTAAGCCAAAAACCAAACCGAAGACCAAATTCATAGTTGTCACAGGCGGTGTCATATCCGGTCTTGGGAAGGGCATATTCACGGCTTCTCTCGGCAGGCTTCTGCAGGCAAAAAAACTCAACGTGATACCCATAAAGATAGACCCGTACATCAATGTGGACGCAGGCACCATGAATCCCATAGAGCACGGCGAGGTTTTCGTTCTCGACGACGGCAGTGAGGTCGATATGGACCTTGGAAACTACGAAAGGTTCATGAACGTCATGCTGACGGGCAGGTCGAATATAACAACGGGAAAGATATACAGGCACGTCATTGAAAAGGAGAGGAACGGCGACTATCTGGGAAAGACTGTCCAGCTCATTCCGCACATAACGAATGAACTTAAGCGGTGGTTCATGGACGTTGCCGAGAAGAGCAAGGCGGACATCGAGCTCATAGAGGTCGGAGGCACTGTCGGCGACATAGAAAATCTCATATTCCTTGAAGCCCTTAGGCAGCTGTCCATGGAGGCTGACGTGGTGTTCATACACTGCACGCTTATACCCATGCTAAAGGTTGTCGGCGAGCAGAAGACGAAGCCAACCCAGCAGTCTGTGCAGAAGCTCAGGGAGATAGGCATACAGCCCGATTTCGTGTTTCTCAGGTGTCAGATGCCGATACAGAAGAAAATCATGGAGAAGATATCGCTTTTCACTGGCGTGCGCGAGGAAAACATAATACGGGGGGAGGACCTCGACGACATATACAGACTTCCACTTTATCTTGAAAGCCAGAAAGTGCACAGGAAGATAATGGACATATTCGGAATAAAGGACATATCCACCAACGGCCTCGACGATTGGAAGAGAATGACGGACAGCTACAAAAACGCCAGAAAGACAGTAACTGTCGCCATGACGGGAAAATACACAGCGCTTCATGATTCTTATGTGTCAATAGAGCAGTCTCTCAGGCACGCCGCATCCATGCTCGGCTGCAAGGTAAACCTCAAATGGGTAGAAACCACAGAGATAGAGACCGGCAAGAGAACTGCCAAAAGCGCCCTCAAGGGTGTTGATGGCGTAATAGTTCCGGGCGGCTTCGGCTCGCGCGGAACAGAAGGGAAGATTGCTTGCATAAAATATGCAAGAGAGCACGGCATTCCCTTCCTCGGGCTGTGCTACGGCTTCCAGCTGGCGTCAATAGAATTCGCAAGGAATGTGTGCGGGCTCAGGAAAGCCAGCAGCACGGAGATAGACAGCAACACGCCGCACCCTGTGATAGATCTCCTGCCGGACCAGAAGCATGTTTACAAGAAGGGGGGAACAATGAGGCTTGGCGGGCAGGATGTGATAATCAGAAAGGGAACGAGAGCCGAGAAGCTTTACTCGAGCACCCATGCCAGAGAGAGATTCAGGCACAGATACGAATTCAATCCCGCGTACATAAAAAGGCTTGAGGAGAAAGGCATGGTCTTCTCAGGACATGATGAATCAGGCAACATAATGCAGATACTCGAGCTTCCTGATCACAGGTTCTTCATGGCGAGCCAGTTCCATCCCGAGTTCACGTCGAGCATGATGAAACCAAACCCTTTGTTCTCCGGATTCCTCAACGCCTGCATAGGTTCCTAGGATTCGTCATACTCCTCGTTGAGAAGGCAGTGGATTTCGTGCGCCCGCTTTTTGCCTATACCCTGCACTGTCACAAGCTTCTCCTCGCTTGCGCTGAACAGGTTTTTCACAGACCCGAATTCTCTGAGAAGCCTCTCGCTCATCTTGCTGTTTATGCCGGGAATGCCGGCGACTATGAACTCCTGCTGCTCCTTTGTGCTTTTCGTCTTTTTGCACACCCTGGCCTGCACACCATTCGCCTTTTTTATCTGCTCCCTGTGCGCAATCCAGTAAATCTGGGATGCCGTGACCTTGGGGGCGTGCGTCCAGATGATGGGCACGCCGTAGTCCAGCGTTATTGCCGACAGGACTCCATGGACGGCATTGGGATGGACATGCCTGGTTTCAAAGAGGTGCATGGGATTGCCTTCTATTATCAGCAGCGGCTTTTCGAACGAGCCTGTCATCTTTTCGAGCTGGCTGAACAGCCTCTGGCTGAAGAACGAGCTGAGGAAGTCGTCAACAGTCTTCCTCTCTATGCCTATCTCATCTGAAACTATGTAGTCGCCGACGTCCAGTTGCTTCTCCGTTATCTCGGCGTCAAATGTCCTGAGCCATTCGAAGGTTTTGCTGCTCTTCTCCCTGTGGTCGACTATTATCTCTACCTTTTTGACGGGCATAAAGATAATTGTGAATAAAATTAAAAATATAGACAGGTTTTTGGCAGAATTCGGCAGCATCGGGAATAAATTCCCTTGCTCCCAATGGAAGCCTCTAAAAGCCTGCTCACATGACCTTCGAACCAACAGAGACGTCCTTGTCAATGGTCAGAAGACTCACGTCGGCTCCGTCCACAGCCGCAAGGAGCATGCCCTGCGATTCGACTCCCCTGATCGTGGCGGGGTCAAGGTTCACTATCACGACAATCTTCTTTCCCACAATCTCGTCCTCTGTGTAGTGTCCGCGCAGGCCTGCAACAAGCTGAATCTGCCTCCCGCCGAGGTCGACCTGCAGCACGAAAAGCTTGTCGCTTCCCTCGAGCGGGTCTGCTGAAAGCACTTCACCAACCCTAAGGTCAAATTTCTTGAAATCGTCTATCGATACCATAACTCTCTATATGTATGTATAAAATATAAAAGTTGAGGATTTAGTCACTGCTGTGAAATTCGAGATGCCTCCGTATAGCATCCCTTATTAATTCAGACCGGTTGCAGTGAAAGCCTGAATCTACGATCTTGTCTATCTCTTCAACAATCCTTTTTGTCAGGCGTATCTGCACAGGAATCATAATTAGCAATTGTAATTTGACAATATGCTTTAAATTACCAACGTATAAAAAAATAAGGAAATGGATTTCAATTACGCCTGCATTACCAGTGTAATGCGACCACAAAAAGGTATTTAAAACTTACTTCCGATTGTAGATTATTGATTTTAATGAAATGTAAGAAAAATGCATGTCGAATCGGAAACCTCTCTATACTTCTTGCTGTTTTCATGTTTTCTTTCGCTCTCGTTTCTTCTTCTGCACTTGCCGCACACGAGGCAACTGTCACCATAAGTCCTGGTGTGGCTAATTGCAACGGATTGGGAAACACGTTCACCGTGAATGT
>JAGGXP010000027.1 GCA_021163005.1 Candidatus Aenigmatarchaeota archaeon | reverse complement strand
CACCCTTACTATCTCTTCTTCCATACGATATAGATGTCATGCTGGTTTTAAAAGAATTCCCAGGCTTCAGAAATGATATCCAAGCGTCAGCGATATCCTCACGGGCTCGTATATGTCTGACGCATATATCTTTGTCATGGAAGCTGTGGAACTCTCCGTGAAGCTTCCGGGAATGATGGTGTAGTCCTTCTCACCCGCAGCCCAGACTACGAGGGATCTGAAAAGGTCCCTTTTAAGCTGGGAACCGGTCAGTGTGGTGTTGGCCATCCATACCGTCCTTCCCTTTCCCGCAACAGACCAGTCGACTATGACAAGCGGGAAGGGCTTTCCGTCGCTGTAATCCTGTTCATTGCGTATCACTATCTTACCAGTGTTGTCGTCTGCCGGGTACACCGCTTCCGCGATGAAGTCGCTGAAAACGGCGTCAGTGGACTGCGTTATGTTGAATATCTTCAGGATATCGTGCTGCCTTTCGTAGGGCGCGAACTCCGTGAAAACTGTGTCAGGACCGCTCCCTCCCGGAAGCCCCTGCCACTTCACGTTGAATATGTCCTGTTGCCATGCATTTGCCGCAAGGTAAGACTGGGTGAGATTTGTGAATTCAACCACACCGTTACCTTCCTTGAGGTATTCATTAAGCGCGTCTTCGTCTGCTGGTGTGTCTACAGGCGGTGCTCCCATGAATACCATCACATCGTCTGTGAGGTATCCGGCGCTGAAGTCCATGGACGACGGCGAAACGGTCCTGATATTGAATCCCCTGTCCACGCCGTTCAGCCCAGTGAAGTTTATAAGAACTGATGTCTTCAGGTATGCGCAATCAGCAGCAGAACCGACGCAGAGGACATTTGTGACAGGCCGGACAAGCTGCTTCGTACTCAGGGCATAGCCCATGGTCTTTGGAATGGCTGATTCTATCCTGCTTCTGACCTGAGCATTGGAGAACCAGTCTGTTCCCATACCGTCAAGTGTATACAGCAGGTCCTGTGACATAAGCGAAAGCTTCGTCTTGGACCACTGATGCGAAGACTTGGGGATGCTGTAGAACTGCGCCAGCACGCCAAAAACCAGAAGTGACACGATGATAGCCTCGGCGACGTGGAGAAACCCCTTTCTCATGGATATTTTTTTATGATGCGGATTAAAGTGTTTTATCATGGACGCAATGGACATCTACAGGAGGCTCCTGAATCACTTCGGGAAGCAGGATTGGTGGCCGGTCGAGCACGGCTTCAGGCCGCGCGAGTTCGAGATAATTGCCGGCGCCGTCCTCACGCAGAACACGAACTGGAGCAACGTCCGCAAGGCTCTCAAGAGAATGGAGCGTGCCGGTTTCCTGTCTCCCCGGGCAGTCGCCGAAGCCGGCAGCAAGCAGCTTGAGGAAGCCGTCAGGCCGAGCGGATTCTACAGGCAGAAGGCCGAAAGGCTGAAGATGCTGTCGCAGTTCATAGAAAGCTTTGGCAGCTTTGGGGAGTTCAGGAAATCGGTGACAAGGGAAGAGCTGCTGTCGCTCAAGGGCATAGGCCCTGAGACAGCTGACAGCATACTGCTTTATGCGCTCGGCAGGCGGGTGTTCGTCATAGATGCGTACACCCTGAGAATTTTCTCACGTCTTGGCTTCCGCCAGTGGGACAGCTACGAGGAATGGAGAAAATTCTTTGAGAACGAAGTATTGGAGGATACCGGTTTGTACATGCAGTACCATGCGCTCATAGTGGAGCATGCAAAGATGTTCTGCAGGAAGAAGCCGCTGTGCTCTTCATGCCCGCTTGCAGATGCGTGCGCCCGAAAGGCGTAATTTATTTCTCCATTTCAACTATTCTTCATGGTTTCAGCTGCAAGACTCTGCCTCATCTGCAAGGGAGCAAGGAACCTCTGCGGCCTCGGCACGTGCCCCCTGCTGAAAAGGATTCAGGTGAAGCCGAAGATTGAAGGCATCATAAAGGACGATTTTTTCGGGCCTGCCACATCAGTCTTCATCGGCAGGTACGGCTATCCGGACGTATTCACCGGGCCTCTTGCACCGGTTACTGGAGAGCACACCGATGTCATAGACAATCCCTCAAAATGGTTCGGCACGCCTTACCAGGACATCGTTGGAATGCGCTCGACGCTGCTCAGGACAAAGGAGCCGCTGAGCATATATGCCGTAAACAGGATGACTGAGCATCTGCAGGAGATTGCCCTTGCCTCAAAGGCGCCCGACGTTGAGATGACGCTTAAGGGCAAGCCGGTTTACAGGGTGAGCTTTTCCGATGTCAGCCAGCCCATGGGACCGAGCGCCCGGCTGAAGAAGCTCGACATAGCAGGCAACGTGAAGATACGCAGGAAGGTCGACAGCATAGTCAATGACGACCTCACGGCACGGGAGGCGGGCTACATGCTCTACGAAAAGGGCGAGGACGTCTACAAGGTCGGCACCATACTGAGCTCGGGCGCGCTCGGAATGGAAGGCCGGAAGAAGCTTGTGCCCACGCGATGGAGCATAACCACCAGCCACACCATAATCGCGGACGAGCTGCTGAAGCGCATCAAGGAGTTCCCTTCTGTCAACGAGTACATGGTATTCTCAAGCGACTACCTGCACAACCACTATGAAATTCTGCTGATGCCGGGAGAATGGGAATTCGAGAACTTCGAGGCATGGGCTCCCGGAACGCCGTGGTCCATGAATGCAAAGAGCACGCAGATACTCGCGGAATACGAGCCCTATGGAGGCAGGAAGAGATATGCCGAGCTTGAAGGAGGAGGCTTCTATGCAAGCAGGCTTGCTGTTTCCGAGGGCCTCTACACGCTGAGGAGGCAGGCCCGCGTCATTGTGTTCAGGGAGGTCTACGAGGGCTATGTCGTGCCTCTCGGCGTCTGGCAGGTGCTGGAGAATGTCAGGAACGCCTTCCGCCAGAAGCCGCTTCGCTTCGCCACGAAGCAGGATGCCCTTGAACACATATCAGGCAGGCTCAGGATTTCCGTCAGGGAATATGAAAAACAGAGTGCCATGCTCCGCAGGAAAACAGTCAGCGACTTCCTCGTGCAGGCATAATGATTTTTATAGAAGGCATGATAATTGTATATTATGAGGAAAGGCGCCATCTCTGTCAGTATAGGATTTCTCATAATTATGGTCATTTCCGCGCTTGTCATGATATTCATGATGGGCTGGCTGAGCAACCTCTTCCCCCAGCTTACACAGATTTCCAAGTACGCCACAGCGCAGGCCCAGCAGCAGATGATGAACGAGTTCGCTAAGGGCGGAGAAAGCGTGCTCGCCACAATACCTACTCAACAGTCCTTTGCACCCGGCAGTCTCGTCCCTTTCAAAATAGGTATTAGAAAAACCGCCGCTGTTGACGACATGAAAGCATTTTCTGTATGCATGGGAAACTATGAGAGCATAACATGCACAGCCACACCAACAGATTCCGGTCTCGTACAGCCGTACAATGGAAAAGCTATAGGATTTGTGCTGCCACCCCCGCAAATAATAAACAACAGAGGCGAAATAGCGCTTTCCGATGGAAAAATGCAAATTGATAGTACAGTTACTGCGGGTCTCTATGGATTTAGGATTTATGTATGTGCATATCCAGGTGTGCAGACAAATATGCAGTGCCAGGGTTTGAGTGATCCACACTACTACGGAAAATACGACTTCATCATTGAAGTCAAGTAAACGCTTTTTATTCACTGAAAACAACAATTAGTTATGAACATAGGCTTGCTTTTCGGCATGGTTGTCGCCATCTTTACCATAGGTCTTCTCATAGTTTTCGGCTACCAGCAGATAGGCAATGCCAGCGATGTACAGAAGCAGGCGCAGTTCCTGCAGAGCATCAAGAACCTGCAGACAGCCACAGACAGGGTCTACAATCTCGGCGGCGAAAGTTCTGAGAAGCTGGCGCTCACATTCCCAAGCAGTGTCGAGAAGGTCTGCTTCATGCCCATGTACAGGGACTATGAAATATCAGAGAGAGCCGACAGACTGAAAGCAGACCTGAGGACCGTTCTGGGATATTCAAGCCAAACGACTGAGCTTGCAGAGTTTCTTCTCAACAAGCGAATAACAGGGGTCCAAAGTAACTACGCTACTGACGGCAAACAGACTCTTCTCGTCTTTTTCGCCTCGACATCCGTGCCTGAATGGTATTACATAGAGCACCTCGAGCCCACGAAAAAGGGCGGAGACTACCATGGAACGCCCCTGTGCGTCCTGGGGGATGCCGAGATATGGCTCAGGCGCTCATTCGACGAGAACGGCGCATGGGTTGACGTTGAAGAAGCCTGAAATTTAAGCGCACACTCCAACATCTTATTATGCTCAGCGTTTTTCAGATTTTCAAGCTTCTCATAGGCATAATTGTCTTCATATTCATCATGACTTTCTTCCTCGACATAACGAACATGTACTCGGACATCGGCGGCTCCCAGAAGGAGTATGCCATAGCAGACGCATTCGACAAGACGGCGCGGGATGTCTACACCAGCGGAAAGAGTGCGCAGTTCAGCGGATTCGAAGACCTCGATGTCCTGATGTATCGCCCGCCCGCCCTTCTCTTCGGCTCGCAGAAAACCCTCAGCGTGCCGCTTTTCATGATTCCTGACAAAGCAAACATGACGCTTGAGAGGCGCTGCGACGACTATGGATGGTTCCGGTTCTGCTGGATTCTCGCATACTCCGACAGGGGCGTCATATTGTTCTCTCCTCTCGAGAACACAGATGAAACGAGGCAGGAGATGGAAAACTTCGTGAACGCGCTGCCTGATGCGTACAGCTACGGCTTCTGCAACGGGACTTACGCAAAAGTTAGCACGAAGCAGACATTCATAGGTTTCATTAACGGGAATATGGCGGCAAGCACTTTTGAGGAGTGTGACATAGAGCCAAAAGACAACATGAGGATTATTGTTTTCAACGATTCAGAGCCGTCTGAAGGCACAATCGTCGTCTCTGGCCGGCAGGCGAAGGAGCCTGCGTCAGACGGGGCAAAAGTGGTGGTCTTCACGAATGCTGACATACCGGCACTCGTCACAGGGGGTGTCGACGCGGTGCTGTACAGGCAGGATGCATTCGGCTCCGAGCTCAGGGCTGCAACACGCATAATGCTTGAAAGGACAAAGCTTGTGAGCCAGAAGATGCTCGTGCACAACGCCCAGCCGTGCATTGAGTGCGCGACGCCGTATCCGAAGGCATGCGGCTGGGTTGATATTGACGGAAATCAAAAACAGAGCCAGTCATATAATGATTTTATAGCTACACTGCAGTCGCTCATGAACGCAGTTGGAAACGGTCAGTACGAAGACCTGCTCAGGCAGAGCGTGAACGATTACGAAAACCTCAGGGAGGCGGGGTGCGAGATATGAAGGGACAGACAGCCATCATGGAGTACATGATATTCGTGTTCATGGCAATGGTCATAATTTTCTTCGTCGTGGCCCTCATATTCGGCTACCAGATACTTCAGGGAAGCAGCAGGAAGTACAGCGCTGTTGAGGAGAACACCATGTTCGCCCTGCACAAGATGATGACCACGCCCCTGATAAGCACGCCGGAATACCAGAAGAGCGCGGTGCTCGAGGACGCCAAGCTTACTGTGCTCACCTGCGAAGATGTCGAGCAGCTGTTCGGCGAAGGCCTCTGGGTGCAGGTTAAGGCCTTCTATGAAAAGCCCGACTGCACCGGTATTCAAAATCTACCACAAAGATTAGCGTGCCAGCAGGTTAGGAATGATATAGAGCAGACAGAGAGCCGCGAATGCACGGGCAGCGGGCAGAATGACTATCCGGATTGCGGGACATGGACGTTCTGTCCGGAAAACAGGAAAGAGCGCATGGTCTACAGGTCGCTGCCGGTCAACATATACAGGAAGATGGACAACACCGTCATGCTGGGCTCATTGACTGTTGGTGTTTCAGGAGGTGCCTCATGAAAGGACAGACGAGCATAATGGCCATGGTCATAGCCATGGTGCTGGTGGTCTTCATAATCATATTCATGCTCTCTTCTGCGTTCTCAGGCCAGGAAGACCAGACCCTCAAAACCGAGTTCAGGGACATGTACACGAATAACCTGCTGCTGTCCCTTCTGGCCACAGATACGGACTGCGGGAGATTCTCAGACATGCTCAAGTCAGAATACTTCGAGGGCAGGACCTGCTTCAGCGAGAAGGTCGGGGCATACATGAAGGGCGTGCTCAACGCCACTGGAAACACAAACTATGCGTGGATGATAGAAGCCGAGCCGAAGGATTTTGAAGGCATCACAAAAACATGGGGCGACGAGAGCGTGACGGAGAAACCGGGATACTGGGATGCAAGGACTATACTTTCCTACAGCGGCAGGCAGCTGGAAATCAAGTTATATATCAGAACAAAGTAATCTATTATTGTTATGAGCAGAATGCATGGACAGGCAGAGATGGCGCTTGTTTTGGGACTGGTTGCTGTCGCTGTGATAGTCATTCTTTATGCTTATTCCACATTCACCTATCCTGTTCCCGGCGGCACGACAAGCGAGCAGAAAGGCGCAGAGGCGTATGTCAGGGATGCCATACGCTCGTCAGCAGAAGCAGCCCTCATGAAAATCTATTCACAGGGCGGGTATTATGACATTGCTGATGCGCCGAAAACTGTGAAATTCGCCGGCTCAGACACCGCCTACTGGCAGATATGCAATCATGTGTATGGACCTGACATAAAGGAGCAGGTTGAGAAGGGCGTGAAAGGGCAGATTCGCAGCCGACTTCCGGATAGCACGAATCTCGGCGGGAGGCAGGTGACTTTCTCGCTGTCGCCTGACAACTTCCATGTAACGGCAATGATTCATGACAACAAGGTCTCTCTTGAGGTCAACCTGCCTACCACAGTCGACGGCGTGGGCATCCCGCAGCCGTACAGGCTGGAGATTGACAGCAGGCTTGGAAGGATATACAATTTCGCGAGGGACTTCGCAAATTTTGAAAAGAGGTACCGCGTTCTGGACTACGGCCTGATGCAGCACATAAACATATCGAATCCCAATGAGGAAGGAGAGGGCGCCTGCTGGCTTCCGACAATGGGCATGACGGTGACGCCTCTCCGGAGGTCCTGGTCAAGGACTGAGGAAT
>JAGGXP010000002.1 GCA_021163005.1 Candidatus Aenigmatarchaeota archaeon | reverse complement strand
CTGGCAGTTGGGCAGCGTGACGCAGTTGTTGTCGCCGTCGAGGTACTGGTCTGAATTGCACACAGAGGCATTCGTGTCGACTGTCTGGAAGCCTGCGTCATTGGTGAAGTCCGAGAGCGTGACCTGGCCGTAGTCTATTTCGGAATCGGATACCGAGTTGGGGCCCAGCTGTGCGGCACCTATGGAAGCCGTGGTGATGTTGCCGCCGCCGAGGGTGCCTGAGTATGTGTTTGTGCCGAGGTATATAGTGCCTCCGGATATGGTGATGGCGTCGGAAACCTCTGAATCGGAAACTACTTCTGAAGCCGCGACAAGGTTAGACGCTGTGAGGGTGTTGGAAACATCGGAATCACCTATGCAGTTGGTACAGACGAGATTGCCTGAGGTGTCGAAGTATGTGCTTGTAGTGCCGAGGTAGGTGGTCTGCTGGAGGTAGACGTCGCCCGCAACGTTGAGCGGGTATGTGGAGCCAGGATTGGTGCCGATGCCCACGTATCTCAGGTCAGCGTCGCCTGTGCTGTCTATCGAGTAGGTTGCACCGCCGAGCTGGAGGGTACCTGAAAGGGTGTCGCCGGACTCATTCAGCCAGTGCTCGTCCACCACAAAATTGACTGCGTTGCCGGCATCGTTGTAAGTCACCGTTATGTCCTGCTGGGTGCCTCCCAGAACAGACCATGCGGCATCCTGCATCTCCTCTGTCGTGTTGCCGCCTGCTGGCCATGATGTTTTGCAGTCGGAACCTATGCAGACCTCTGTTGAGCCCTGTATGCGGGAGGCGTTCCAGTGTGCCGTGTTGTTGGTGACTGCAATGATTTCAGCGGTGGTGTTGCCTGTGTCTACGCATGTGAGTGTGTCGCCGATGACGCGGACTGCCTGGCCGGGGCTGCATCCTGTCGGGTAATCGTCGATGTCTGTCCATGTGTCTTTTCGCACGTAGTTGGATGCTGTTATGGTGTCTGACACCTCGGAGTCGGACCAGTCGAAACCCAATGTGCCTGAATTAGAGAGCTTGGACTTTGAGATTGTTGCGTCTGTGATGTTGCCGCCGCCGAGGGTGCCTGTGTAGGTGTTGGTGCCGAGGTTGATTGAGCTGCTGCCTATTGTTGCTCCTGAAAGCGTCAGAGCATTGGGTATGTCATTGTCAACCAGTGTTCTGAATCCCGGAGTGGCTGCTCCGCCGCTGGTGGGACCTGCGAAAACCTCGTTAGCATTCTGATTCTGCCAGCTGCCCGTAAGCGTTCCGCTGCCTGTGACAGGGCTGCCGGAAACGCTGAATTCGGAGGGCAGCGAAAGTCCGACGCTCGTGACGGTACCGCCTGTCGAGCTCAGGCAGTTGCCTCCTGATATGCACACGTCATTCGACGCGACAACCGTATCGGTCGTGGTTATGTTCATATCTGTTTCAAGGGCGTTCGTAGTTTTGTTCACAAGCAGGTATTTCTGGCTCACGAATGAATCGTGGCTTTCCGCCCGCTGGTAGTAAAGGGCTGCTATTTCATCTGCACTCAAAGCCCTGTGATAAATCTGCACATCATCAAGGGTGCCGTTCATCCACCAGCTGTTGACACGACCGCCTATGTCTGAATTCATTGAAACGTCGCCGAATGCATCGTCTATTGTCTGTGTGTCTTCCAGCTGGCCGTCAACATAAAGCCTGAGTTCTTCGTTTTCCCTGTCTACAACAAAAACCACGTAATACCACTTATTGGACTGGTCATAATTCGGTGCAGCGACTGTATAGACCTGCGTGCCGTTGTAGAGACGTGCCTCGAACTGGTTGTTGGTGCTATCGCCCCTGTGTACTATGAAAAAAGTTATGGATTTTCCCATTATGTCTTCTGTTGCACTCGCATTGTGTGTCTTGTACCACAATGAAAATGAATACGCTCCGCTGGCGTTTTTGGAGATGAATGTTGGAAGGTCGATGTAGCCGGTATTGCCGTCAAACTCGAAAGCCCCGCCGCCGTTGAAGCCGCCTGAAGCGTTGTATGCCGCACTGCCGTAAACAATCCCGTGATTGTTGTGCCCAGATGAGTCAAGCACTGTCTTGTTGCCGTTTATTACGGTGCCATTGTCAAAATTAAGGGCGACAACCAAGTCCTGTGACGAGACGCGGTAGAGTGTTTTTGAAATGAGATTCCCGCTTATGGAAACGTTGCCAAGAACCTGAAGCGTGTATTGCGGGTTCGCTGTCCCTATTCCCACCCTCGTGAGTGAGCTGTCTATGAAGAGCGCGTTGGTGTTCAGTGTCATATTTCCTATCATGAAGAGGTTTCCGGAACTGTCAATCGTGACGCCTCCGCCGCTGTATCCGCCGCTGCCCACGAGCAGTGTGTCTGACACCGTGAGGTTTCCTCCGACTGTCTGCATATCGGTCGACGTGTTCAGGAAATAGGAAGGCGAGTACGAGCCGAGGTATTCGGAGCGGTTGCTCCTGAATGCCAGCGCCATGTCCGTCAGATTCAGCCTTGGCGTCATCTCCCCGTCGCTGTTGACGTTGATGCCTATGTAATAGTCCTGGTCAAATGGGAGGCTCAGGCCGGTCAACGTAGCAGTGTATATGCCGTTTGTGTCAACATAAAGGTCTGTGAAATTCTTTTCGTACAGGCTGGAACCTCCCGTTGGCTGGCTGTATATGTTGAACGAGAAATTGTAGTTGCCTGAAAGGATGTTGTTGCTGCTGTCTCTCAGCTGTCCCTGTATCGTGAGCCTGTCGAATGGTGCAGCATATGCGGCCACGGCAATAAGAGCTGTCATGAGAACTGCCGCGAACAGAACAGGCAGTATGCCGGAGAAAACCTTTGGAGGGTGCCGCTTTCTGCTGAATGCCTTCATGTCAGGAAGGATTCTCATGAGCAGTGATGACTTTTTCTCATCTTTCCTGCCAACATAAATGTTTTTGACATTTCCCTTTTCATCCCTTATACTCCGGTATACATAGGGACCGTAAATCTTCCCGTTTCTCTCTATAAACCTTTCATAAGACATGTAATACCGCGCGCGATTTAACCGTTAATTTAGTATTGTCGCTGAAAGGATAAAAATGTGACGGAAAGACGGCTAGGTAAATGTGTAATGTAAAAGCGTTGGAAGCTGCCGGTTTTAGTCCTCGACGCGGGGTGCGAGGATGAACATTACTGATATTGTAAAAAATCTTCTTCAGATATGCGAGCCTGTCCAAGAATCCCTTTTAGGGTACCGATTTTGAGTTCCCTGTGAAGTGGAACCACACACCCTAATTTGCCGAATTGGCTTACCTTAACCAAAAGAATGTGACTTCCCTTCTGTCTTTTTGTTTCAAAACCAAACTCGTTGCAGAGAATTTTTATTAATTCACGCCCAGACAGCTTTTTTAGTTTTGGCATGACCTGCAACCTCAAAGACTGTCATAATTGGTTTACCGTTTTCCTTGAATGGAAATTCCTCTAAGTACAGTTCAGTTGCTTCCTTTAAGTTTCTTAGAGATTCTTCTATAGTTTTGCCTTGGCTGACTGTCCCCACTTCTGGACATTTGGCCACGAACATCCTTTCTTCCTGATGGATAACTGCACTGAATGACATCATAATAATCACTTTATTTGTGTGTTTATAAAGGTTGTCGAGCCTGACTCGGCGCGTGGAGAGCCGCCGATAACACGAAGCTTTAGATTGTGTACAGTTATATTTGAACGATATTCTGTACGCAAGAAGTGAGCCGTTGGAAGCTGCCGGTTTTAGTCCTCAACTCTCGGCGCGAGGATGAACCGCATGCTTATCTTGTCCGTGTCCGTGAACCCAAGTCTCATGGGGTAGTCATTGCCGAACTCAATAGTCACTTTGTCCGTTATCTTTGATGCCTTTATCATCTTCTTCAGGTATTCAAGTGGGTATCTGGCCCTTATGGAATCGGCGGCCTCCATGCTTATCAGACCTTCGTCGCCCTTCTTCAGCTCAAGCTCTGCTGATGACGTGTCGCCCTTGGTTGATATTCTGAATATGTCCGGGGCTGCCTGTATCACAAGCGAGTCTGATATTATGTCGGCGTCCGCTATGCTGTCCTCGAGTATCTCGGAGTTGAGCTGTACAGAACCTGCGAACTTCAGCTGGTCTATTGGAGGCTTCTCGTTCTGTATGTCAAGCAGCGAGAGCATGAACTTTCTTTTTCCCCTGCCTTCGAGTGTTATGAGGACCCTGTTGTCCTTTGACTGAAGCGTCACCTTGTCGTTGGGCTTTATCCTTTTTATGACATCAACGAAGGACGACATGTTCACGCCTATGTTGTGCGTGCCGTCAGCCGTGAACTCGTCGAAAGCGGAGCTCGGTATTGTCATGTCGACAACAGCCACCATAGTCCTGTCCGGGCAGAGCAGTGACATACCGTTCTGGTTTATCTGGAAAACCCCCTCGTCTATAATGTCTGCTATTATTGGTATACTCTTTTTCAGCAGCTCTCCGTTGTTCATGACAATCTTGAACATACAAACACCTCCAAAAGTTAATGCATCATATCTCCTTCAGCGAACTCTCCCACATCCTGCTGACCTTCCTGTAGCTTTCCGTGTCGGCATCGCTGAAATCCTGCAGGATTTCGCCCTGAATGGTTACCCCGGCATCAGCAGGCATGGCCCTTCCGAACACCCTCACTATCTGGCCGGCGCGCACAGCCGGCGGCTCTTCAAACGAAACCTCCGCCTTTCCTGTACCATCGTCGACCACTACAGTGCTTCCCTTGAAGTCGACTACCGTTCCGACAATGCCGACCCTTGTGTCTTCCGGTTTTATGTCTGTTACTAGCCTTTCCTTTGCCGGAATTCTCTGCGGTGAAGACATAAGCAAATAATGAAACCAAGATTTAAATAATATTCTTGGAATCTCTGTACTGGTCAACAAAGTTCTTAGTAAACAAAACCGAACAGGAAGAGTGGTATCCTGTTCCCTGTGCATGAAAGCCCGTCAGTTGCTATGTAATCAGCATGCTGATATCTGCCTTTTGTTTCTCCACCAACTTCTATTGTCGTGTTCTCGAACCTGAAATCCGGAAGCTTTTCACCTCTTTTGCCTTTCACGTAACAGACGTCTTTGACATGATTCACGAAGAACTCTTCACGGGCCGCTCCTCTGCGTGAGTCTGTGACTTCTGGAAAAAACAAATGTCTCAATGGTACCATAAGATAAATTTTGGGCTCTTTTTTCACATTCACACCCTGCTTTTTGCACGGAAATATGGCGGTTATCAATCCCGTGCTTTCCATGTCCTTTACTATTCTTATTGCCATAGTTTTTGATATTTCCAATACGTTGGCAATTGAAGAATAATTAACATTGAATGGCTGTGAAGACGCAATCAGATAAAGCAGCTTGTAAATGTCTGTTTCGTACTTTATGTTTACGTCTCTTAGTGAAGACATATCCTGAAGTATGACTTTTCGTATGGAATTTTCCATTGCCTCGCGGAAGCCCCTTTTTGGATACAGCGTACCGCCGTACTGCATATATTCCGTGTAGTAATCCTTAACATCGGCATATTTTCTTGCAAACAGCGCCCTGTTTTTCAGAATATCATAAAACGAGATTGGACTTATTTCATATCCCTTTTTTATGTTTACATATTCCCTTAGAGAAACCGGTCTCAGTTCTTTCATCACCACACGACGGGACAAATCAGATGTAGTTCTTGTAATGTCTAGTGCCGATGAGCCGGAAAATATCAGCCTGACTTCATGCTCATCATAAATGCTTTTTACATCAACATCCCATTCCGGTTTTCTGTGAATTTCGTCTATAAATATGTTTTTGAATCCCAAGGCGCTCAGTTCCCTGACAATGTCATATATAGAAAAACGCTTCACTGGTGTTGAGTCTGCAGAAAAATAGACAGCATCTTGTGTTTCCTTGGCTATTTGCAGCATAAGCACGGTCTTTCCAACACCTCGCACGCCCTTTATGGCTATAAAATATTCTCTGTCTATACTCTTTAGTTGCCTGAACAAATGTCTCTTCTTTTTGAATCTGCCAACCCATTGAAGCTGCTTCTTGCTATTGCTGACAATCCTGTCTAATGTTTCGGTGTCCATGTTGATCTATTATCTATTGTACTTATAAATCTTTCATTTTGTCTCTCAAAGAATACGAAATGTAATCATTTTGTCTTCATGCTAAGACGAAAACATATATCATTTGCTGTGCCTGTTCACCAGCTTGATGGACTGCCTCAGAAGGAAAATTAAAGCAGAAGCGGCGATAAGCCAAAGCATGAAGCCGAATGCATTAAGGATAACCAATGTGAAGCACCCTGTCGAAAGGCCGCCGATATAGCTTACTATGAACGGCTGCCTGCCATAAGGAAACATGTCGTCTAAGAGGTTCAGTAGTCCCATGAGAAAGACGGCGAGTGTCACGAACCATGGAATGGTTGTCAGGAGCCACATGAAGAGCCCGCCGAGTATTAGTATGCCGGTAACAAATGACGAGAGCACATCATGCCCGCCGACTGGTTTGGTCCACCTTGGCATATTATTCACTTAGCGTGTTGTTTTAATATTCCTTATCTGCTTTATGTCGACATACTCTGTCTTGAGGAATTCGAGGTCCTTGCCTATCTCAAGCCAGGCCCATGCCCATATTATGGCCTCGAAGGAGCGCACCAGGTCGCCGTTCTGCAGAAAATGTGCGGAATCGCTCACGTATGCCTTTATGTTATCGAGAAACTCTCTGCCCTTGGTGCCGTAGCTCTCTATGTTCTCGAGTTCGGTTCCTATCTTTTTGCTCCACTTCTCTATTTCTTCCTTCAGAATGTCGTCGGTCTTCATTGATTCACCTTTTAAATTATTACTGCAAAGATAAAATATGTTTGGATTCGAAGGCCTCCTGACAGGCGTGATACAGGAGCCCACGCTCATACTCTTCTTCGGGCTGTTCTTTCTCTTCATACTGGTTGCGTACAAGGTCGTGAAAATGCTCATAAGGGCGCTTGTGATAGCTGTCCTCTCCGGCCTGTTTCCGGTGATAGGCAATTTGTTCTTCGGGATGAACATACCGGTAACCATCGACAACATCATATGGTTCGCGATGACCGGGGTTGAGATATATTTCGTCTACCATATCAT
This sequence comes from Candidatus Aenigmatarchaeota archaeon, assembly GCA_021163005.1. GTDB lineage: Archaea > Aenigmatarchaeota > Aenigmatarchaeia > QMZP01 > JAFGSV01 > JAFGFG01. Next base: position 10,071 of record JAGGXP010000002.1, on the reverse strand, counting down.
CGTTGACATCGGGAAGCTCGCGGAAATCTTCATGAAGCCCTTCAGGCGCGGGAAGGTTAAAAAGGTGGAGAAGGTAATAATAATGGAAAGGGATAAACATGAAAAAAAGGACTAAGAAAAGCCGATCAACCTCCGCGAAGCCGAAAACGCCTGAAATAGTCATAACAGAAAGCCCTGACTACAAGGCAGTCTACGCAAGCGGCGTCTTCGGGGGGCTCGACCCGAATGACTCCAGACTCATATTCTTCCTTGACAGGATAAAACCCAAGATAAAGAAGGGCAAAAAAGCCGTCATGGAACTTGAGAAGATAAACCGGGAGCTTCAGGTCGAGATACGCATGTCCCCGAACCAGTTCGTGTCAGTAGCCAAATGGATGAACGAGCATGCGGAGAAGTTCGGGAAGAAAATGAAGAAGGGCAGCAAAGATGCCGACGCGTCATACATAGGCTAAATCCTTTCCACATCATCGGGGTTCAGTATCACAATTCCGAAGAGCTTCTGGTCGTCGTATATTCTCGGGCATGCTGTGTTTACCAGCACCTCGATGCCCATACCCATGATCTTTTCAGGTGTCAGCATATCGGCTGATATGAAAACGACACGCTTTCCCCTTTCTCTGAGCATCTTCGCGACATTTTCAGCAGCATCCGTGTGCATCTGCCCCGGCTTTGTGGAAATGAAAATGCCGAATGTTTTAAGCCCGCGCGCCTTTTCTATGCGCATTTCCTTTTTGACAGCGAGCCTGTTCCTGCTCTCCTTTATCAGCTTCATCGACCCTTCCTCAGCATTTATGAAGAATACAGGTTTGGACACCGACTCAAGCAAACCTGAATAGTGGAAGTTCCCGGAGCCTATGAATATAAAGCAGTCGGCTTCCTTACCTATCTTAACGGCGTTTGCATAGTTGCAGCCAAGCACCTGTGCCTCCTGCAATGCACCGCTCTTTGCTGTCAGGACGCGCTTCCCACGGGATTTCAGGAAGGCCTTCAGATTTCTGACAGCGTCAATGTGCTGTGCTGTGGCAAGCAGCCCTATGCTTCCGAATCCGTCAAGATTGCTGATTTCATGTTTCAGAACATTGACCGGGTCAAATCCGGACCGCCAGACATCATACACCACGGGTAGTGTTGTTTTCAGGCCGAAATCGGTGTGGCCTATGTGCAGAATGGCGTCGCATCCGAGAGCTTTTGCGTCGTTCTCCCTGAGGTCGCAGGCGCCGAAGCAGGGCTCCACGCTTATGACAGGCTCAAACCCTTTGCTCTCAAGGAAACCGGCAATCTCCAATGCCTTCATCTTGAGTCCTTCCGGTATCTGGACGAAGAGTTTTCGTGCTTCCAGTGACTTCAGTTTTCTGAGCGTCTGTTCACTTATCATTATCTGTGCCGCCTGTAAACGTTCTTTCTGTGTTCGAAGCAGTTGACTATTATCTTTTTGCCGTCGAACCTGTATATTATTCTGAAGGGCTTTACGACGAGGCGCCTGTGGCCCTTAAAACCGTATCTTAATGGCTTACCAGATTCCGGTGCTTCCGCCAGCTTCTTTACGGTTTTTATTATCCTTTCTCTCAGCTCTCTGTCCTTGATGCGCCTGAAATCCCTTTTGAAGGAGTCTGAAAATAGAATTTCCATTGTATCATCTGATTGGAATGTTCATGACAGTAGAAGGTCATCTATCTCTTTTACAGTCATCCTGCTGTCCGCTTTGACTACCCTGCCTTCCTCGACGTCCTTCTCGCTTCTTTCCAATCTTCTTATGTCTTCTCTTAACATGTCTTCTTTTATGGGTTTGAGCAGGATGTCTCCGTTCTCGTTGAAAACGAGGAACTTCGCCCGTGGTTTTATGTTTGCGTCCCTTCGTACTTCAGCTGGTATTACTACCTGCCCGTTCTGGGACATTCGTGTTATCGAAACTTCCATTGATATCACCTTTTAATTTTAAAATGTATTTTAATTTTAAAATCTGATATTTATAAATCTGTGTTTCGATGATAAACGTTGTCAAACCTATACATTTAAAAGCCATAGAGCAACAAACAGTAAGAATATGGTCAACGGCAACGGAAAACCTATGAAGTCAAAGATGTCCGGGTTTCACGAACTCAGCGCAGACGAGAAGCTGGAGCTCATAAAGAAATTTGCCGACCTGACGGACGAGGAGCAGGAGCTTCTCAGAAAGACGGGTGCCCTGGACATACACAAGGCCGAGATGATGATAGAGAATGTTATAGGCACCACTGAATACCCTGTCGGCATTGCCACTAATTTTCTCATAAACGGAAGGGACTACATGATTCCCATGGTCCTTGAAGAGCCCAGCGTTGTGGCTGCTGCTTCCTATGCAGCAAAGCTTGCGAGGCCGCTCGGAGGCTTCGTGGCTGAAGCGGACGAGCCTGTCATGATAGGCCAGATACAGCTCGTAGGGATAAAGGACATGAAAGAGGCGAAGCGGCAGATAATGCTGAAGAAAGAGGAGATTTTTGACACTGCGAACAACTGCGACTCCGTGCTGGTGCAGTTCGGCGGCGGAGTCAGGGACATAGAGGTCAGGGAATTTGAAACCAAGCGTGGGAACATGGTCGTCGTCCATCTTCTCGTTGATGTAAGGGATGCCATGGGAGCCAATGCTGTGAACACCATGTGCGAGAGGGTCGCGCCGCTTCTTGAAAAGGCAACGGGCGGTGAGGCCCGCCTGAGGATAATAACCAACCTCGCTGACAGGAGGGTGGCGAGGTCCAAAGCCATATGGAGCAGGGATGTCCTCGGCGAAGATACAATTGAAAAGATACTTGATGCTTATGAGCTGGCGGCAAACGACCAGTACAGGTGCACGACTCATAACAAGGGCGCCATGAACGGCATAGACGCCGTGGTGCTCGCGACAGCCAATGATTTCCGCGCAATAGAGGCAGGCGCCCATTCATATGCAGCAAGGGACGGGCATTACAGGCCGCTGACGAAATACTACAAGGACGACGACGGCAACCTTGTCGGCGAGATTGCGCTGCCGCTTGCAATAGGCCTTGTGGGCGGTGCAACAAGGACCCATCCGATAGCCAGGATAGCCGTGAAGATAATGGGCATCAAGAGTGCCAAAGAGCTTGCGCAGATTGTTGCATCGGTGGGCCTTGCGCAGAACTTTGCCGCGCTGAAGGCGCTGGCAACTGAAGGTATCCAGAAGGGTCACATGAAACTTCATGCAAGGAACATCGCTATTGTAGGCGGCGCGGAAACGAAGAAAGAGATAGACGCCGTCGTTTCGAGAATGATTGCTGAAAAGAACATAAGCGCAAGCAGGGCGAAGCAGATTCTTGAAGACATACGAAAATAATCCATTTTTTAATTACCTCTCCACATTATTGTTATGACACCGTTCCTGCTGATAAACTTCAAGACATACAAAATGGGCACAGGCAGGGAAGCGCTGGAACTTGCAAAAACAGCTGACAAAGTCGCTTCCGAGACCGGCTCAAACATCATACTCTCTGTTCAGTCAGCTGACATCAGGCAAATCTCAAAAGCTGTGTCTGTTCCTGTATTCGCGCAGAACATAGACCCGATAAAGTACGGCTCGCATACAGGATGGTCCCTGGCTGAGGCTGTGGCAGAAGCAGGCGCCAAGGGCACACTGATTAACCATTCAGAGCACCAGTCCAGGCTTAAGGACATCGAAAAAAGCATAAACAGGTGCAGGGAAACCGGGTTAATTCCCGTATGCTGCGCGGCCACCCCCGCAATTGCGGAGAAGATAGCCGCTTTCTCGCCTGACTTTATATCCATAGAGCCGCCGGAGCTGATAGGAGGCACTGTCTCGGTTTCAAAAGCGAGGCCGGAGCTGATAGAAGACACGGTGAGGCGCGTCCATAAAGTGAACCCGGATATAGAAGTGCTCTGCGGCGCAGGGGTCGGCAACAGAGAGGATGTCGAGAAGGCTGTTGAGCTCGGTGCCCGGGGAGTGCTTGTTGCATCTGCCATTGTAAAATCCGGCAACCCCGGATTGGTCATGAAAAATCTCATAAAGGGATTCGGATGATACACAACTGGATGGCGTCACCCGACAGAATGAAATGGGTGACCAGAAAGGAAAGGAAAGGCGGAAAATGCGTATTCTGCAGAATAGCCGCAGGTGATCACAACGTGGACTCGCTCGTCCTGTGGCAGAACAAAAGATTCATGGTCATAATGAACCTCTATCCTTACAACACAGGCCACATACAGGTTATTCCTGTCAGACATGTAAAAGCGCTTGAGGAACTGACCGACAAGGAGGTGTCGGAGATGTTCATTCTGGTAAAGAAATGCATGAAGATGTTGAAAAAGGTGCTGAAACCGATAGGCTTCAATGCAGGCCTTAATCAGGGAGGCACTGCTGCAGGCGCATCTATAGAACACCTTCACTTCCACATAGTGCCGAGGTACAAGACAGACTTCGGCTTCATGGATATTGTCGTAGGGACAAAGGTTCTCCCGGAGCCTGTTGAAGGCACATACGAAAGGCTGAAAAGGCACATTGATATGCTTGAGTGATTTCTGTGATAAACAAATCCATGTTCAGGGCTTATGACATAAGGGGCATCTACGGCAGCGACCTCACAGAGAATGTAATGGAAGCTGTCGGAAATGCATTTGCATCGCTGTTTGTAAAAGACTCTGTGGTCGTTGGCATGGACGGAAGAATTTCAAGCCCGCAGCTCAGAAAAGCGTTCATCACAGGTGTCCTGAAAGCAGGGAAAGATGTGACAGATGTCGGCCTCGTTCCCAGGAGCGCCTGCCTGTTTGCAGCCTGGAAATCCGGGAAGCCAAGCGCCTACATAACAGCATCCCATCTGCCGCCGGAATGGAACGGAGTCAAGTTCGCCCACGGCAACGGCGTTGAATTTTTTGAAGAGGATAACAACAAAATAAGAGATGCCGTGCTGTCAGGAAAGGCCGTGGAGGCACAAGAAAAAGGCAGTGTAAATACATTGGATGCTATCGAAAGCTACAAAAAATACATACTTTCGCGAATGCCTGAAGTTGAGAGGCCCTTAAGGGTTGTGCTTGACTGCGGCAACGGCACAGCCGGACTTGCTGCGCCGGACATATTCAGGGCAATGGGGTTTGAAGTGAAGACACTTTTCAGCGAAGTCGACGGCAGGTTTCCGAACAGGCCTTCTGAAATTTCCGAATCCGCGCTTCAGAAACTGAGTGAAGAAATGAAAAACGCAGACATGGGCATAGCCTACGATGGTGATGCAGACAGGATGTCGCTCATGGACGAGAAAGGCAGAATTCTCGGTCCGGAAACATCCGCCTACATTATTTTGGGCATGCTCGCCGTCCATGAGAAAGGTCCGATAGTCGCGAATGTCGAATGCCTGAAGATAATGGATGAAGTTGCTGAAAAATACAAAAGAAGGCTATACAGGATAAGGGTCGGGAATTCATTCATGGTCCACGAGGTGAACGCCAGAAAAGCGTGCTTCGGTGTGGAGCGCTCGGGCCACTTCTGCCTGCCTTCGGTGATGCCTATGGACGACGGCATAGCCGCAAGCGCATACGCAGCTGCAGCACTTTCAGCAAAAGGCCGTAAGCTTTCGGAAATTGTTGACGAGCTTCCACATTATCCTTTCGTGAGGCACAAAGTCGAATGCCCTGACGAGAAGAAATTCGCTGTAATAAACCGGCTGAAAGAAAAGCTTTCCGGGAAATACCAAAGGGTCAATACCATAGACGGTGTCAGGGTTGACCTCGATTACGGCTGGGTGCTCATACGCGCCTCAAACACAGAGCCCGTCATAAGGCTCAGCGCAGAAGCTGACAACAAGAAGAATTTGAAGGAACTCGCGAATGAGTTCCTTGAAGCTCTGAAAAATGAAATCAAATCTTCCTGAAGCGCTTTTCCAGCTTCTTCAGCACTCCCGGAAGGGTTGTGTACTCCATCTCAGCAGCGCTCAGCCTGTGGGGCTCAAAAGGTCCCATCCGCCTGAAGTAGTCTGCCATCTCATTGGCCATGGTTCTAGCACGGTCGAATGACACGTCCTTGAACATGTCCCTCGGGCCTTCGAGCATGCCATTGGCAATCTGGAATCCCGCACATATCACCCTCGGCGGTCCGTCGAATCTTGAAGGCGTTGCCTGGTCAAACCCGACCGGCATAAAGGGTCCGTGATGTGATCCCCTCATCCATCCCGCCACAGCATACGGGAATGAGAAGGGTTCAAGCACCTCACCCACTGCCGGTAGTCCGCTCTGCGCCCTCACTATCATGACGGGGTCGTCCTTACCAACATACCTTCCTGCTATGAGGCTCAGCCTCTGGGTTGATGTGGATGCTGCTATCTCATGGTCGGAATTCCTGAACACATGCTTTATGACATAGCGAGAGGGCTCTCCTATCAGCGCGAGGAGATCATAAGTCTCCTCGGGTGTCTTAATCAGTACTTTCTTCTTCTCGAAGAGGTCGTGAACCTCAAACGTGAAGCCGTCGTGCATGTGCGGGTCTATGACAAGCCCTGCTGTCGAGAACGGGTCCGCAAACATCTTGTACAATGCATAATTCCATGCCCCCGGCTCTGTCTTGTCGGCCATGAACACAAGAAGAGGTTCCGACTTCCTTTCCTCTATTTCCATCTCCGCAACCCCGGGTCCCATGCCCTTGACATTTCCGGAGAATGTGTCTTTCAGAAGGTCTTGGCCGGCACCATAGAGCTTAAGCCTCTTGGCCTCCTTTGTGCCTTTTACAAAAAGGTTCCAGGCAAGCTTGTGTATCTCCTTGTTGTCGACTCCCTTGTTATGGGTCATTATGAGCTGCAGGTCGTCCCCGCAGTGCAGAACCCTGAAGTCCTTTAGAATCTTTCCCTTGAGCTTTGAAAGCTCCTCCTTGGCTATTTCCATAAGCGCCGGGTGCACATTGGAATGCCCCGGGAAACCGCCTATGTCCGCCTTTATTACAGAAATCGTAACTTTACCCACAAAAATCACCTCTAAGATATCAATACCAATAGTTGATTTATGTAGTTAAAAATGTTTTTCCAAATCATGCCGGTTTCACGAACCTCAGGTATATCCTCCCTGATGCCTCAATGACTTCGCATAAAATCATGTTGCGTCCGGCCGGGACCTCAGTGAGACTCGTCATCATGACCTCACCAGTGCTGTCAGAAACCTTGTACCCGTACATGGTGACTTCTCCGTCCTCGACCTTGCTTCCGGCAGCAACATCGGCTTCGATTACTACTTTCTTCCCCTTGTACTTTTCCAGTTCGGATATCTTCACGGCCGGAGGTTCTTCCACTGGCTTTTCCTTCGGCACTGCCAGATGCAGGTAATCGGCTTCCCTTGGCTTATGTGCAGGCTTCTTGTGCCGTTTCCTGTGGGTCTTTCTGGGCTTCTCTGCAGCGGCCTTTGCTATGTCTTTCTTCGCGAACTTCGGGAGCTCGGAGCGCAGCTGCTCTATCTGGCCTTTGAGGTATTCTATGTTACCGGTCATCTCGAGCTTGCCTATCTTTGAGCTTTCATCTATTCTCCTGCTGAGTCTTTCAAGTGCTTCATCAAGATTCCTGGACATCATCTCTACCTTCATGTTCAGCTTTTCTGTTGACTTCTCAATCATGCGCTCAGCTTCCCTCTGTTTGAGAAGCATTTCCTGCTGCTTGAGCTGGGACCTGAGCTTCTCGCTCAGGACCTTCTCTGAGACATCTGTCTTTAGTCTGGAAAGGGAATTTCGGACCTCTTCAACCTGTTTGTGAATGGAGTCCTCGGATTTCCTTATATCAGAAACAGCCTCTTTATGTCCTTTCATGTCTTTCATGTGAGTCTCGACGCCAAGACGTATTTTAGGCACATTGAATGCAACATTTCCTATCTTCTTGACATTCTTATCAGTATCGGATATCTTCTTTGGCACAGTTTTTCGCTTCTTTACAAGCTTGTGTATGTCAGAAAGCGTTCCCATATCTATGGTTGGGTTTGCATTGATTATATATCTTGGAGCTTCGGCGGCTTCCGGCTTTTTCACGGTTACATGGCGTCTTGCAGGAAGTCTGCTCCTTATTCTTTTCAGGCGCTTTTTGACTTTTCCTCTTCTGGTAATCTTTAATGACACAACTGCAACATCGGGCTCGCCGTCGCGTATGTAGCCGGATATTTCTTCCGGCCTGTGAAGTATAGCTTTTTCAGCCTTCGTCTCTTCCGGTGGCATCTTTTCTTCACTGATTTGCAAAGATGACCTTAAGTCCAACAGTTCCTTTTCAAAGACTTCAAACACACTACGCGTATAATATTTTTTTGCTTTGCCTTTGAAATCCCGGACGGTTCTGATGCGCTTTTCAAGGTCCTTGATGTTTTTGGTCCTATCCAGCTCTCTTTTCAGTGTCAAAAAGATGTTTTTTGTGGTGCTGTCCTTCGCATTTGTTATATAATCGTCTATTATTTTCTTTTTCTCTTCCAGTTTCTCTTTGAATTGGTCTGTCATTCCTTTTTCTCCAGCTTTTTGAACAGCTCATCAAATGAGGAAGCATCTATGTCTTCTTTTCGTGATTTCTTTGCTTCTTTATATTTCTTCTTCTTGGTTTTTTTCTGTTTTTCTTTTCTTTCCGGTTCCTTAAGTATTACAAACTTCTTCTTTCCGTGCTGTCTGGAATAAAGCAGGATAATTACTAACACTATCAGGATAGTTATTATAATCAGCAGAAGATACACAGGACTCTGCAAATCTATCCATATGCGCTTTGGTGTAACCCAGAATGTATCAGATGAACTCGCATACAGGTCCCCATAGGTGGCTGTCACCGTCAGCAGGTATTTTCCTTCTTCGAATCCGGGTGGAATCTGGATTGACTTGGTGTATGACGACTGTGTATCGACTGCCACGGTATCTGTTTTCTCTAACCATGTTTTACCTTTCTCGTCAGTGATTACATATTTCAGAAGCACATCGGCATGCTCCTTCCCGAAGTTCATTGTCTTTATTTCAGAGATGAGAATTCCGCTCTTTTCAACACTCTTGTCACTGTTCTTGATTTCTATTATTACATCGAGAAGCGGCCTTTTTTCCTTGACGTCCATGACCACTGAAATGTACTTTTGCATCTTAAGAGTCTGGCTTTCATTTTGCAATGCACCTTCAACAATAATCCTGCCCCTGTACACTCCCTGAATATTGTCATCTCCGGCAAAGAGTCTGACAGTAATTGTCTCAATACTGCCCGGGTCAAGTTTCAATTCATCTTTGCTCAGCGTCATGAGTCCAGATGCCGTGCCGTCTTTCTTTATGCTCGCATTGAAAGCGGCCTCGCCATTGTTCCTTATGTAGATACTCTCTGTCTTTACTTCACCTTTGTTGAGTTCTATGTTTATTGAGTATGGAAGGACTGTGAAATTCAGGGATGGGAATTCAATATGTGACTGAGGCGGCTGAGCTATCCAGCCGGATGTGCCTCCTCCAGTTTCACATGATTGCGTATCTGTTGTGTAACTCCTCGGGTAATCGCACCACTTGGCGTCATAGCATGTTCGTGTCTTCTGCCCGCCGGAACAGGCCGACCAAGCACCGCAGTCTGTATAATCTGGTATGCAAACCGGTGTGGTGAAGCTGTAAGGACCTGTCATGTTGCAGTTTTCAGTAGCATCACACGAGGTCAGGTTATAGTAATATGTTGTGTTTTTGGTCAGATATTGCAATGTGAGATTTCTCGCTGTGGCGAACAGGGAATCTGAAGATGTCTTGTTGAGCATTGACGCGGAAGTGCCGTATGAAACCGAGGAATTCGCCACTTCACTGGTTTCCCAGTAAATGTAGGCTCTTATGGCACTGCTCGAATTTGATACACTGTAAATGTCCGGTGGCGTGGCGTCCCTTGTCCAGTACCTTGATGATGAGTTCATGTTTCCGGATGAGTCATTGGCATAGAGTATTACATGATGCTGTCCGTCTGAAATGCCCATTGTTATTTCGAATGTGGAGACGGCTCCCATGCTTATGTTTGTGCCCGATGAATCCAATTCGTAAGCAGACCAGTTTACAACCTCTCCGAATGTAACATTGAATGTGTCATCGCTGATTGTGGCGTTAACTGGTTTGTTTATCGTTAT
>JAGGXP010000010.1 GCA_021163005.1 Candidatus Aenigmatarchaeota archaeon | reverse complement strand
CTGTCCAATTTCACCTCTTCTAACTGGACGATAACAGGCATAGATGATGGCAGTTACAAATGGAATTGTTTTGCTGAGAACAATCTGTCTGAGACTGCATGGGGTTCAGATAATTATACCTTCCACGTAGACACTTATACGCCACCCACAGTCAGCAACATCTCATTGTCGCCTTCAGACAGCGACTCCATAGACCCGGGTGTGAATATTTCTGTAACAGCCAATGTCAGTGACATTTCAAATGTCAGCACAGTGATTCTCCAATACATGTCCCCTTTTGCAGGGATTTATACGAATGACAGCATGGAATACAACAGCATAACCGGTCTCTGGGAGAATGGCACTATACAGACAACCTATGCAGATTCAGGCAACTGGAGCTACAGGATATGGTCGAATGACACCAACGGCAATGCGAACGCGACCCCTGTCCAAACGCTCAGTGTTGAATGGGACACGTCGTGGTCGCTGGTGGTCTACAACCTCACCAGAGACGAAGTGTATGAATTCGACCCCGTGAGCGGTTTCAAGGACAGCGAGCAGACCATAGGCTACCTTTCGGTGAACAACACTGGCGACTCACTTCTTAGTTTCTCGCTCTCGGAGAGTCTTCCGTACATCTCATACAACGTGACAGAACCATTCGACCTGGGTTCCGGAATTTCCAAGGACATAGAGGTCAACGCAACCATGCCGTCAACGCCAAATGAGTACAGCATGGTCATAAACATCACCTCAACAGGCGGCGTCCCTTCATACAGGGAGGTCAATGCGACTATAATCTCTTTCATCGGCGGTCCCTACATCAATGAAACAACAAAAATTACCAGTTATCCGTCTTCGATAACGCAGGGAGAGTCGTCCAACTTTACCGGCTATGTGAAAAATATAGGCAATGAGACCGCTTACTACGTCTGGATGAACTGGACGTTCCCGTCGGGATGGTCTATTACCCACGGCAATGCCACGAATATGATAGGAAATCTCAGTCCCCAGGAAAGTTACAGCCTCACGATAACTGCGTCTGCAGGATCGTCCCTCAGGGCCGGAGGCTCGACTGTATGGCTTAATGCAACTTCAAATGGCACAGCTGGAGCTGATTCAAAAGTAGTCATTGTCAGCTGCAATTCAAATGACGGTGTCTGCGGTGCAGGATGCACCTATGCAACCGATGATGACTGTGAAGCCCCTGGCGGCGGCGGTGGAAGTATTGTAGGCACGATATCCGTGAAAGAGCCACAAATGGACGTGTCTGTTCCTGAAAGTTTTTTCATGACAACCGGAAACACATACACTTTCATAGTAAACGTTACAAATCCCGTGCAGAACACTAATCTGACGGATGTCTCTATTGAGCTTGACGGCTATCCGCTGACGCTGGTAAGGATAACGCCGTCTTCAATCTCCCATATCGGTCCTGAAAAGACTAAGAGATTTCTTGTCGAAATAACGGTCCCGCCTTACATTGAAAGGAAGGATTACATCGTGACCATCAGAGTGAAGGCAAACGGGATATACAAGGATGTCACAAAAGATATTGAGTCGGCGGAGAGGGTGATATTCTCTGTTCATATGACAAATGAAAACGAAACCCTTGCCATGATAGAAAGCGCTGAGGCCGCGATTGAAGAGATGAAAAGCGCGAACCTCACTTTCGATGCGCTTTTGAATATGCTTGGAGAATCCAGGCACGCCTATGAAAATCTTGATTTCGACAGCGCAGCGGAGCTGGCAGAAAAGGTAGTGAGCCTGAAAGAGAAAGCTTTCAGTCTTTTGTCATCAATCGAAGAGCTCGGAAACGAGATAAGATATGCTGAGGGCTACGGGCTGAACGTGGAGAAGTCCGAGGCCATGTATCACCTTGCCAAATCTGCCTTCCAGAGAGGTGATTATAAAAGGGCTGATTCAAGAATCACAGCGGCGATGACAGCCTTCCAGCTGGAAACAAAGGATATTCTGCCGCTGATAAGATTCCTGCGGGAATACTGGATGCATGTACTGGCACTCATAGTTCTGCTTACAGTTTCATTATTCTTTGCCAGAAAGCGGCTGGAAATAAAGGCTCTCGGAAAGGAGCTGGAATCTATCAGGAGCAAAAGGGCAGCTGTCAAAAAGCTTATGAAAGAGCTGCAGAATGAGTACTACAAAAATCATGAGATATCCAAGGCAGATTATGAATTTAGAAAGAACGAATACCACAAAACCATGGCTGGTCTCGTCACAAAAGAACTGAGGACGAGAAGGAAGCTGGATATGCTTGCAGGCAGCAGGGAAGATGCCATTCTGAAAAGCATGTCGAGTGTTCAGGAAAGGTTGAAGGATGCACAGCGGGATTACTTTGAACTTGGTATCATTAACAGGCGTGTATACGAAGACTCCGTAAAAGAGTTGCAGAAGGAGGCAGCAGAAATAGAAAGGGTTATGAAAAAATCCGGCAGGCTGAAGAAATCAAAGGGAGTGCTCGGCTTCGTAGCGGCATTGGCTGTGGTTCTTCTGTTTTACACACTGAATACAGTGCATGCCTTGTCAAACGTGACATCAGATGATGCGGCGGCGGCCATATCCGAAGCCGAAAACGCCATAATTGAGATGGGGTCAACCGGTTATGGTATACAGAGGGTAAATGATACGCTGGCCAATGCGAAACTACTGCTTTCGAAAGGCGACTATGAGGATGCCCTTGCAACGGCGAGGTATGTTTCCGTCTTGAAGCAAAAGGCCATTCTGGCTGACAGACTGCTCGATGATGTCGAATTAAGGCTCTATCAGATGTCGGATGAGTATGACGTGTCTTCACCTCAGGAGATGTTCAGCAGGGCATTGGCGGCCTTCGATGAAGAGGACTATGATGAAGCGGAAAAACTGCTCAACAACGCCTTGGACTCACTTGACAGAATGGAGAGCGAAGCTGTGATTGCCAAAGCAGGGGAAGGCAACATACTCACATCGGTGGCTGGATGGGTAAATGAAAACAGGATATTCGCAGCCTTTATGCTACTGGTTGCATTACTGACAGTGATGGTTGCTCTTGGCAGATGGAGAAAGTTTATGGAAAAAAAGAAAATGCAAAGTCTTGAAAAAGCTATCGAAGACACAAAAGACTCGATGAGGGATTTGCAGAATGCGTACTTCAAGGAGACAACGCTGAGCAAGCATAATTATGAAATGAAGATGGAGAAGTACAAACGTGACCTGAAAGGCTTCATGGAGGATTTGGAAACCGAAAGGCAGAAGCAAATAATTGAAGCATACAGCACGCAAAAAAACAGGCAGTCGACGGCAGAGAAGCCGCAAAAGACGTCGCGAAAAATTGTTCATGACGGACACAAAAAGCCTGCGGCAGTCAAGAGTGCCGGGAAAGCAGAAGTCACTCCCACAAAAAGTGAAGCGGAAATCATCAAAGAAACTGAAATGGACGGACAGGAAGAGCGGGCAAAATCCGTGCATGAAAAACGCGAAACCCACACTTACAAAAAAGCCGGTGCTGGGAAGCATTCAAAGGCAAGAAATAAGAAACGGAAGCGACTCATAAAGCCGGAAACACTGAAAATAGCAGATTTGTTGAAGAACAGTGGCAGGATGGCGGAAAAGCATGTCACTGTAGACGCAAGGATTGTATTTTTCAAAAAAGTAAAGATGGGTGATACTGCCATCTACTGGTACAGGGCGACTGACGAAACAGGGAAGATGCTGATAGCCAGCTTCAAAAAGATATCCAACGGCAGATACAGTGTACAGGGGAAACTCCGGCAAGGCGCGGAAGGAAGGGCATACATAAAACTGGATAAGTCCGTGAAGTTAATTGTATAAGTAACGGAAAAAAGGAGATAAATATGGAAGACTTGAAGGGTAAACTCGAAAAGGAATTCGCAAAAAACAGCATAGTGATGCTTTCTGTCAGCGGCGCTGACTACAGAAATGCTACCAGCAGCCTGATTGATTTTTCCAAAAGGTTCAGAAAGACTTGTTACATTACACTTAATGATCCTTCTGATGTCATACGAGCCAAAGGTCATGAAAATCTGTGCTTCATAGATTGTGTGACAGCCACGGTTAAGAGCACGAACGAGAGACATGATACTATATTTATCTCCTCGCCGCGGGCGCTCACGGAGATTTCCATAGCCCTCAAAAAGGCTATTGAAAAATTCGGGCCAGATTCAGTCATTTTCGATTCCATATCTGCACTATTCGTGTACGAGAAATCAGTGAGCGCCCTGAAATTCCTTCACAATATCATACTCACCATAAGAAGCAGCAACATGAAGGCCGTGTTCGTGGTGCTCAAGGAGGATGTGAGCGAGGAGCTCATGAAGGACATGTCCATGTTCGTGGACAGCGTCTCTGAGATTTAATGGTATTGGTATGAATAGCCACGATGTCACTGACATAAAGCTTGGCAACGAACACTTCAAAAGAGTGTTTAAATGCGTGCCTTTCGTGGGATTGATATTCGACAGGCGTGGAAGGCTTTTAGACGCAAACAGGGAAGCCGAGCGCATCTCGGGGCTGAAGCTGCAGGACTTCAGGGGCAAACCCTTTTCCCATTTTGGTTTGCTGGGCAAAAAAGACATCGATAAGGCGTTTTCTGAATTCAGGAAAAATCTGGAGGGAAAGGTTACCGGCAAAACTGTATACACCATAAAAGATAAAAACGGCAAAGAGCATCTGCTTGAACTTATAGGCGTGCCAATCAAACAGGACGGAAAGGTAATCGCTGTCCTGGATATGGGCTCGGACATCACCGAGCAGAGGATAACCGAGGATGCGCTAAGGGAAAGCGAGAACAAGTTCAGGGCAATATCTGAGTCAGCAGAGGACGCCATTCTGGTGATGGACGACAGCGGCATGATAAGCTATTGGAACAAGGCTGCCAAAAAGATGTTCGGCTACAGGAAAAAGGATGCTTTGGGACAGGACCTGCATAATCTGATTGCACCCAAAAGGTTCAGGGAAGGCTTCAGAAAGGGAATGAGAGGGTTCGTAAAGACCGGAAAAGGTGCTGCAATAGGCAAAACCCTTGAATTGACTGGGGTGAAAAGAGACGGCACCAAGTTCCCGGTTGAACTTTCCCTCTCATCAGTCAAAATACACGGTGCCTGGAACGCCGTCGGCATCATCAGGGACATAAGCGAGAGAAAGCAGGAAAACGAAAGGCTGAAAAGGCTCGTCCGAACGAATCGGAAAGTCATTGAAAGTGCACCGCTGGGCATATACATCGCAAACCGGGAAGGCAGGATAGAGCATGTAAACCCTGAAATGCTCAGGATATCCGGAGAGAGCCGCAGGCAGTTCCTGTCGATAAATGTATTCAGGCTTCCGGCATACAGAAAGGCGGGTATCGCAGAAAAGATAAAGGAGTGCATTGAAAAAGGTGCGGATTTCTCAGCAGGTCCCATTGAATACACATCCCAGTACGGCGGGAAGGCAACTACAAGAATCTTCAGGGGCATTCCCATAGAAGAGGACAGTGAAAGGAAGGCGCTGGTTTTTGTGGACGATATCACAGAGCAGGAAAGGCTCAAGGCCGAGATAAGCAAAGAACGCGACACTATGAAAAAATACCTCGAAGTCGCAGGCGTGATGTTCGTTGTGCTTGACAGGAAGGGAAATATACAGATGATAAACAGGAGGGGGTGTGAAATTCTTGGTTGTGACTCCGGGGATTTGACAGGCAAGAACTGGTTCGAAACGTGCATTCCCGAAAGGATGAAGAATGAAGTGAAGAGTGTCTTCATGAGGAGTTTGGCAGGCGCTGTGGAAGTTGCTGAACACTTTGAGAATCCCGTGAAGACCAAAAACGGGGAAGAAAGGCTGATTGAATGGCACAACACAGTCCTGACTGAAAATGGCAAGATTACGGGCATCCTCAGCTCTGGAGAAGATATAACCGAGAAAAAGCGCGCAGAGGAAGCGCTGAAAAAGAAAACAAGCGAACTTGAGCGGTTCAACAGGCTTGCGGTTGGCCGAGAGCTCAGGATGATTGAGCTCAAGAGGAGAATAGTGGAGCTGGAAAAGGAGCTGGCTGCTGGAGGTAGCTGAAATGAATCCGTATGCATTTTTTCCATTGGTTGCTGCCTTCATGAATATCGGTTTGTCTGCCTACATATTTTACATAAATCCAAAAAACAGGCTGAATATCCTCTATGCTCTCATGGCGGCTTCGACTGCTGTCTGGGGTTTCGGAAATTTCTTGGTATTCACAGCCTCCAGTGCCCAGAGCGCATTGGTATTCGACAGTGTTGTAGGGATTGCCGCGTCTTTCACTGCTGCATTCCTGCTGCATTTTTTTATGGCGTTCACAGAGAATGTGTTTGTAAAAACCAGGATGCGAAGCGCGCTTCTGTACCTCCCTGCCCTGTTTTTTTCATATATTAGCGCAACAAATGCGTATAATGTTTCTGCGTCGCCCGAATACTGGGGTTATGCCGTTCAGCTGGATTTTGCAAGTCTCATGATTTCTGCATTTATTGCCGCATACAGCACAATAGCTGTCGTTTTATGCTATATCGCGTACAGAAAGAGCTTGGATAGGCAGCTGAGGCTTCTGGTGATAGCCATAAGCATACCGATTGTGGGAGGGGTGTTAACGAAAATAATTTTACCGTATTTGTTCGGAATTGTAGCAATGCCGCTGGCATCCACACTGACCACGATTACCGTATTGATTGTCGGGTACAGCATAAGGAAGTACAAACTCTTGAAGCCCCTGAAATTAAGCATAAGAAACAGTATTGTAGCACTTCTTGTGATTTTTGTCTTGGTGCCTGTTATTGTTACAGGAGTGGTGATTTTCTCCATCACAGAAGCTGCACTGACACAGGAGATAAGCAATATGCTCACAACAGCTGTTCATGAAAACGGAAAAGTTGTGAACATGTGGCTTGACGAAAATGAAAAAACGACTATGGCCCTATCAGAAGACCGTATGGTCAGGGAATTTCTTTCAATGAAAAAAAACAGCACCGATTACCAAAACCGCATGGAAGTGATTGACGAGGTGTTAAATGGCATAAAAAAGAGCCGCTTTGACATTCTCAAGATAAGCATTCTGGACAGAAACGGTGTTGTCGTGGCTTCCACGGACAAAAGCGCAGCCGATGTAGAAAAAAGCGATGTTGCAGAGATATTGGGATCATCAGGCATGTTCATTAAAGATGCACACATATCCAAGGGATTCGGCGTCCCGTGCATTGATTATGGATTGCCTGTCCTTGATGACAGGGGAAATTTGATTGGGGGGGTGGTTCTGGACATAAGCATCCTGCACATTGCCGGCCTGACAAAAAACGCATCCTTAGGTAAAACAGGTGAGATATATATTACAAACAAAGAAGGCTTCATGATAACCCCTTCAAGGTTTCTGAACGACACCATCCTGAAACAAAGAATCGGCAACAAAGGGATGTGTCCGGCGGTTTCAGGTGACGGGAAGGAAGATATAATCAGGTTCAGAAATTACAGGGGGAAGGATGTTCTGGGCAGTTATTTGTACATCCGAAGGACAGGCTGGTGCGTGGTAGGGGAGATTGAAGCCAGGGATGCATTTTCTTCATTGGAAACTGTGAAAAAGTTTATCATATTCTACACGATACTCATTGTGCTTCTGACCACAGCGCTGGCTGTTTTCCTGTCTTACAGACTGACGGAGCCCCTCTTAAACCTGACCAGGGATGTCCGTGTATCCGGGAAGCGGAAAGTGAATTTTGCAAAATACAAAAAAAGCAGAGACGAAGTGGGTGAACTCGCGGCAGCTCTTGAAGACTTTGCGAACAGGCTGGGCAAGTCAGAGAAAATGCTCAAAATGTATGCATCAAGACTTGAGAAAAGGGTTGCTGAAAGGACAAAAGAGCTTAATGCCAAGGTAAAGGAGCTTTCGGAATCAAAGGCGGCCATGCTGAACATGCTGGATGACACGGACGCCAGCAACAGGCAGCTCCGGAAGCTTCAGAACGAGCTCAGGGAAAATGTAAAAGAGCTCAAGGAAAGTGAGATAAAGAAGAACCAGTTCATATCGATAGCCGCCCACGAGCTGAAGACGCCGCTCACCGCCATACACGGCTTCTCGCAGCTGCTGCAGAACAAGGACATCCTCAAAGACACCAAAAAGTCTGAAAAATACCTGAAAATCATGGAAAACGAAACTATGAGGCTTTCGAAACTCGTGTCCGACATCCTTGACCTCTCAAGGATGGACATGGGCACAATCAAGGTGGTTGCCAGTGATGTCAATCTCTCAGAGTTCATGAAAGACCTTATAAAGGAAATAAGCCTGCCAATGAAAAAGAAAGGCCTCAAATTAACCACACTCATCGACAAGGACCTGCCTGTGATGAAAACAGACAGGGAAAAGCTTATGCAGATACTCATAAACCTTGTAAACAATGCCATCAAATACACAGACCATGGCACAATAACACTTGAAGCACATGCCGAAAGCGGCGGCGTCCATTTCGTTGTCAAGGACACGGGCATTGGCATAAGCAGGGAAATGCATGAAAAGATTTTCGAAAGGTTCTATCAGGTGGACTCATCTTACACGAGAAGCGCCGGAGGCACGGGCCTGGGGCTGTCACTTGTAAAGGAGTTTGTGAATCTCCTTGGCGGAAAAATCTGGCTGGTCAGCAAGAAGGGTTTGGGCTCGGAGTTCCATGTAACGCTTCCGCTGTCTGCTCCATTGAAAGATGAACTTGAGCTTGCGCCTCAGAAGCCAAAATAAAAACAGTTGGGCATCAGGACAGCATCTTTTTTATGCGGCCGAGCAGGTCCTTGTTGTCAAATGGCTTGGTTATGTAGTCAAGCACATGCATCTTGTCAAGCGCTTCCTTTCCAATTTCAGAGAACTTGGCAACTGTCAGGAATGCCACCTTCATGTTTTTTGTTTTCGGGTCGCTGCGTATCTTTTCACAGAGTTCGCGTCCTGACATGCCTGGCATCATCATGTCCAGCAGCACAAGGTCAGGATTCTGGTCTCTGAGCTTCAGCAGCGCCTCTTCACCGTTTTTGGCTGTGTCCACAGTGTAGCCGTTCTCCTCCAGCAACGCTGTAAGCAGCTCCCTTATGCTGTCCTCATCATCAACAACGAGTATTTTCTTTCTCATAAGGATTATTTTTTTCTCCAGACTTTTAATATTATCTACAGCACCTCTCTGGGAGTTAAACTCAAGCCTTCTGTCAGCCAGCATTGTCAAATCATCTACAAGGCTTTTCACCGGGTCATCATCGGTAAATATTATGAAAAGTTTTTTTGCATTCACTGTCTTCTTGTCTGAAACAAGCCTGTTGGTAAAATGGAGTATGGAGAATGCTTGATGGTAATTCAGCATCTTAGTTACATCATCAAAAACGGCTGTATTGCATCCCTTTCTTGACACAGCATCCGAAACCTCCGAATGAATGTCATCAAGATTGTAGTCATTGAGAAGGAAAACACAGCCCTTCCTTGGCTCAGGTGTGCCGTAGTGGGAAGACATGACATCGAGAAACAAAAACTTCTCCGGCCGCATGCCGATTGTCTGCATATCCTCAACGACATATTCGTAGGGTTTGTTAAGGCATACATAGCATATCTGATTTTCGTCGTGTTCTGCTTCTTTCACAAGAGCCGCAAGCTTTTTCAGATAGGTTTTCTCGTTGAGCAGCAGGAGTGTCAGCCGGTTCCCGTCAAGACATTTGTGATTATTCTTCATTATTCAGAATTAGAAAACATTACTTAAATTATTGGCATATAGTTTAAACAAATATATTTTTTTATAATAACTTAAAAGTTAATTATTTAAACAAATAGTATAATATGTTAACTATTTTTGTCAAGGATTTGATGAGGTTCGTAAGGGTGGAAACAGGTCTCTTCATAACAGGCATGGCTGCATCGGGCTACCTTATCTCAAGCGGACTTGATTACAGCATAATAACGCCTCTATTGGCCGCGTTTCTGCTTTCCTGTCTAGGATATGCTTATAACCACATGACAGACAGGGACGAGGACGCTGTAAATGATAGCGGCCTGAACCCGTTGTCAGAGAACCGTTATGGCAAAATGATTACAGTCGGTCTTTTGATGGCATGCATCGCAATGATACCGATGCTTAAGCCTGTTCCGGCAATGCTCTATCTGCTCAGCATTCTGGCAATAATCTCGTATTCCCTGTTCAGGCTGAAGAAGGTCTTCCTTCTGAAAAACATATACACTGGCCTTTTCATGGCGCTTGCATTCGCGATAGGTGCGCTCAGCGGAAGACCCGGTCCGGATACGCCGTCATACTTCATTTTCGTCTTTTTCATGGGATTTGCGGTAAATCTGCTTGGAGACATAAGAGGGACAGAAGGGGACAGAAAAGCCGGTGTGAAGACCATACCTGTTGTATTTGGGGTAGAAACTGCGAAGACTGTTATGTATGCGACCGTGCTGTCAGTTCTGATGGCTGTATCGAGTTCCGGTTTCACGCTTCTGCTTTTCTTCTCGCCTTTCCTGACACTCATGCTCATATTCCTGCAGCAGGGGCAGCACAGGGCAGCACGATTCAGCATGCTTTCGTCCTTCCCGCTGTTTCCCGTATTTTTAGCAGTTAAAATGGGGGTGGTTTGAAGATGTGTTCAGTAACTTTTGATTGGGGGGAAAATGATGCAATGGAAAAAGTGAAACACTTTGAAAAAACGCTTCGGGGAATGTATGGAAGACTTCTTTGGGCGACTGTTGAATTTACAGAATTGTGCAATCACAGATGCGTCTACTGCTACGAAAATGCAGAACCCAAGCTTAAATACAATATAATGGATAAGGAAACGGCTCTGAAATTGATAGATTATTTGAGTCGTTCTGGTATTCGACAGTTGACATGCTCAGGTGGGGAGCCTCTCATGTATCCGTACATAAAAGATGTCATAAAGGCTGCTAAGGACAAGGGCCTTGTTGTCCATATGATAACCAATGGATATTTCCTGACGAAAGAGCTCGCTAAAGAGCTTTTTGATTTGGGTCTCACTCAAGTTCAGATAAACATAGACAGTGTCAATCCAAAAAAGCATGATACGATTAGAGGGAAAAAAGGTTCTTTTGAGCACGCAGTGAATGCCCTTAAAAACGCCAGAGAGGCTGGGATGACTACTGTAACACAGACCGTCGTTACAGAGCTTAATGAGGATGAGATAGTGGACATATTCAAACTTGCAAGAAGCATTGGCGTAAATAGATGTAGAGTATGGGATATTGTCCCATCAGAAGGGAGGGCCTTGGAACATATGCATCTAAAGCCAACAAGAAATTACATCGACATTCTGAAAGAGTTAACTGAATATGCAAAAAAGACAGGAGCCACGAACATAGAATCTGGAGATCCACTTTTTCCACAGGACTATGACACTGGTCTTAGTCTCACGGGTGGATATTGCCCTTACTCAATAGGTCTGCTTGCGAATATATCAGTTAGAGGAGACTCCTATTTCTGCTGTACAAACAGAGAAAACTCCATGTACAATATATTCGATGTTATGAACAAAAACGAGTCACTTGGAAAAGTACACGCAGAGAGACTCAGAAAAACATTAAAAAGGCTGCAGTTTTTCAATGTGCAGAAGGAATGTCTGTCGTGCAATTTTTTCAAAAAATGCATGGGAGGGTGCTATATGAGAAGAAGGTATGTAGACCATGAAAAAGATTATTGGTGTGAACGGGACGTCAAAAAGAATACAGAGCAAGAAGCCTTCTCCCAGACACTTTTAGAGACTTTAAAGTGAATTCTTTATTTATCAGCCACAAATAACCGCAAACAACCTCACAGAGAAATTGCCAATTGTCTTTTTCGGCTTGAAGTCCAAAAGGAGGATAATCTATAGTCATTAGGATGGTATTATTATCAACAGCAAACTTGACAAGACCCCATCCCATTATTTGCAAAAGATTTTTTAGGAGTTTAAGTTTGTCATCACTGCTTGCTTCTTTGACAATACTGGAAAAATAATTATAGGATATTTTTCTGAGACTGCTCAACATTATTCCTTCGTTTGAAAATAAATGAAAAAGTGTGTTTTCCATTGCAGTTATCAGTTCACCTCTAAAATATATCTTTCCATTTTTCATAGAGAACAAACCGGTTCTTATCGCTTCTTTGATGTTTGCTCCGTTAAAATGTGGTATATCATTAAGTTTGTTATAAGTCTCCTTTTGTTTCATATTGGGATTATATTTTTTGTCCAGCAACCTGAAATTGTAGATACAATCACCAGAAGAATTGCATTCAACACTGACTACTTCAATATCGGAGTCGAAGAATGCAGTACTCATTCCCATAAACATACCGATATGAAGATTGTTCTTGCCTATTTTTTTCACATTTGTCTCTTCTTTGGTCGTAAGTTTAATTCTATTATCGTGTTTCTCGATATGCATATCCGTCATATAGCCAAGATTGACGAATGTGTCTCTCACCATGACATTACATGAGATGTTGTAAGGAAGTCTTTTTACAGCATCAGGCAAAGCGCTTTTAAAGAGCATTGTGCCCCATTTATGGCTTATCTCTCTGAGTTTTGTTGAATGTCTATTTTCCTCCAATAGTTTGACGTAGTCCAAGCCAATATCGTCAAAAAAGAATGTGTCCCGTCTCTTCTTGAATTTGAATTTGTTTATTATCAAGCCAGAAACAGAATGTAGAACACCTTTTCTTATGGATTCGGAAAGCTTCATAAAGATATTTACATTTGACAATTTAAGGGTTTTTACATCAATGGTTCTAAAGAAGTTATATCATTTTCTTCTCTGAAAGATTCACGTCGTTCTTGTCTATCTTCAGTTCGTGAAGTACCTTGGGTTCAAAGCTTGTGAATCTCATCTTGTGCACAAGCAGGCTGCGTATGGGTTTCTCTTCAAGGTCGAGAAACATCAGCTGGATGACGCCGTCAGCCTCATATGATTCAAAGTTTCCGGAATCGAGGCTTTTTTCCCCATCAGTTTCACAAAGGAGCAGTGATGACTTCATATTTCTGAGTGTGTTCACTATCTCTACAAGATATGCACGGTAGGACTTCTCGCTTTCAGAGAACATGAGAAGCTTGTTGACATTGTCTATGACAACCCGGTCGAGTTGCGGGTATTTTGTTATAATCTCGCTGAACTTCTGCACCGATATGTTGCTCTGGCTCATTGGTATGTACTCAATGGCCAGGTTCTTGCCTGCATATTTCTCTATGTCGCTGAGTCCCTTGATTGACTTGCATGCCCTTATTACACCATCCTTGTCCTCGTTCATGGTTATGAAGCAGCATTTTTCTCCTTTCCGCGCCCCTTCCAGTATGTATTTCAGCGAAAACAGCGTCTTTCCGCTTCCCGGCCCGCCTGAAAGCAGGACAACTGAATTTGAGGGAAGTCCTCCTCCAAGCATCTTGTCAAGCTTACTCATTCCTGTGCTTACTTTCATATTATCACTCCTTTTCGAATTTTGGGATGCCTATATCCGATTCCTTTAGCTTAATCAGCAGGAAATAATCTCCTTTTATGCTGAATATGCTGGCTGCAACCTTCTTTTCTATTTCAGTTATATCAAAAGCGCTTAAAACTTTTTTTGGCAGCATTATCCTGTTGCTGTTGCCAAGCCTGCCTGTGGTAAGCATGTATTTCAGTGCGTCATTTGCCGAAGGCAGCAGGAGGAGGTCTGTGGTCTGGTTCTTCAGTATGCCGTACTCGTTTTTGTCTATAACGAGTCTAACCTCTATCTTCTCGCCATCCATTCCGATGCTCCGTATTTCAGCCATACACATAATATGATTTGAAAAATTTAAACTTTTCGCTGTTTTGTTTATAATTTTGGCGTTTTGAAGCTTTTTAAGCAGAAAAGTAACTTCTTATTATATGGCAAAGGCTGTTGATGATAAGAAAATGAAGCGTGGAAAGTCCCAGAATTTTTTCAAAACTGGTATAGAAGGTCTTGACAGCATGTTCAGAAAAGGCATACCGGTAAACAGCTCCGTTCTCATAGCAGGAGGCGCGGGCTCGGGCAAGACGCTCCTGACGCTGCAGATGCTTTACAACGCTGCCAAAGCGGGGAAGAAATGCTTTTACATGTCATTTGAGGAGTCCGCTGAAAGGCTTGAGCAACACATGCGCAACTTCGGCTGGGATCTCGGAAGCAAGAAAAGCAACCTGCTCATACAAAAGCTAAACCTCTTTGACGTCACGCGCTCAATAGAAGCCATTATGGCAAAGCAGTCGGGCGAACTTCTCATAGACATCGAGCCTGTCATAATTCCTAAAGGCTTCAAACCAGATATAATAGTTGTTGACTCCCTCACAGCAATAGCATCCGCGTTCCAGAGAAGGGAAGAAACATACAGACTGTATATAGAGCAGCTGTTCAGGTTCTTCGAGTCACAGAAAATCACCACTTTCCTGATTTCCGAAACGAACCAAGACCCCAAAGTCTACAGCCCCACAGGTGTCGAGGAGTTTCTTGCAGATGGTGTAGTTGTGCTGTATAACATACGGAATGGTAACGTCAGGGAAAACGGCATTGAAGTGCTGAAGATGAGAGGAGCTCATCATGAGAAGAAAATAGTCGCAATGCAGATCATTGACGGCAAGGGCATCGAGGTCTACCCAGAACAGGAAGTCTTCGGTGTCAGCTGAGCGTTTTTGTTGGGAATTCAATCAGGTAGATGTCTTCTGATAACTTTTTTTCAATATAAATAAAGGAGCTGCTGGAAAAAATCAGGAAGTACATGTTAGACTGGCTCATTCATCATATTAAAGGCACGGACCAGGAATATGCAAAATATATCAAAAGAAGCCGAGTGGCGCCTTAAGGAACTGAAGAAAAGAGAGAAAGAGGAGTGAATTGAAATTTTTTTAATAAGGGCATTCTATATTTATTATGATGTATTTTTCACTGCCTTTCAGTTTTGGTCTGCTCCCGTTCAGGCCTGATTTTTCACAACTTCTCAGATTTGCAAGAAAAGATCCGGACGTTGAGGCTTATTTCGAAGAGGAGGAGGAGAAAAAAGCCAAAGCATCTGCTGAGAGGAAGGCTGAGGAAGAGAGGAAACGAAGGGCTGAGATAGAGAAGAAGATAGAGGAAGAAAGAGCCAGACGCAGGAAGGTTGAAGAGCTTTCCGAAAAGGATGCAGAAAAGCACGTGATAGACGAGGCCGAGCGGAAGGCCGAGGAAGAGGTCAAGCGCGAGATAGAAAGGCTCGTGCTGGCCAAGAAGAGGACCGAGGAGGAACGGGCACGCAGGGAAATGGCCGAGAGGAAGGCCGAGGAAGAGAGGAAAGGACGGTTAATGCTTGACGAGAAGGCAGTTGAGGAAAAGAGGGTAAGGGAAAGACTTGAGGAGGAGCTGAGAAAAAAGGAGCAGATAGAAGAGCTCGCTGAAAAGGAGATGATTGCACGCACAGAGGCCAAGATAAAGGCCGAGCAGGAGAAGATAGCCAAAGCCGAGGCCGCGAAGAAGAGGAAGCTGGACGCCATCAGGGCCGTCAGGCTTGAAGCCGAGCGGAAGGCTGAGGAAGAGAGGAAGGCAAGGGAACGGGCTGAAAGACAGGCTGAAAGGGAGAGGCAGGAAAGGCTTAAGGCTGAAAAAAACGTTGCAAAGAAGGTTTCGGACCAGGAAAAGGCCCGCAAGTATGCGGAACTCAAGGCGAAGATAGATTCGGCAAGGCGCGCGCGCGAGGAAGAGGAAGAGCGCATGCGCCGCGAGATAATGCAGCGCGAGGAAGCCGAGGCGAGGGCCGAGAGTGAGATGAGGGCCAAGCTTAAGGCGCAGAGAACCATAGATGAGGAAAGGCGCATCATTTCAATGCTCGACAAGGAGAAGTCCAAGCTTGAGAGGCGGCTTGAGACCCTTGAAAAGCAGCAGCTCGCCGCAAAGAAGGCTTCTGCAGACAGGAGGCTTCTGCTCGTCATGGGAAGCAGACGCGGGCTCTCGTCCGAGAAGCTCAAGAGTCTCATTCTCTCGCTGAAGAAGAAGCGCCTTAAAATCTGATTTTTTTAAGAAGCAAATACATAATCTTCTTATGGCTCTTACTGTAAGGGACGAAATGAACAGGAATGTCAAGACGCTTGGTCCTGACAACACTGTCAAAGAGGCGTCCGAAAAGATGTCCAAGTACTGGATGGGCTCCATTGTCATCGTCGAAGGCCGGAAGATTGTCGGCATAATAACAGAAAGGGACATACTGAGCAAGATAGTCGTCGCGGGCAAGGATCCCGAAAAGACAAAAATCAGGGACATAATGTCCAAGAATGTCATAACAATAGAGGAAACAAAGGAACTCTCGGAAGCTGTGAAGCTCATGAAGGAGAATGACATAAAGAAGCTTCCCGTAACCAAAAGGGGGCTGCTTTCAGGTATAATAACGACCACGGACATCATAACAGCCATGAACAACGGCGCGGATGACGGCGTAAAGCTTGACTCCTACAGGGACCTGAAGATTCTCGTGAGGAGGCACGGCATAGACCTCAGGCAGGAAATACAGAACAACGACATACTGACCTTCGTGATACCGAACGCATTGTACCCCACTGATTCCATAAGCATATTCAAGGCGGTCTCCGAGGTAGTGCCCCAGTGCTTATTCGTCACAGTGAACAAGCCCCATTTCTCGCTGAAAAAGATACTTTCAAAGCACGGCATAAACGCGGACGGATTCTTCTTCATAGACGCATCTTCAGAAGAAGGCGAAAGCGGTGAAGGTGAGAATTTCGAGCACGTCAAAAGCCCAGCGAACATAACAGAGATAATGATGGCGATAGACAAGAAGCTTGATGAGAAGAAATACTTCGGCCTGATATTCGATTCTGTGTCAACGCTGCTGACATACCAAAAGGAGGAAATTGTGACCAGATTCGTGCACTCTCTTGTAAACAAGCTCAGGGAGAGGCATGTCAAAGCAGTATTCCTGTGCACAAAGGAAGACATGAACACGTCACTGATGAAGAACCTGAACATGCTTGCCGATTACAGTGTTGACATAGAGAAAAGGGGGGACATATCCTCTTAATCGCGTCTTTCTGTCACAATTCTGAGATTGTCCTGTGTTGTTGCCGCCTTCTCGACCCTGTAAAGTGTCTGTCTCATTCTTCTGAGACTGAAGACAAGGTATGCTATCACAGAAGCCAGGAGAGCGACCACTGAAAGGAAAACAGGATTTCCGGCTACTGCCATTCCAGCCGCAGGCAGTCCGCCGTTTATGCACGCGCCCTCTGAGCATCCGTAATCACACAGCTCAAGCTCGTAGCCCATGCCATCGCTGCTGCAATGCATGACATAGTCGCCCGCGCACGTGTCCTTAAGCGGGACGCATATGTCGCTGCTGACCCTTGAAAGGCAGTCGCCGCAGTTTTCCTGGGTTTCGCCGCTGTCCGGCTCGCATATGCCATTTTCATTGCAGTAGGAAGTCTGCCTGAATGCCAGCGGAAGCGGCTCTCCTGTCACCGCGAAAAGGGATTCAAGGACAGGGGAATCTGCCCTGTAATATATGAAATCCTCGTCATCTGACACCTTGGACATCTGAAGCCTGTTCCAGCTGCTGCCGTCGTAGTAGCTGAATCCGAGTGTATCCATCTGGACGTTCTTGGACCTGAGCCAATACTTGCTTATGCGTATGTCTATGACGACATTTTCCGGCTCGGCATCGAGCCCGGAGGCGTCGATGTAGAAATACTGGTACACCCAGTCGTCATAATTCCTGACGCTTTCCACATTGAGGAGGAATCTCTGCTGATTGCCTGGCACAGAGAACATCACACCCTTCAGGGCGAGACTGCTGTCTGTTATGTCTGCCTTTACGTATCCGTCATCTGACTCCACGTACTTCGTGTATGTTGCAGCAGACGCCGTGGCGCCGAGAATCACGGAAACGCACAACAGCATCAGGCATGAAGCGAGCAGCCTTCCCATGGTTTTATTATTATTCAGTAGTTTTTAAATAAT
The DNA here is from genome assembly GCA_021163005.1 of Candidatus Aenigmatarchaeota archaeon. Classification (GTDB taxonomy): domain Archaea; phylum Aenigmatarchaeota; class Aenigmatarchaeia; order QMZP01; family JAFGSV01; genus JAFGFG01. Next base: position 5,592 of record JAGGXP010000010.1, on the reverse strand, counting down.
CAATTACAGACTGAAATGCTAAACGTGTATTCTGAGGCGTCCTGAAAGGTGCGCCTGAAGCGCTGCGCTCCCCTGCTCCGAGTTCTTTCTTATCTTTATCTTTCCCTTCCTGCCAACGATTGACGAGAACAGGAACTTCCCGTCTTCGTAGAGGTCTACACTCTTCCCGGAAAGCTTGGGATTGACGAGTATATAGTAGCCGGAGCCTGTTTCTTCCCATTCGTATTTGGTCTCACCCTTCATCGAACCTTCCCTGGGCTCGATGTTTATCCTCATGCCGATTTCCTTTTCTATCTCCTCTATGCGCTTGCCCTTCCTGCCTATAATCTTCGGTATGACGTCGTTCCTCACCCTGAGCGTCACGCTGTTGCTTCCGGTGAACTCTATCTTCATGGAAGGGTCCCAGCGCCTGAGCTTGCTGTAAAGCGTCTCCTTTGCCAGCTTCTCGAGCCCGCTCTCGTCTGTCTTTGCCGAGCCGCTGACAGGTATCACGACGTTCTCCTCGCCGAATGTGTATATCTCGTATTCCAGCTCCTTGGTTGCGAAGTCCCTGACTTCAACAACAGGCCTGCTCAGGTCATCTGATTTCATGCCGTGGGGCACCTTGACAGTCAGCGATATGCTGAATACCTTTTCTATTCTCCCGGCGTTGATGTATATGACTGTGTCTATCACATGCGGTATGACGCCGAGCTCGAGTCTGCCGACAAACCTCTGTATTGCTGAAACCGGACCGGTTGCGTGAACAACGCCCACCATGCCTACACCCGCAAGCCGCATGTCTCCGAATATACGGAAGTCCCGCGTGCGCCTGACCTCATCGAATATGGTGTAGTCAGGTCTTACGAGAAGCAGAAGCTCTGCTGTCTTCTCCCAGTCGCCTTCGAGCGGCGCGTATTCTGTGACTTCGGGTCCTACCTGCAGGTCCCTTGGCTGCTCGAATGTCTTCACGACCTTGCCGTGCTCAACCAGATAGTCTGCAAGACTGGCCGCGAATGTTGATTTGCCTGAGCCGGGCGGACCTGCTATGAGAATGCCGCTCGATGTGGATGTCATGCTCTTTTCAAGCTCTTCATGCATATCGTAGTCGCTCAGCTTGGCCTTCATTATGGGCCTCACTGCAGTAAGCTCAAGGGCGTCCGAGAACGGCGGTCTTGTTATGGATATCCTGTAGTTGCCCATCTGGACCACAACAGCGCCCTGCTTGCTTATCTCAACGAATGACTGGGGGTCTGCCCTGGTCTTTGACATGACCTGCTCGATTATGCCCTTTATTTCCCTTTCTGTGCACGGATTGCTTCTTATGGGCTCGAGCCGGACCTCTCCGGGCTTCCCCTTCTTTGCCAGCGGCCTGACGCCTGTCTTCATATGGACGGACTGTGTGTCCTTTGTGAAGAACCCTTCAAGGTCCACTCTGGTTATCTTCTCCTTGGCTATGTATTTAACCGAGACGTTCTCCGCCTCTCCGACAAGCGCCTGAACATAATCGCCCGTGACCAGAGTCGCCTTCTCCTTTTTGGCAACATCCCTTATGATGGCGTCTATCCTGCCCTTTCTGGCAAGGTTTATCTCCTCCATCGTCGGCCTCTGACCCACGAACTGTATCTTCACTCCGTGCCTCTCGCCGGCTTCCCTTATCTTCTTTATCTCGTCAAGCCCCTTGAAGCCTATGTCCCTGTGCCTCGACGCCTGCGCCTGCAGCTCGTCAATGACGGTCATGGGTATGATTATCCTGGCCTTCTTAAGCTTTCCGTTTTCTATCAGCTCCGACAGCGTCCCTGCTATGAGGGTGCTTGTATCCGGAACTATCTTTTTTGCATCTATCATTTTGTATCAACTCCTTAATGTCATGTTGTCATGATGTTTGCATATTCGTATTTACTCTTTTATCTAACATTGTCAGAAAAAGCGTGTTTACTAACCAGTAGTATGTAATTATAGGTTTATAAAGGTTTGCCTATAAGCCGGATTCCACGAACTCGCAGGCGCCCCTGTCGACGAGCACCTTGGCGTTGTCCTCCGGGATGGTCGCTATGTCGCCCGGTTTGTAGGGTCCGTACTGGCCCATGTCTATGCCAACGAACCTGGGGATTTCCTGGATGAAGGCAACAGCCCTGAGCCTGACCTTCTCACCCGACATCACCACGCTTCTCTTTTTCTGGTAATCCTGCAGGTTCTTGACAATGTTGTTGAAAAGCTCCCTCTCCTCAGGCATCATGTTCTCGGGTATGGCGCCTGACCTGACGAAGGAAAGAGTGAAACTGAGTATCTTCCTCTCGCGTATCTGCATGATGCTCTCGACGCGGTGCCTGGCTGTCTCCAGTTCCAGCTCGTCCTCCTTCTCCTTTGCTATGGCTTCCTTGTTTTCAAGATACTGCATGGCCTCCTGAAGGAAGTCCTGCGGAAGCTTTGAAAGCTTGACTGAGTTCTTCTCCTCGTGCTCTATGTTTCTCAGCGTCTCGTATGTTATCATGCTAATCAATTGTCTTCATGTTTTTTAAAACTGAAATCCACAGCAAATATCATGAACTTCAGGGATGTGCAAGCCTACTACTCGAGGGACGACATACAGGCAGAGCTGCTGAGGATTTCAGAAGGGAGGGAGGTAGTCGGCGTCTTCAGGGACGGCGCGTTCTCGAAAAGGCCCAACACGCTTGTGTATCCGAAGGACATAACATCTCTTGTAAGGGAAGGTGCAGTCGCCTTCCACGGCTCCCTTGAAAGGTGGTCCAATCCCATGTCTGTGGGCTCCCAAAACTACGAAAAGGGAAGGATGGGATGGGACCTTGTGCTTGACATGGACTGTGAGGAGACAGAGCACGGCAAGGCGGCTGTGAGGGCATTCATGTGGTCCCTGAAGAAGCACGGGGTCAAGTCAATCTCTGTGAAATTTACCGGAGGGACAGGCTTCCACATGGCTGTGCCGTTTGAAGCGTTTCCTGAGGCAGTTGACTACAAGAAGACAAGCGCACAGTACCCCGAGCTTGCGAGAAAGATTGCCATGTATCTCAGGGTGTTCACGCGGGAGAGGCTTGAGAAGGAACTGCTCTCGAGGTGGAACGAGGAGCAGCTTGCAGAGCAAAGCGGCCGGAAGATAGAGGAATTCATGACACCAGACGGCATAGACCCCTACAGGATTGTGGATGTCGATCCCATTCTTATATCACCAAGGCATCTGTTCCGGCTGCCGTATTCGCTTCATGAGAAAAGCGGGCTCGTGTCGCTTACGCTGAGGCCTGGAGAACTGGACGGCTTCCGCAGGGAAGACGCCGAGCCGGGAAAGGTGCGCATAGTCCGGAAGTTCCTCGCCGCAGCGGAGCCTGGAGAGGCGTCGCTGCTTGTGACAGAGGCTGTAGACTGGACTGTCAAGCACCGGAAAGAAAGAACCCACACACATTCAAGGGCTGTTCCCAGGAAAGCCATACCAATAGAGCTGGCCCCGCCGTGCATAAAAAACATACTCAAGGGGCTCAGCGACGGCAAGAAGAGGAGCCTCCTCGTGCTGATAAACTATCTGGCATCCGCGGGCTGGAAATGGGAAAAGATAACCGAGGCGCTTCTGGACTGGAACAGCAGGAACACGCCCCAGCTAAGGGACAACTACATAAGGGGGCAGATAAGATGGCACATGAGCAGGCCGAAGGCCATGCCTCCCCCGAGCTGCACCAATCCGGGATATTATATAAGCATAGGGGTCTGCGAGCCGGACAAGATATGCGGAGGGAGCAAAAAAACCATAAAGAACCCTATCAATTATCCGTTCAGCAGGATGAGGAAGAAGAAGTCTTAGTCCCCTGCATCCATCTTCTTGGCTTCATTCGAGGACTGCCTTCTTGCCATCATCCAGTAGCCGAACATGGCCAGCGCAAGTATCGCTGTTATAAAGCCCATGACAAACAGCGGATTCAGGAGTATGGCGCCTGATATTGAGGCACCCGCAGCGGTCTCGTTCTGCCTGTGGAGCTTTGCGTAGTCTATCATGTCGTTGCAGTTGTCAACGGCGAGCTGCGTCAGCCTCAGGGCCTCTTCTATGTTGTCTTTCCTCAGCGACTGCTCAGCCTGCGTTATGAGCCCGTAAAGTTCCATGCATTCGGGGTTCTCCTCGAAGAGGTCCTTGACCATTATCAGCTTGATTATGACCTTCGTCTGGTTTGACGGGTTGACCTTTATTGTTATGGTGGCGCTCTCCGATATGGCCGGGCTTTCTGTCGTGGCGAATATGTACGCGAGATACGTCTGGTTCTCATCCAGCATGCCGAGGCTTATGTTGAGATGTGTTGTGAAACTTTCGCCCTGAAGAAGCTCCGGTATCAGCGTATCCTCAAGAGCGAGGGTTATGTTGCTCTCGTTCGTGACTGCTGTCAGGTTTATGTTCTTCAGGTCATACTGTCCGTCGTTGATTATGGTGAGATTGGCAAGGCTGCTGTTGAACATGTCTATGGCAACGATGTCGTCAACCACGATGTCGAGAGACGCGGTCCTAGGCGTGTAGACGCTCACAGGTTTGTCAACCTCCTTCTCCTCCTGGAACAGCACCCTGAGGGTTATGTTGTCGCTTGTGTTCGTGTACTCGCTGTCGTTGGCTATGAAGTATATCCATGTTTCTCCCTCAAAGTTCTGCGGAGCGGAGAACGTCACGGAGCTCACGTTTATGGAAACACCTATCTTGCTTCCGACCAGTGAGCCGCCGGAATAGGTGTATGTGAGAACTTCGCCGTAATCGTCTATGAAGTAGTCGTCGAGGTCCAGTGGTGTTATGGTCATGCCTGAATACCACTGTATGGGGTCCTGCATGGGACCCTGGAATCTCGGCGGCCTGTTGCTTCCCACTGCTGTCATCTGGACAGTATAATTATCCTCGAACCCCTGCGGGTCCCTGACGACCAGCGTTATGTTGACGTCCCTCTGCGAAAGGTTGAGGGCGTCGTCGTATGAGACTGTGTAACTCCAGAAGCCGGAGACGCCGGGCGTGGTGTTGCAGTCATAGATGGGATTCCCGTATATGTTGCCTACTCCCTGTATGTAGACAAAGCTTGCGTCAGGGTCTACAAGCGTCATGTTTCCGTCAGTGCCTGTCACATACCAGTAGCAGTCGAGCGGGTCGTTGTCAGTCGTGTCGTTGGCCTCGTATGAAAATTTCCTTGTTGTGCCCTCAGTCATGTTATATGTAGAAGGATTAGTTGGATAAACATACTCCACAGTCGGTGAATGATATTTCCTCTCGACAGATATGTCAGAAAGATTCCAGCCCGTTGAATTGGAGAAGCCGTAAGTGAGGTTCCCGGCGTCTGTGACAGTGAAGTTGGCGGTGTAGTTGCCGACATCGGTCATGTCCGGGGTGAAATTGACCTCGCCCGTGGTCCCGTTTATGGTGAACAGGTCGCAGTTGCCTGTGTCGCACCACGTGAAGCTGACGCCGAAAGTGAACGGCGTGTTGTTCTCCTCGTCCGTGGCGTTGAGCTGCATGTAGAATGGCTCCTCTGACGTCATGTTTATGGTGTCGTTCAGGTTCGTGAAGACCGGCGGGTCGTTGACAGGACGTATTTCCATTGTGAAGAGCCTGCTGGCGCGCAGATGCGCAGTGTCGTTTAT
>JAGGXP010000017.1 GCA_021163005.1 Candidatus Aenigmatarchaeota archaeon | reverse complement strand
TTTTGAATGCATCGGACGGAAAAGGGTCACGAGGCATGTGTTTTGTTGCCGCGTAACATTTTTTCCGTTGACGCTTTTGAATGCATCGGACGGAAAAGGGTCACGAGGCATGAATAAGATGATGGTCGGACATTTTTAAATAATTTGCCATGTCAGCGTATCAAACCTATGACTTCCCGTGTTGCTTCGACGTCCACCTTCTTGGTGAGGCCGTCTACCAGCGCCTTCCTGTTGCTGTAAACAAGAAGCCAGTACGGGTAATAGACCATCGTCGCGCTTTCGATCTGCATGCCGAACAGTCCCGCTACCTTCTCGGCGGTGTCCCGCGGAACCGTGAAATTGATTATCTTGCCTTCAAGCTCGAGTTCTGCCGGACTTTCCCTGAATCCCAGCTTCAGGAGGTTGGCCGGAATCTTGACCCTTACAGGCCTGAAGTTGTAGCCGTCGCTCGTGACCAGCCCTTTGGACATCAGGCCCTTGAGCAGCCTGTGGCAGTCGTTGTTCATGAGCCTCGTTGCAGCCGCCACCTTCTCGAGATTGCCGTATTTCATCGAGAGAAGCGACGATATGATTTTCCTTTCCACTGACGAAAGCGTGGCGAGGCTCCTGAGGCCGTTCGTGCGCTTCATCCCGCCCTTTGCCTCGTACATCACCTCGCCCAGCAGACCGTCTATGAACATGGCCGATATGTTCCCGTTGACGGTGCCCCTTATGAGCCACACCGGATAGTTCACCTGATAGACCGAAACGTCTCCGGCCTCTTTCTGTATGTCCTCTTTCCTGAACCTCGGCGGCAGGGCAGTGTTCCTCACTCTCACCGGGCCCGCTTTCGTGGGCGCCAGCACAGCCTCGCCGCCGTGCTTGCTTCTCCTTATCCGTATCTCTGTAAGTATGGGATGTTCCGTGACTCCGACCACGAGGGCGCTGCCAACAGGCAGGTCCCTTATCTCGTCCCTCATGCCGGGGGTTATGCCCTCGGCTGAATCCGTGATGGCTTTCAGGTCATTAGGATTTGTCACCTTCATGATTATCTGCGTGTTGCACTGGGACAGGACGTTCTTGTCCACCCGTGCAGGCCTCTGGGTTATGACGCAGAGGCTGAGCCCGAATTTGCGGCCTTCGGATGCTATGGTCCTTATTATCTTGGAAGATGCAACCTCGCCGAATCCGCGCTCCGGGCAGAACGTGTGCGCCTCCTCGAGCACGAGGAAGAATCCTGGCACTTTACCGGCTTTCCTGGCATTGAACAGCTCCTGCGAAAGCTTGAACACGACTGTCTGCTGTATCTCCGGCCTTGCCAGCTTGACGTCAACTATTGAAACCTGTCCCTCTCTGACAAGCTCCTCCGGCCTTGTTGGAGTCTTTGAGAAAAGCCTGGTCTTGTCAAGGAATTCGAGTGCGGATATCAGATTCCACTTGGACTGCGACGGAAGTGTGCTTATTTCGTTTATGAGGTCAGTGAGGGTGTAATCCTTGCCGCCGAGGTTCCTCATGGCGGAGTATACCAGTCCCTTCTGGGTGCCTGACATCTTTATGGGCATGCACTGGAAAAGCTCGTCAGCTGTCAGATGGCTGTCCAGCCTGAGGGTGCCGTCCTCTATTGTGTACCTCTTTATCATATCCCTGTATGACTTGGGCTCTATGCCGAATTTTTCTGCAAACTTCAGCTCCTTTTCCTCATCATTGGGAACTGCAAGCGACGCGTATTCGCCGTGCGGGTCCATTATGACGACAGGCATTTTCTTCTCTGCCAGCTCCTCCATCAGGACCCCGGCCATGTAGCTCTTGCCGGCGCCTGTCTTGGCGAGTATGGAAACGTGCTTGGTCATGAGCTGTTTGAGCGGGAGCCTGACCTTGATGTCATAACCGTCAAGAATGCCTATGTAAAGCCCCTTGTCCGGTATGCCTATGGTGGACTTTATCTGCTCCTCTGATGCCGAGAAAACAGGCGTTTCAGGAGCGAACGGCGCGTTTGGCACCACAAGGAAGCCCCTTGAATTGCGGTAGCCTATCACGCGGCAGTCTGCTATGGTCCTGTTGGCATAGCGCGTGATTGAGTCTATGTAGGCAGTTACCCACTGGCCGTCGGATGTCTTGACTGCCACGAAATCGAGCTTCTTGACATTGGCTTCTGCCTCGAAGCTGAATTCTGCTGTCGTCACCCTCCCAGATATCTTTCCCAGCATCATCCCAATCACTGTTGCAATAATATATGGCTCTCTACTTTTATTTAATTACCAAGTCCGGATTTATAGACGTGTCCCGGCGATTGAAATGAAAATTTAGAACAAAAGATTTGAAAATTTAACTAACTTGCGGGAGGCTTTAGAAATTCCTTGGCTTTCTGTGCTTCTGGAAACATTCTCTGCAGTAGACAGGCCTGTCGCCTGACGGCTTGAACGGAACTTCGCATTCCTTTCCGCAGTCAGAGCAGATTGCCTTGTGCATTTCCCTGTTGAAGCCTTCCCTTCTCTCGAATGACATACTAACTCCTTATGGCTCGATATAGAACACGCACACTTATAAGTGCATCATAAAGAAGGTTTCAAAAGAGAAGAGAGTTTTCAGGTAACTGAGGAAAGGTTTCCGGGATGTTAAAATTTAATTAGAAGAAACAATTATTTTATTTGTTTTAATGGCTTTACTGACTTCAGACACCGGGATGTAAGAGAGCTTAATGCTCTCGGCCATAAAAATAAGAGTAAGGGAGGCAAATGTCAAAAAACAACTTTAAAAGGATTTTCAATCCTGATGCGATAGCTGTTATAGGAGCCAGCAACAAAAAGGGAAGCATTGGCTTTGTTGTCATGAACAATCTCATAGGAGGAACTTACGGTGGAACTGTATACCCAGTAAACCCGAAAAGGAAAAGTGTTCAGGGTGTGAAAGCTTATGCTTCGGTGAGCGATATCCCTGAAAAGATTGACCTCGTTGTTATAGCGACCCCTGCCAAAACTGTCCCGGGAATTCTGGAGGAATGCGGAAAGCAGGGTGTTGCAGGTGCCGTGATCATATCTTCAGGATTCAAGGAAGGCGGGAAGAGGGGCCAGGAAATGTGTGAAGACATGCTGAAAATTTCCAGAAGATACGGCATCAGGATTATAGGACCCAACTGCCTTGGTATCATAAGGCCTTCCCTAAACATGAATGCAAGCTTTGCAAAAAATCTTCCTCTGCCCGGAAAAATAGCTTTCATATCACAGAGCGGGGCTCTTGGAACAGCCATCATTGACTGGTCAATAGAACAGAATGTGGGCTTCAGTTACTTTGTTTCAATAGGTTCCATGATAGACGTTGGCTTCCACGATCTGATAGATTATTTTGCAGAGGACCCTGAAACAAGCAGCGTGCTGATTTATATGGAATCCCTCTCGGATGCGAAGAAGTTTATGAGTGCTGCAAGGGCGTTTTCCAGAACAAAGCCGATAATTGTCCTCAAGGCGGGTAAAAGTTCAGAGGGCGCAAGTGCAGCCATGTCTCACACCGGTACACTTGCGGGTAACGATGCTGTCTTCGATGCCGCATTTAAAAGGGCCGGAATAATAAGGGTCAGCAATGTGGAAGACCTCTTTAACTGTGCCCAGACACTTTCGATGCAGAGAAGACCCCTAGGAAACAGGCTTGCGATAGTCACGAATGCGGGGGGACCCGGAGTGATTGCTGTTGACAGGCTCGTTGAAGGAGGGGGGCAGCTGGCAAAACTTTCTGAGAAGACATTAAAGGCGCTTGAAAAGGATATGCCGGATGCATGGAGCAGGTCAAATCCCGTTGACATCCTAGGTGACGCCGACCATGACCGCTACGCAAAGGCAGTTGAACTCTGCATTAAGGATGACGGTGTAGACGGGGTTCTTGTCATACTCACACCACAGGGTGTCACTGATCCTGTAAAGGTTGCCGAAGCTGTTGCAGAAATCAACAAAAAATATGAAAAAACTCTTCTGGCCTCGTGGATGGGTGGCGAGTTAGTCAGGAAAGGAAAAGATATTCTTGAAGAGGGAAAGGTTCCTGTATACAGCGCTCCCGAGAAGGCTGTTAAATGCTTCACATGCATGCACAGGTATTCCAGGAACATAAGTCTGCTTTACGAGACTCCAGCAACAATACCTCATGCATTCAAACCAAAGACCAAGGAAAACAGGAAGATTATAAAGGAGGCGGCACGCAGGGGGAAATATGCACTGGATGAGGCGGAATCGAAGAAACTTCTTGAAAACTACGGGATTCCTGTATCAGAGTATACGGTTGCAAGAAAACCCGAAGAAGCGGCAGAGTTTTCATCCAGAACAGGATTTCCTGTGGCAATGAAGATACTTTCCCCGGATATAATCCACAAAACCGACATCGGTGGAGTCAGGCTTGACATCAGGACAAAAGAGGAAGCCATGCAGGCTTTCAGGGATCTTATGAAATCTGCAAAAAAACACAAACCCAAGGCAAGGATAGAAGGAGTGTTTATAGAACCCATGATTTCCAAAAAATATGAGCTTCTCATAGGATGCAAGAAAGACCCCATTTTCGGGCCCTCGATTGTCTTCGGCATGGGAGGGATCGCGGTAGAGGTTTTCAAGGATACCAATGTGGGGCTTCCTCCCCTGAACATGGCTCTGTCAATGAGGATCATAGAGGACACCAAAATTTACAGGCTTCTCAGAGGATACAGGGGAATGAAAGGTGTGGACATAAATGCCATACAGTTCCTTTTGTACAAGTTCGCCTATCTGGTCATGGATTTTCCCGAGATAAAGGAAGTGGACATAAATCCTTTCGCGGTTGATGAGAAAGGCGGGGTGGTGCTCGACGCAAAGGTCCTCCTTGACAGAGAATTGGCCGGGAAAAGGGTAAGGCCTTATTCGCACATGGTCATATCACCTTATCCGAAGGAGTATATAACAGTTTTCAGGATGGATGACGGCAGAAAGGCTGTTCTTAGGCCAATAAGACCCGAGGACGAGCCGATGGAGGGGGAGATGTTCACCAAATTCTCAAAGGAGACCCAGCGCTTCAGGTTTTTCAGCCTCATAAAGGACATCACACACGAGATGCTGATAAGATACACGCAGATAGACTATGACAGGGAGATCGCGATAATAGCTGAGCTGGATGAAGACGGTAAAAAAGTTATGGCCGGTGTTGCGAGGCTTATAGCAGATCCCTACAACGAGACAGCTGAATTCGCGATAGTAGTGGCTGATCCATGGCAGCATCGGGGCCTGGGAAAAAGAATGACAGACTACATACTGGAGATTGCAAAAAAGAGGGGCATAAAAAAGGTTTTCGCGAATGTGCTTGTTGACAACTACATCATGCTGAACATGCTGCGGAAAAGGGGGTTCAGCCTGAAAAAAACAAACGAGGACACGTATTATACCGAACTGGGAATCGGCAGACGAAAAGGGTAATCCGTTTACTTTCCTAATTTATCAAGCAGATTAAAGCAAGGAAAATGTGGAACAATCGTTTTGTAATAAATTCTACAAGAAAACGTTGTGAACAGCACTGAGTCCCGCTATTTAAAATAACATTAAGCAAAAAAATTAAATTAAAATACACGTTCCATTTTGCTTTTAGTTTTCGGCATCAAATTAAAAGCGGAAGGTTATATCTTCAGGTAGGATTTATAATTTTTTGAAGGTTATTCATTGTTATGATGTGCATCACAAGAATGGGTAACATTTCTAAAAACAGCCCAACTAAAACTTTCTTCTCTTAGCGAAACAAACTTTGCAGTAAACAGGTCTTCCCTCTGTGGGTTTGAAAGGAACTTCACAATCACACTTATAAGTGCATCATAATTTTTATATCCCGAATGCCTATCTGTTGTATGGAAATCCTTCTGATGAACTATCTCAGGAATCCTGAGAAAACACTTGGCGGGGCAGCGTGGGCCACGACCACGGAACAGGCAGGCGCAGAGTATGAGGTGACCGACGAGCAGGTCGACTCGATGCTGAAGTACGCCAAGGACATGAGGCTCAGCTCCGTGCTCGACATACCATTCTTCGTGTTTTCGGTGAAGGATGTTTCCCGTGCCTTCACGCACCAGTGGGTGAGGTACAGGATAGCCGCTCACATGCAGCAGAGCCTGAGATACACGAAAATATCCACTGACAACTACTCATGGTTCCAGGTGCCGCCGGAGATATCAAAGAAGGGTGCAGGCGCTATAACAGAATATGCAAAAAGCCAGATTAATGCCGCAAAGACATATGAGTCGCTGGTGAAGCAGGGCGTGCCTGCTGAAGATGCGAGGTTCGCGCTGCCGATAGGGGTGAAGACTCATCTCACGACAGCCATGAACGCTGAGGAGCTCATGCATGTCATGACCCAGAGATGCTGCTTCGATGCCCAGTGGGAGATACGGAACGTGGCCTATGCACTCTACTGCATGGGCATGGTCGTTGCTCCTAAACTGTTCAGCGGCTCGGGACCGCACTGCATATCAGAAGGCATATGCAGGGGGCGTGGCAAGGGAAAGTGCAAGTCTGACGCAGAGACGCTGATAGCGAAGATGGACGAGGCTGCTGAAAAGAACAGGGAGGCGTTCAGCAGGCTCGCTGAAGGAGAATGGCTTGAGATAGACCTCACGGATGCGCTCGGCTGCAGGGTTCCGGATGAGGTGAAGAAGGAAGTGAGCAATGCTCTCGGCGCGGAAGTCGAGGCAGACCTGCCGGTCGTGCTGAAGCTGAGGAAGTGATGTTATGGACAGAAAAGAAGTCGAATCGCTGGTCAGCGCCCAAAACCAGTGGAGAATGCGCGAATGCATAAACCTCATAGCCAGCGAGAACAGGATGTCTCCGCTTGCCGAGAAAATGTACATGTCCGATTTTATGCACCGCTATGCTGAGGGCTCTCCCTACAAGAGATATTATCAGGGCGCCAAATACATAGACCCTCTGGAGGAAGGGGCAACGGAACTTGCAAAGAAGCTCTTCAGGACTGATCAGGCAGAACTGAGAGTGCTTTCCGGCGGGACAGCAAACACAGCCGCATTCTCAGCGCTCGGCGGCCACGGAGACCTGCTTATGAGCCCCGGGCTTGCAGGAGGCTCGCACATATCACATGAGTCATTCGGCGTGGCCGGCATTCTCGGATACAGGGTTGAGCATGCCGCATTCGACGAGAGCGAATACAACATAGATGTTGATGCATCTGTGAAGAAAATCAGGAAGCTTAAGCCGAAGGTCGTCACGCTCGGCGGCTCAGTCATACTGTTCCCGCATCCCGTAAAGGAGTTCAGGGAAGCGTGCGACGAGGCGGGGGCAAGACTGCTTTACGACGGCGCCCACGTGCTGGGCCTGATAGCAGGCGGACAGTTCCAGGACCCGCTCAGGGAAGGTGCGGAGCTTATGACAGCGTCCACGCACAAGACATTTCCCGGACCGCAGGGCGGCATCATACTCGGCAGCACGGACGAGGAGACATGGAAGCGCGTCCAGTTCAGGGTGTTCCCGGGCCTCATATCCAACCACCACCTCCACAGAATACCTGCCATGGCCATAGCGCTCAACGAGATGCTTGAATTCGGCAGGGAGTATGCGGTGCAGACTGTCAGGAACGCGCAGGCGCTCGGGCAGTCCATGCATGAAATGGGATTCAATGTGCTGGCGGAGAACAAGGGATTCACGAAGTCCCACCAGATAGTCCTGGATGTCCGGAAAAACGGCGGCGGGAAGGATTGCGCAGAGACGCTGGAAAAGGCCGGCATCATACTCAACAAAAATCTTCTCGCATGGGACAAGGCAGATGACGCTGTCAACCCCTCCGGACTTCGCATAGGCGTGCAGGAGATGACTCGAATAGGCATGAAGGAAAGTGAGATGAAGGAGATAGCCGCGCTCATCAAAAAGGTTCTCATAGACAGGAAGCCGCCTGCCGAAATCGCGAAGGAAGTTGCGGAATTCAGGAAGCCATTCCATGAGACGCAATACTGCTTCAGGGACTAAGCTATAGTTATCTTTTTAAGCAGCTTCTAATTATATAGGTGTTTTTCATGAACGGAAACAAAGGCAGAGACCTGACACAAGGCCCCATAGGAAAATCGCTGCTGGTGCTTTCGGCACCCATCGTGCTCGGCATGGCCCTGCAGACGGCGTTCAACATCATAGACACCTTCTTCGTGGGCATGCTGGGTTCGGAGCAGCTTGCAGCCATAAGCGTGACATTCCCGGTGGTGTTCATATTCATAGCAATAGCTGTCGGCCTTGCTGTGGGGACGACAGCGCTCGTTTCGCAGGCGCTCGGCGCGCGCAAAGATGAAGAAGCCACAAATATTGCCGAGCATTCCCTGCTGGCCGCGCTGGTGGTGGGTTTTGTCGTGGCTGCGCTCGGCATAACCTTTTCGCCGCCGCTCTTTGAGTTCATGGGCGTCCACGGAGAGGTGCTTGAAATGACCGTGTCTTACGCGAACCTGATATTCATAGGGTTCATGTTCCTGTTCATAGGATTCCTCTCGCAGGGCATAATACAGGCAGGAGGGGACACAGTGACGCCGACGAAGAACCTTGCAGTTTCAGTCGCTGCCAACATCATACTTGACCCGATTATGATATTCGGCTTCGGGCCTGTTCCTGCAATGGGGCTGATAGGAGCAGGTTATGCTACGGTCATAGGCAGGTCTGTGGGAGCTTTCCTGAACCTCCTGTATCTCCTGCGGGGCAGGGCTCTGGTAAAGATAAAGCCCAAGGCGTTCAGGTTCCGGGCAGATATACTGAAGAGGATATTCCTGATAGGATGGCCTTCATCTTTCAGCCAGTCCATAAACAGCGTGGGCATGATACTGCTCATGAGCATGGTCGGCGCGTTCGGGACAGGGGCTCTAGCGGCATTCGGCGTCGGCATAAGGCTGGAGTCGCTTGCCATAATGCCCGTGATGGGTATGGGCAATGCCCTGGTGCCCATGATAGGGCAGAACCTCGGAGCAGGGAACATAAAGCGCGCGAAGAGTACGCTGAGAATGGCTTCTTATGCAGTCGGGCTCTTCATGCTCCTGATAATGGCGCTGTGGTACTTCGCGCCTGATGTGCTTTATGCGCCATTCTCAACGGACGCCGGCGTACTGTCCATAGGGGAGGATTACCTGAGGATAATATCGTTCGGATACCTCTTCCTCGGCCTTGTTTTCATAACGGGCTCCGCATTCCAGGCGGCAGGCAGGACCACATTGCAGATGCTCATCAACATGTTCAGGTGGTCTGCCATAGTGGCAGGCGCATGGCTGTTCTCATCGGCACAGGGGATAACAGGCATATGGTGGGGATTCCCCCTCGGGAACTTCCTCGGCTTCATTGTTTTCGCCGTTTTCCTGAAGAGCGGCTTCTGGCTGAGGAAATGGGAGAGATGATTCGGCTTTTGCCTGACAAAAGCGAAAGCTTGTTAATAACACACTCCAATTCTGTGTCATGAAAATAAAGGCAGCTGCCATGATCTCGTCATACATTTTAATCGTGATGCTAATGTTTTACATACTTGGCAATTCGATGCATGGTGTATTCTGATGGAAGAGGAAAGGATAACGCTTGACAGGGAAGCATTCAGGGCGCTTGCATCTGATACACGCGTGAGCATTCTCAAGAGTCTCGGAAGGCGAAGGAAGACACTCACGGAGCTCTCGAAGCAGCTCGGCATGTCTCCGTCGTCAGTAAAGGAGCACATGGAAAGTCTCACTGGTGCCGGTCTCACGGTGATGATAGATGACGGCCACAAATGGAAGTATTATGAACTGACCAGAAAGGGGAGGAATGTGCTCAATCCGTCAGACACGAAGATATGGATACTGCTTTCTGTGTCTGTCTTAGGCATTCTGGTGGCTTCTTTGGATATTCTGAAAAACACCATCCAGCCTGCATACATGGCAATTCCGGAGCAATCGGGCATGGTCAGGGCGCCGGTCTCAGGAGGCGCCGAGATGCTGGCGGAGAACGCGCCGGCCGCGGCCAGTGCCATGCAGATTCCTTATCTCCACATAGCCGCAATAGCGCTGTTTTCCTGCGTTGCCGCGCTCGCGCTGTACAGTCTTTACAAGAAGAAACGAACACTTTTTAAATCCCAATGATGCTTGATAATAATGGTTGATTACGGCAAGACGATTGGGGATGCCTTCAGATTCTCTATACAGCCAAAAAAATGGCTGTACTTTTTCATCCTTGACTCTGCTGTTTTGTCAGTGCTGTTCGCATATGTCCTTTTGAACACATCCGCTCTGTCCGAACTTATGTCATCTGATGCTACATTTTCGTCTTTTGTAACACTTGCGGCAGGTGCCCTGACACTGTTCGCTGTCTGGGTGCTTGTGAGGGTATACATAAGCGGGGCGCTGATACACCAGTCCGTGAATCCACGCGAGACTAAGCAGAGCTGGGCGGTCTCTAGGCAGAAATACCTGTCACTCCTGCTTGTTGTGTTAATAGTCTTGCTGGTTACCCAGCTCACTGCCATGGTTCCTTATGTTGGTTGGATTATATCGATATTAACAGGACTCATGCTCTTCTTTGCAATGCCTGCCACTGTCATCGGAAGGATGGGCGCCGCCGACGCGCTAAGGACGTCATTCTCACTGTTCAGAGAGAAACTGTCAGATGTTGTTATTGCATGGCTGCTGATAAGCATCATTTCGTCCGTCATAAATCTCCTACTCGCCCTGCCGCTTATTGCAGCAGCATTAATGATGATGCTGCCATACCTGCTCAATCTCGAAACAATAGGCGGAATGGGCCAGGTTCTCAGCCTGCTCATTTCAAACAGCTGGTCGCTGGTGCCGGCGCTGTTGGTATTTCTCGCAGGATTTGCAATCAGCAATGTATTCACAATACACGCGCAATCCAATGTTTATCTGCAGCTGAAGAAGCGGAAAATATTGTAATCACTGCAAACAGCAAAATCGGTTCATTGCTTTCGCTGTCTTCCTGACGAGCGGTTTCTGGCTGAGGAAATGGAAGGCGGACGCCTGAGTTACCCTTTATAAAACTTTTTGCCTTTGATTTCTGTTATGAACAGCAGCGATCTGAAAAGCAGAACGCTCTCGTTTCTGAGGAGATACGGCCATCTCGACGAGCCCGGAAGGCTCCCTGATTTCAGCGCGCCCGAGCCGCCGCGCTACGATGACTACCGTTCGCACATACATCCGTGGTACCGGGACGATTTCGAGGAGCTGGACGACCTGCTGAGGGAGAAGTCAGGCAGTGAAATATACAAAGAGCAGTTCTTCAGCACAATAAAGGGCCTTGACAGAAGGACTGAGGAAGAACTCAGGAGAATGCCTTTTTCAGATGTTCCTGACTCGGAGGAATACGCGCTTGTTGACATAGGCTCCCATCTGGGCACAGAGTTTACCAACCGTTTCGCTTCCAGCAAGCCGCACGTAAGGGTGTTCATGGTGGACAGCCTTACCCAAGAAGACCTGGAGCGCAAATACGTCTACACGCCGTTTAAAAACGGGGAGTTAGTAGAGGTCTTCAGATACAGGCCGGAGAGATTCACCGGAGACGTGGAAGAGGACGTAAACAGTCTCCTCGACATGAACGGCTACAGGAATGTGCGCTATCTCCAGAAGGAGATGAAGAAAAACGGAAGCAACCTTGAGGAAATCGAAAGCGAACTCCGGGGCAAAAGGCTGGTTTTCACAGGATTCAAGAACCCACGGGAACTCGGGACCATAACGCTGCTTGAAGGCATAAGCCACGGGGCCGAGCGCATCTACATGAACAACACCGCGCTGGAAAACCTGAAACAGGACTCATGGGTCTTCGGCATGCTCAAAGACTATGTGAAAGGGGAACTGACCGAACCCGAAAGGGAAAAGCTTGTCCGCCTTATATACTATCCGGAATGTTCTCCGCGGATGATAAAACAAATAATGTATGATTACAGAAGCAACGAGCGCTACTTTGCAACAGCGCTGAAGCAGCTTTTCTCGCTCGCGCAGGCTGACATTCTGGAAAGCAGCGGCTATGACGCGGGGCTTGCACTCGGATTTTCCATAAACTACAACCAGTCAGACCACAATTTCGCAGCTGTAAGAAAAGACATCTGAAGGCCGAAAACAGCGGATTTTTAGTCAAAACCAGCACCATGCAGGCTTCAACAACCTTTATAAATAATATAATTAACTACTTATTAGTGAATATTATGTCCTTGTTCAGAAAGCTTTTGCAGAAGAATGAAAGAAAAGGCAGCGGCAGCACAGGATACAGATCTGTTATCGACAACATAAAGGATGATACCGAAGGCGCCGTAACCTTCCTTCACAACACAGCGAACGAGGATGCGGTGAACAGCATAATCAATGACGGCTTCCTTTATGCAGACAACCTTCACACCACAGCCGACAGATTTACAAGGCTGGATGACATTTCTATGAGCAGATGGGAGCAGGAAAGGAATTTCTACGGACCCTACACAGTCGTCATACAGATAAGCAACGAGACCTACGAAAAGCTCATGAATAACAAGAAATACGCGGAAAAGCAGCTTCTTCCGGAGCATCTACTTTCAGTTGAAAGGGAGTTCAACAAGGACGAAGGCGAATTCGTGTACAGGCTGCCGAATAAATTCGTGAAAGGATACATCAACAGGGAAACCGGCGAATTCCATCCGAACCCGGATTTCGACCCGTCATACTTCGACGAAAACACAGCCCAAAGAAACTACAGCCACTGGGACTTCAATCAGGAAAGGGTAATCATTTACAAGCCTGCTGACGTTTCTGCATTGATGTAAAAGCCCCGGGAGGGATTCCCAGAACCATTTGTTCGCGGAAGCGTATTTTCCGTGAACGCTTTGGCACGCTTGCCTGTGCCAAAGGGTTCAGTTGAACCCTCAACCTGCGGTTCTCTTGTTTCCCCTAACGCTTTTGCGCGAAGCGGAACGCTTTCGTTTTTCCGTTAACGCTTTTGCGCGAAGCGGAACGCTTTCGTTTTTCCGTTAACGCTTTTGCGCGAAGCGGAACGCTTTCGTTTTTCCGTTAACGCTTTTGCGCGAAGCGGAAAAGGGTTACTACAAGACCGCCGCTCTGCCATTGAGCCACCGAGGCTTTGTTTTTGTGCCGCGTTTGGCGTTCGGGCTTTGTGGAAGCGGAGCCGCCGGACTGACTGTCAGCGGAGCTCCCGTTAAAGCCTGATGAGCCACCGAGGCCTGTGTTTATTGTTTGGTTCGTGTGACTTTTATGCCTCTCCTTTTCCGTTGACGCTTTTGCACGTCCGGACCGAAAAGGGTCATTTTGGCGTTCAGGCTTTTTCCGCATTAGCGGAACTATTGGAATTTATTCCATGTTTTCCAAAGCCTGACTGTGTTACAGATTATTATCGCTGCCTTTCTTTTAAAAGTTTAACAACCCTGTCAACTTCCTTTTTCAGCTCATCGATGCTTCCATTGTTGTCTATGACAAAATCAGCGAGCTCCAGAGTGCTGAGAATGGCGGTTTCCGTAGGCCTTTTCTCCCTTTCCATGAACTCATCATAGCTCATCCCGCCCTCGCCCTTTGTGCCGCGCGTCCTGCACCTTTCATAGCGTTCCCTGTCAGCGCACACGACGCCTATGAGTATGAAATCGCCGTTGAACGCCTTCCTGAAGACGCCGACCTCCTCAGTGAAACGCATTCCTGAAATGGCATAGTTGCCCGTTCCCCTGAATTTTATGACAGAAACCATCTTCTCGGCCCACACGCCATTGTGAGACTTCCTGCGGCCTTCCATGGCCAGCTCTATCAGATTGTCACGCGTGGCCGGCTTGCCCTGATTCTGGAGAATGGGAATGAGAACGTCATCCGAGAAGCTCAGCATCCTGAAGCCGTGCTTATGGACAAGATGCTCGGCAACTGTGTCCTTGCCGGAGCCCCTCCGTCCCGTAAGTCCGATTATCATAACTAATAATGCCGGGTATCATTAAAATTTGTAATCTTCATCAAGCGAGTAATTTATATGGGCTTGGATAATAATTAACTGTTAAGCATGAAAGTAAAGGACATCATGGTCAGGAATGTAGTGACGCTGAGCCCTGATGACACTTTTTTTGACATCGTGGAGCTCTTTGCTGAGAAAAAGATAAGCGGCGCTCCTGTCGTAGAAGGCGAGAAGCTTGTGGGCATGGTAAGTGAGTCGGACATCATGGAATTCGTTTCTGTAAAGAACGTCATGAAGCTGATAGAAAAAGGCGACGAAGCGCTGAAAGGCAAGACCTCCCTCAAGGCCAAGGACTTCATGACAAAGAAGGTTATAACAGTCTCGCCCAAAGATGATATCATTGATGTCGTCAAACTGCTTGATACCAAAGACATCAACAGGCTTCCTGTAACCGAAAAGGGCAAGGTTGTAGGCATAATAACGCGCGCAGATGTTGTCAGCGTTGTTTCCGAATACCTCACAGAGCATCCGGCCATGAGGAAGAGGGAGCTTGAGACAGACGAGCCCAAGCTTGAAACAAGTGTGGACATACTTCTTTCGCTGGCAAAGCAGAAGAACGCAATCACATTCAAGGAAGCCGCAAAGGAACTTAAGGTTGATGAAAATATGATAGAGCAATGGGCCAAGATCCTTGAGGACTACAAACTTGTGAAAATCAACTACCCGCCACTGGGAGAACCCAAGATAAAGTTCTATAGGGAGAAGAAGCATGGAAAAAAGTAAGGAAGAGAAGGGCAAGAACATTGTCATAAACATCGGCCAGAAGAAGGTCATAGAGAAGTATGACTTCGAGCATGACGGTGTGCCGGCCCACGTCACGCTGTCATGGGAACCGAACGAGTATGTTCCCATATACAACATAGAGGTGCCGGAAATAGAGCCGGCAACCAAGGCTGTTCTCGACGACATCAGGGAGAGGATGATAGAGGAGACTGTCATTCCATTCGGTGAAGTGCTCAATCCTGACGAGATGAAAAACCTGAAGGAAAAGTTCTTCTCGAAGGCATTTGAAATGATAAGAAGCGAGCTGCCCCATCTTTCACTGAAGAAGCAGAGGGCTCTGGCAGGAACACTTCTGCATAATGCGCTCGGCCTCGGTATAATAGAGATGCTCCTTCAGGACAACAACATAGAGGAGATTGTGATAAACTCTGCCAAGGAGCCTGTCTGGACATACCACATGAAGAAAGGCTGGCTCAAGACTAATATTTATATCCCCTCCGAAACAGCGACATACAACTACTCCGCCCTCATAGGAAGGAGGGTGGGCACGCAGATAACCAACCTCGCGCCCCTCATGGACGCCTACATGACATCTGGAGACAGGGCCAACGCCACCCTTTTCCCTATATCATCCAGTGGCAACACACTGACCATAAGGAAATTCGCGAGAAGGCCATGGGCTATAACAGACTTCATAAAGGAAGGTACCATAACATCCGAGGTGGCTGCCTTCCTCTGGCTGGCCATACAATACGAGCTTAATATCGTGGTTTCCGGCGGGACGGCGAGCGGAAAGACCAGCCTCCTTAATGTCCTTACATCTTTCATACCCCCGAACCAGAGGGTCATATCAATAGAGGAGACGAGGGAGCTTCAGCTTCCCAAGTTCATGCACTGGGTTCCTCTGACGACGAGGCCGCCTAATCCTGAAGGCAAGGGTGAGGTAAGCATGCTCGACCTCATGGTTAATTCCCTCAGGATGAGACCAGACAGGATAATGGTCGGCGAGATAAGGCGGAGCAGGGAAGCCGAAGTGCTGTTCGAGGCCATACACACTGGCCACTCGGTTTATTCGACGCTTCACGCAAACACGGCTGATGAGACGTTCAGGCGCCTCGTAAACCCGCCTATAAACATACCTCAGACCATGCTCGCATCACTTCAGCTGATAGCAGTCATGCACAGGGACAGGAGAAGGAACGTCAGGAGGCTGCTCGAGATAAGCGAACTCATATCATCAGGTGGCATGGAGGAAATGAGGATAGAACTCAATACAGTCTTCAAGTGGATACCATCAAAGGACCAGATAATGCAGTGGGGAAAGTCTCACAGGGTCCTGAATGACATAAAGCTGTTCACGGGCATGGACGACGAGGATCTTGCGAATAACCTTAAAGAGAAGAAGAAAATACTGGACTGGATGACTGAAAGGGGCATAAACGACATAAACGAAGTAGGGAAGATTGTTTCAGAGTATTATGCTGACCCCAAATCTGTGCTTAGCAGAATCAAGGGGAAATAGGTTTTGGAATGGCAAATCAGGAAATTGTTGGATACATAAAAAGGAATCTTGAGAATAAGGTCGGCATGGACAGCATAAAATCAGCGCTGCTCCAGAGCGGCTGGCCGCTCAATGAGATTGAGGAAGCCATACAGGAAGTTAACATGACCGGTGCTGCACCACCGCCTGAGCAGAAAGTCCCTGCGCCACAGGCAGGTGAGAAAAAAGGTGTAAGCAAGAAACTCATCATTGCTGTAATTGTGCTCATTATACTGTTTGTGGTCTTTTTGTACGTGGCAGTGAAGATAGTCACTGACTTCAGGACAATGTTTCCCGGCGGCGGTGACATAATACCCATGAACGTACCGTTCGTGAGCTAGCACAGAATGGTCAGTTCTTGACAGGGCATACAGGAAGAATGGTCTTTCCCATTGAGCTGTTTATTATCTCAGCCATGGAAAGGTAGAACGCCGAGAGCCCGCATATGATTCCTTCATATCCTGCGATTACTTTCAGGGCAGCACTGCCTGTGAAATCCGCTGCAGAAAGCATGAAGAACAGAAGAGTGAGCGATCCGAAAACGAACTGGAGCGCTCTGTTCGTCCTGAGTGTTCCGAAGAACATGAAAAGTGTGAACAGCCCCCACATGAACAGGTAGAATGCTGCTGCTGTGGCGGAAGCCGCCTCTGCCCATCCAAGTGCCGGAAGCGCCCAGATGAATACAAGCGAAAGCCAGAAAAGGCCGTAAGATGTAAATGCCGTTGTTCCGAATGTGTTTCCGTTCCTGAACTCGAGTATTCCGGCTATTATCTGGGCCACCCCACCGTAGAATATGCCCATGGACATAATCATTGAACCAAGCGCGAAGAAGCCGGCATTGTGCAGGTTGAGGAGCACCGTTGTCATGCCGAAACCCATGAGACCCAGCGGAGCCGGATTGGCTGCTTTTTCCATATTCTGCCTCTTTTCTTAATTAGAATGATTTGTCCGAAGCTGCTTATATATTTTATTACTGCATGGAATAAATTTTCGCCTTTTCTGCACCATAATGTATCTTCACGCCCATACCGCAACCAGCGGAATGCATCTTTCAGGCGTGAATAATCATAGCGATAAAACTTTTTCCCGATTTTCCGAAAATATTATGTATTATCGTGCATAGGAGCAGGTCTGGGCCGTCAGACTGGATTAACACCGGTTGTAGGTTTGTATAAATATGATTCATGAACCTTTGGGTATGTACAAATATTTTTTTGGCATAAAAAAGCATGCCTGCAAAAAAAATGGTGAAAAAATCAGTGAAATCATATAGTGTCGTCGCATTATATGTCTGTACTATTATATGCATTAATGTATGTTTATACTATTTTTTTGCTTTTTGAAAAATTGAATAGGTCTAACACCTCCGAGCCTGTGGCAAGAATGAGGCACTTTTGAATTCTGAAAATAGGGGTCAAAAATTTATAGGTTTATACACTTATGCGCCTGCTGCCTTTTTGGCGGCCTTCTTTTCCCGCTTTATCTCGTCCTTCAGCTTCGGGATTTTCATGGAAACCCCGCATTTTCCGCATTTTACCACAAAGGGACGCTTCCATTCCTGTTCCTTGTGCTCCGAGAAGCCGCATTCAGGGCAGACATACTCAACCTGAGCAGTATCAGAATTATTCGGGACGAGAACCTTTATCTTTCCCTTCTCTTCTCCTGCCTTGTTCTTCAGCGTTCTGTTCGTAACGTATTTGTAAAGTCCCATGAGAAGAATTGTCTGCTTATGCTTAAAAATATTTAGAAAATGCTTCCCACAAGAAAGGCCAGCATCCCGACGGCCATGGCTGTCTTTATCAGCTTGCTCGTGATGCGGTAGTTCCTGCGCCTGATGAGTATAATTGACGCAGCTATCAGCATGGCGTCTACAGGAACAAGCAGGACAAGGTATGTTATGCCAAGCAGCCCCCACATGTAAGGCACTGATGACACAACTACGGCAAGCCACAGGCTGAACGATGAAAAGAGTATGGCGTATATCGTCTTGTACCTGAGCTTTATGCCCGACCTGCCTATGCGGAACCTGTCGCCAAAGGACTCCTTCATCTTTGAGGTTATCTTCTTGAGGAACGACTTCCTGTCTCCCTCCAGGTCTTCCAGGTCCTTGACTATCTCCCTTGCGAATGTGGTAAGCATCGCGAGTATGGTGAGCAGAAGCGGAAGGGCTATGTCACCGGCAGCCGCCCCTCCGAAAAGGAAGACGGACCCTGCGAGATAAGCCACTGCTATGTTGCCCATAAGCACCTTGTTCTGGAGGCTGTATGAATATGCTATCAACAGCAATGAATTCACGGCAGCCAGCACGAGGCAGAGAATATTGTTCATTAGAACCACAAGTGCAAGACCTAAAATGAAGAGTGCCGCAGTATAAGCGATGGCAGGCTTCTTTTTTATCCTGCCGGAAGGGATGGGACGCTGCGGGCGGTTTATCCTGTCTGACTCGACATCCATAATATCATTCACGGCGTTGCCGGCGCCTGTTATGAAAAAAACAGCCAGCGCGCCAAGGAGTACAGCAGGATCAAAAACCGATGCAACAAGGAATGCTCCTATGAAAACCCCGAGAGCAGAAAGGGCGCTGTTACCCGGTCTCATTATCTCGAGCCATGGCCACATGCCTATAACCTCAAGCTTTGTGGTCCTTATGCTTCTTTCTCAGCTGCTTTGACTTGCATTTCCTGCATTTAACCTTTCCGTCCCTGACTTTAAGGTTGTCGGTGCGTATCTTCGCCCCGCACTTCATGCAGATGAATACCCTGTCGAAAAGCCTGCTTTCTGCTTCCTCAAATCTTTGCTTTGGCATAAAACCACTTCTTAATTTACATTGGGCTCTCTTTTTAAATATGTATCTATACCTGGAAGGCTTTCAGGGCGTGGAAAGACTTCAGCGAGGCAGGAGTCTCCTTTGCTATCTTTTCGGGGTCAGAACATGTAAGCATTAAATTGGAATGCGAAAACCCGGTCGAACCGAGGTTCATTTTCATCCTTACAAGCATGAATATGTTGTTGTTCAGCAGCGTACCAAAGAGTCCCGGCTTCTCGAGGAGGGCGTTCCTGTCTGTTATTACCTCCACGCCTTCGAGTTCGTTGGCATCAGGGGACATGTTCTCGGCAGTTGTCCTGAAATGGCGTATCTTCATGCTGTCAAGCATTTTCTCAATTGATTTCCTCAGGGGCGCCAGCTTTTCTTTGTATGTGTATATTATGAACCCTCCCGGATAAGCAAGCTTTATGCCATATTCATATTCCCTTTCCAGCTCTTTCAGGAGCGTTTTGGTCGAAACTGCCCTGAGATTGGCATAAACCATGTCCATTGGATGCTTCCTGATATAGTCGTCCCATCTCCAGCAGAAATGAGAACGGCAGCCCGGCGGCCTGTAGTCGAATACCAAGCATTCATTCCTGAAGATGCCGCTGTAAAAGCGCCTGTCTATGATGCGCCTGTTCTCGTCTATCTTCTTCTTTACGAACAGCTTCTCGGCGAGCCTTTCATCCTGCTTCAGTCCCTTCTTGACGAGACCTATGTCCGCAAAGCAGGATTCCTTGTCCCTTACGCAGCAGTAGTCCCTCTTATAGTCGTATATAGTGTAGCATTTCCTGCATGTCTTTGCCATCTGCAGTTCGTAGCTCTCTGTGTGCATATAAATAATTAAGACTGCGGCAAGATTAAATATGCCTTCAGAATTAAGTACCGGACGCTCGATCATACTCGTGGACAAGCCAAAAGGCCCGACTTCATTTGACATCGTTGAAAGCGTCTCCAGGGCGCTTGGCGTCGCAAAGGCGGGCCACGCCGGCACACTTGACCCGAATGCCACAGGGCTTCTGGTCATAGCATTGGGAGAGGCCAGAAAGGCCATGCCCGTGCTCTCAGGCCTCGACAAGGAATATACAGGCACGATGAGAATCCACTGCGACGCTGACAGGAAAGTCGTGGAAGAGTCCCTGCTCTCATTCAGGGGGACAATAACCCAGACGCCGCCTGTCAGGTCTGCTGTGGCGCGCAGGCCGAGGAAGAGGCGTGTTTACGACATAGAGCTTATCGGCATGGATGGCAGGAACGCCACATTCAGGGTGCTTTGCGAGGCAGGCACGTATATAAGGAAAATAGCCCACGATGCAGGGGAAAAGATAGGATGTGGCGCGCATCTCACTGAGCTGCGCAGGACCAAAGTCGGCCCGTTTTCAGTTGATGACGCTGCCGGCATTGACGACATTGAAAAACGCAGGAACATGGAAAAAGCGCTGATGACGCTTGAAGTGGCCATATCACGGCTGGGGCTGCCGTCAATTACAGTCAAGGATGCATATGAAAAGCTGATAAGGAACGGCTCTCCTGTGAGAAGGGAATTCGTGGTCAGCATGAACGGGAAGGCGCATGAAGACGAGATTGTTCCTGTGTTCACTGAGGACGGGAAGATAATATGCCTCTCGCGCTATGCAGGCAGCAGCGGGACAATTGCAAAGACAGACCGCGTTTTCATATGATTTTATTAATTTGAATGGACAAAAGAGTGTCATGAGCATATCAAAAAATCTCAGGGAAGTTCTTGCATGTCCCAAGTGCAAGGGCGATGTCGAGGAGAAAGGCATGTTCATTGCCTGCGGAAAATGCAGGCTCGCTTTCCCTGTTCTTGACGGCAACGTGCCTGACATGCTCATACCGGATGCCTGGCCGCTGGCAAAGGCCAGAAAAGCGGGATTCAGGCACAGTCTCAAACTCTGACAATCCTTTATAAATCAACACCACACCTAATTTTATTACACGCCGAGGTGGCAGAACCTGGCTAATGCGCCAGACTTGAATCAGATATTATGATGACCTCTGCGGCGCTCCGTTGACGCTTTTGGCGGAAGCGGCTGCCCAGAAGGTCAGATGACTTAATGGCTTGACTCCGACCAAACCTTTCCCATCTTTTGGAAAAGGGCGGCGGGAATGAGGAGCAAGATATCTGGTGTCCAACACACGGCTGCTAACGCAGGGAGAAGGATTGCTTTGTTAGCAAAGCAGCCTCTCAACTATGTTAGCAATCGGTTGATGGACGTGCAGGTTCAAAGGCTCAAGGGGGCTTCGGCAGCTTACGCGTGCATGCCCCCTTAAAGCATTATTCCCCGTGAACAGGGAAATGCAGAGGCGGACAGGGACGCAAGCCGCCTGCATACGCAGAATGCACAAAGCAGGCTTGAACAGAAACGCAATCCGACGGCTAACGCAGGATGAACAAAGCCGTCCTTAAGCTGTCCATGAGCTGGAAATCCTGCCCTCGGCGCTTCCTTCTTTTTAGACTGGCGGCAGCCGGACTTTCCGGAGCGCGCTTTTCCGCGCCTGCATGCTCAAAAGTTCTGGCACCAGCTTATTTTTAACTAAATTTTTAAATGTATTAAGACATAAACTATGTTAAGGTGTTAAAGTGAAGGGTGAATGCCGGATCCTGGAGTGAACTGAATCCCGTCAGCCCGAAGACTGTAAAAAGGCTTGTTCTTTACGACACTACGCTCAGAGACGGTGCCCAGACCAGAGGTCTGAAATTCAGCCTCGAGGACAAGCTTGCCATAAGCAGGAGGCTCTCTGACTTCGGCTTCCATTACATAGAAGCCGGCTGGCCGAGCTCAAATCCCGTGGACAGGCGATACTTCGAAGAGGTCAGAGACCTTGGCTTAAAGGCGAAGACCGTCGCGTTCGGCATGACCAGCCGCAGGCCTGAAAAGGACAGCAGGATAGACGATTTGGTGCGCACTCAGGCCGACATTATAACAATATTCGGCAAGACATGGGACATGCACGTGAAAGACGTTCTGCACGTTTCGCTCGACGAAAACCTGCACATGATTTCAGGCACCATAGACTACCTTAAATCTCAGGGGCTCAGGGTATTCTTCGATGCGGAGCATTTCTTCGACGGTTATAAGGCAAACCCCGACTATGCCCTTGCTGTACTTGAAGCCGCAAAGGGTGCGGAAACGCTGGTGCTATGTGACACCAACGGGGGCACTATGCCATGGGAAGTCGACAGCATAACGAAAAACGTCGTCAGTAAGTTCAGAAATAATATTGGCGTACATGCCCACAACGACACGGGCATGGCGGTGATGAGCACGCTTTCTGCAATGAAGAACGGAGTGGCGCACATACAGGGAACCGTCAACGGTCTTGGTGAGAGATGCGGAAACCTCGACTGGTGCGAGTTCCTGCCTGTAGCCGGCATAAAACTCGGTCTACAGCCTGGGGTTGAGATGAAAGGCCTCGTCAAGCTGTCGAGATATATCGTCAGGATGACAGGATTCAGTTTGGCTAAGAACAAGCCGTTCGTAGGCACTAATGCGTTCAGCCACAAGGGCGGAGTGCATATAGACGCCATGTTGAAGAATACCAGGGCATACGAGCACATGAATCCTGATGATGTGGGAAACAGCAGGCTGTTCAACCTGTCAGAGCAGGCTGGCCGGGCAGGTGTCCTTGATGCCGCCAGGAGACATGGTTACAGACTCGGCAAGGAGCAGCCTGCAGTCAGGGAAATAATGGAGGAAATGAACAGGGGAAGGGTAACAACCGATGCTGAACTGTTCTTGCTGCTCTCGGAAAAGATTGACGGCAAAAAGGGGCTCTTCGACTTGGTGAGCTACGAAACAGTTGTTTCTTCAGGTGGCGACGCGAAGACCGAGGTGAAAGTGAGGATAAACGACGAGACATTCCATGAAATAGCCGAGGGCGTCGGACCCGTGCATTCGCTGGACGTCGCGCTCAGGAAGGCGTTGTCGAAGAAGTTCAACACGGAGAAGCTGCAACTGACGAACTACAGGGTCCGGATACTGAACCAGGAGAAAGCAACGGCAGCCATAGTGGAGGTCTTCATAGAGTTCAAGGCCGGAGGCAGTACCTGGTCGACCTCAGGCGCTTCCGATGACATCATAAAGGCCAGCAAGGACGCTTTAATAAAAGGCTACAATTATTATTTACTTAAGAACTATGGTTAGGTTATGTACAAATTCGCCGATGTCGAGAACGAAGTCATGCACTTCTGGAAGAAGGACGGGACTTATGACAAACTGAAAAAGGCGCGTTCGAAAGGGAAGCACTTCTTCTTCATGGACGGCCCGCCGTACGCAACAGGCTCCATACACATGGGCACTGCATGGAACAAGATAGTCAAGGATGCTTTCCTGCGCTTCCACAGAATGCAGGGCGAGAATGTCTGGGACCAGCCCGGATACGACACCCACGGAACGCCCATAGAGACAAAGGTTGAGAAGGAGCTGGGCT
>JAGGXP010000029.1 GCA_021163005.1 Candidatus Aenigmatarchaeota archaeon | reverse complement strand
GGCTTACTGAGCTGTGCATGACAGTGTGAACCGTGCGCACTCATCTTTTCCCTTAAGGCTTTTTCATGCCTCGGCCAGAAAAGGCTTACTGAGCTGTGCATGACAGTGTGAACCGTGCGCACTCATCTTTTCCCTTAAGGCTTTTTCATGCCTCGGCCAGAAAAGGCTTACTGAGCTTCGGATAACTGTTTGCGCAGTCCGAACTCAACTTTTCCCTTAAGGCTTTTTGACAGTATGGCCAGAAAAGGCTTACTTTTGATGCTTTCCGATTCTCTCTGTAAGGTCCACGTGCGTCATAAACAGCGACCTGCAGCAGTACCTGTCGAGCCCGAAATCATCCAGAACCTTTGCCGGGTCCTCGCCCTTGGCTGTCCTTGCCTTGAATTCTTCCCAATACTGGCCGACCGGCTTTCCGCATGTCATGCATCTTACTGGTATAATCATCAAAACACCTTTCAATCTCTATATAATCGGCTTAAACCTTTAAATTGTTTTCTGGGTCACCTGTTCAGCCCGCCTCTCGGGGCGTAAGGCGCTGTTTCTCTTCTTTTGTGCATCCTTTCGTAATACCTGTCCCTTATCCTTTCCCTTCTTGCCCGCCTGCGCGGCGATATTTTGTCAAGGTTGTCCATGCGCGGATTCGGCCTGAATACTTTGGCTATTGCCCTGAGCGGCTTTTCTCCCTTCATGTGAAGAGGCGCCGAAAACTCCAGCATTGCCGTGTATGACTGATAGCCTTTCATGTCTGTCCTCTTTCCTGCCCGGAACGTAAAGCGCCCCCCGTCTGCCGTAAGCTTGCTGACATAGCCGTAAACGTCACCCCATCTGTAGGAATCGTCCATGAGCCTGCCCCTGTAAATAGCCCTCGGCTTAGAAACTGTGGCGGAGATCCCCACATCGAGATCCGGCTTCAGGCTCCTTCCCAGCGAAAAATAGAAAGTGTTGTCCTTCTTGCCGGATATCGCCGGTTTTTCATCCAGTCCGTCGAAATAGAGGTTTTTCTCATGCTTGAGAACCATGTCAAGGAACCAGTCGTCGAGTTCCACGGTGCTGTACAGCCCTGCGCCGAGGTAATGGCTTCTGTAGAATTCAGGTCCTGCCCAGAGATAGGCAGTAAGCCTGCTGTCCTTTTTTCCTGCAAGATTGAGCATGTTTTCCTCTTTCTCGCCGCCTATCTTGGCGCCGGCGTAAAGTCCTTCTTTCGGCAGTTCCCATGTCCTCGCCTTTCCCGTGAGCTGCACATCAAACCTCAGCGGCAGGCTGCCTATGTACTGCGAGTATCTGAAATCAAGGTTCATGTCGGTTCCGTTCTGTATGTTGGCCGAGCCCCACACTTCGTTCATGTATCCTTCAGGCGGCTTGGCCACGTGCGTCCTGTACTGCGGTTCGTACTGGCGCGTGTAAGAAGTGTAAATGACATTCTGTCCTTCGGCTTCCATAGGAACAATTGACAGGAGAGCTCCTGCTGCGGCAGCCTTAAGATTATTTTTCATGACTGAATAATAGTAATAAATTTTTTTAAACAGTACAGTCTGAGAATACTGCCTGCCGGAAAGGCTCTGCATTTGTCTGCGCGCTCATTTCTTGTATTCTATCTCTTCGATTTCCTCAAGGAGGGACCGGCAGAAGGGGCAGTATTTTGGCTCTGGACCCGCGTTTCCGAGCCTGTCGACCCGTATCCTGAACCTCGAACCGCAAATAGTGCAGTTACACTTTATTTCCTGTATAGTTTCGGTCATGATGCCACCCGAGAATACAATTATATCTTGTGATGATGATTTATAAACTCACTGCATGAGCAGGTCACGAACGCGTTCTGTGATTCCAATGACAGCGTTTCGGGCGACAGGGCTCAGGACATGGCCGTTCCTCAGCGACTCCGGCTGCATGTTGACCGTGATTATTTCGGCGTCTGTGGAGCGTTCAAGATAGCCGACGAACATGGCTCTCTGGGTGAGCCTGTTTTCCTCGAGCATTTTCTTGCATTCAGTTGTGTTAAGAATCTCCACGGCTCCCGGCGCCCTCTTGTGATCTGATGCTGTTATGAGTATGATCCTTTCCGGTCTGTATTCCCGTATCCTGTTCAGGAACATCCCGGGATTGTGGCTGCTGAGAAGCAGCGCATCCCGGACTCGTCCCCTGAGTCTTTCCACGACCTCAGGGCCGATGCCGTCGTCACCGCGGTATATGTCGCCGATGCCGCAGACAACAACCCTTTCCATAATCAGTACTTCTTGAGTTCCTTTATAAGCGCTTCCATTACCTTCTTTCCGTCAACAGCGCCCCTGACCTCTTTCATGACAAGCCCCATGAGGACCTTTTCCCTTCTTGGATGCTTCAGAAGCTCCTTCTTGCTCTTTATTATCCTTTTTATGATAGCTGCCAGTTCTGTCCCGTTTATAGTCTTCACAGACGAGGCGAGCTCTGAAACAGGCTTTTCCGGATTCTCAGCCATCTTCCTGAGCATGTCCGGAATGGCCTCCTTCGCTATAGAACCTGAAGCAAGAAGTGAAAAGAGGTCGGACAGCTTTTCGTCTGTTATGCGTGCTGTCTCATATCCCTCGCGCCCTATCTCCCTGAGTGTTGAAACAAGAACGCCTGCAACAATTCCTGGTTTGAAGCTTTTTGAGAGCCGTTCAAAAAGGCCGTCATGCCCTGCCTGAACGAGCTGCCTTGACATGTCCTCAGAGATGCGGTATTTCTTTGCCAGTCGTGTTATCTTTTTGTCCCATGTCTCGGGAAGGTTTTTTTCCATCTCAGCAATCATTTCCTTTGTTATGTGAGCAGGAGGAACATCCGTCTCCGGATACATCCTTGCCGAGCCCGCCATGGGTCTCATGAATTCCGTATCTCCGTTCTCAAGCGCCTTCCTGACTTCTGCGGGAACGCCTTTCAGGAACTGGTTTATGCGCTCTTTGAAAGCATCTGCAGTCGCCCCGGCGAGCTTCCTGTCTGCTGCCATGATTATGACTGTATCGCCCTTTTTCGCGCCGAGTGCCCTGCCCACATGCACAAACTCGTCTTCCAGCCTGTACTTCTGCAGGTTCTCGTCGGAATGTATTATGCCCTTTATGCCTGCCCTTACGCGTATGTAGTTGGCTATCTCGTTGCCGAGCGTCCTCGTGTCAGTTATTTTCCGGGCCAGCATGCCCGCGAACCCGGGTACTATTATGGCGAACACTTTCTTGCCCTTCATTATCCTGCTCTCGCTGGATTCAAAAAATCTGCTGACATCATTCACTTCTGATGCCGCATGCCTGAAGCCGCGCTTCCTGAGCTCGTCCCTTATTGCGAGTATGCTTGCCTGCCTCCGGGCCTCCTTCTCAACGAGCTTTGGTATCATCCTGAGCTCCTGTGCGCCCTTTATCTCTATCCTCGCGCCGCCCTCTATTGAGACATTGACATCCTGCCTGATGGTGCCGAGGCCTCTTTTCACAGCGCCTGTCGAACGCAGTATCATGCCTATTCTTTCAGCAACGGCCCTTGCATCCTCAGGTGTGTGTATGTCTGGTGTTGTCCCTATCTCCACAAGGGGTATGCCGAGCCTGTCAAGGCCGTAAACCGTGACATCGTCCCTCTTCTCAATAATCTGGGCGGAATCCTCCTCAAGGCATACGTTGGTTATGCCCACCTCGCACTTTCCGGTTTCCAGCTTTCCGTTCAGCCCCACCATCAGCGTCCTCTGGAAGCCGCTCGTGTTCGAGCCGTCTATGACTATCTTGCGCATGGTGTGGACTTCCTCGGGTATCTCGCAGCCAAGCATCAGGGATATCTTCAGCGCTGTCTCAAGTGCCTCGCGGTTGATGTCATGGGGAGGCTCCTCATCTGTTTCTACGAGGCAGGTCTCCCTGTCATAAATCCTGTATATGAATGTCCTGCCGAGAAGGCTTTCATATCTGGCGGCGGCATCAACCTTTCCCGTTTCCCCAGCCACAGCAGACAGTCTGCGCCTTATCTCACAGCAGGGTTCGTCATCTGACATGCGCGCCGGGCAGGAACAGAACAGCTTGTGCGTGGTATCCAGCTGCTGGTGTATCTCTATGCCGCACTTGAGGCCGAGTTTTTTGTAGTCAGGGGACATAGTTATAATTGTAGAAGCGGGTTTTATTATTTTTCAGTCTTTGGATTATGTATAAAAAACTTTCCGGATATTATTACACATGGCTGACTACGGTGTCAGGAATTCAGTGATACTATACGGAAGCAGTGGCAAGGAATATGCTCAGAAGATATATAATTATCTTCAAGAAGACAACTCTGTTGGAAGGTCGCAGATAAATGACAGGCTTATACTAGGAGAAATGGAGCTTAATCACTTCCCTAACGGTGAGCCGGATGTACGTATCGGGTCCAATGTAAGGAAGAGGGAAGTGTATATAGTGCAGAGCTTTTTCCCAAAAGATACAATTCACAATGTCCCCGGCAGGATAAAGGATATCATGTTTGATAATCTTCGCTCGAAATATGGTGAAATAGACGAAGACCTTCTGAATGAAGTCTTCAATTATACGCTTAATATGCTCGGTGGACAACTCTTTGACAGTGAATATAGAAGAGTTTATGATGCCTTTGAACTTCTGACTATAAATGATGCGGCAAAGAGGGCTTCTGCAGGCAGTATAACAAATGTTCTGACAACATACCCGTTTGGAAGGCAGGATAGGAAATCAAGGGGCAGGCAGCCAATAACAGCAAAAATGTTTGCAAATCTTATAGAAAGATCAGGCGCAGATGCTGTATTTACAATGGATATGCATGCGGATCAGTTACAGGGATTCTTTGACATATCATGTGACAACCTTAATCCGGGTTTCTATTTTCTGCATGATGCAAAGGAAAAATTCGGTGACCTTACCAAAATAAAATATAGAGGAGCAGACCAAGGTGCCAACAAAAAGATGGAAAGGCTTCTCGTGGATTCAAAAATCGAAGGTCTAAAAGGTGTTGAAATAGAATCTATAAGCAAATCCCGTGATCTTGGCAGAGAACACTATAGCAAAGGTTTCACATCTGATGTATACAAACAAAACGTTGTCAGCATGGATGACTGTATAGACACGGCGGGAACATTTGTAAACACAGCAAAAGCTCTGTTTGAACAGAAACGTCCCCCAGAGAGTTTGACATTCTATGCGACTGAAGCCCTTCTTTCTGAACCAGCGACAGAAAGGTTGGAGAAGCTTTCAAGGAACCACAACATAGAGATAGTGACAACAGACGTGCTTCCATATCCGGAAGATTATATATCTGAGCGGAGCCGATGGCTGAGGGTCATACCTGTACATCAATCTTTTGCCCACGCTATAGACAGGCGTGACAAGGCTGATTCTGTAAGTGATGTACTTTTCAAGGATTTTGAAACATTTGAAAATTACATTTACAAAACATATCCCACAGAATAAAGTCAGAGTGGGCCTGGAGGGATTCGAACCCGCGACCTTCCGGTTGCTCCTTCCCGGCTTCTGTTGCCGAAGCCCGGTTAAGAGCCGGCTGCTCTACCAGACTGAGCTACAGGCCCATTGTTTTTCCGAGCCTGTACTCATATTTTCCGTGAACGCTTTTTCACGGTCAAACCCGAAAAGGGTTCTGAGCTACAGGCCCATTGTTTTTCCGAGCCTGTACTCATATTTTCCGTGAACGCTTTTTCACGGTCAAACCCGAAAAGGGTTCTGAGCTACAGGCCCAAGCGGCAGTAAACATGCCTATCTTAAAAGTTTTAATAAACATTACACTGGCTTACTTTCTCCGGCTTCCAGCGAGTGTCTTCCACTGCCAGGCGAACTTCTTCAGCCTGCTGCTTTTTCCGTAGCCGCAGGAAGAGCATACCTTGTCCCTTACGTGGTATGTGTGCTTTCCGCATCGCCTGCATGCTATGTGAGTCCTCTTGTTTCTCTTGCCGAAAGAAGGTGTGCCTTTTGTCATTTTCTAACCTCACTTCTCAGGAGAAATCAATACTATGTTGTCTCCCCTCACGAGGACCTTTCCGAGCTTCGTGCTCCCTTCCTTGTCCTCGGTCGTTGCATCGTCGAGCCACACATTTATGTGTGAATCGAATGCCCTCAGGGTGCCTGTTATCTTGCTCCCCGACTTAAGCTGGATTATCACTTTCTTGTCCTGTGAACTTCCAAGCACGTCTAATGGTCTTTGCATCAAATCACCTTTTCCCTTAAAAATCAAGCGGCACGTGCTCGCTTGGTTCTATCTATTATTTATGAAAATATATATAAAGATATCGCTCTATATTAGATAAGTGATTTTATGGCTCTGTGGCATTTGAGGTCAAAGAGAAAACCCACCGGAGGCAGGCTTCACAGGCTCAGGAAGAAGAGAAGGAACGACATGGGAAGCATGCCCACCGAGACAAAGGTCGGCAAGAGGGATGTGGCCAAGAAAAGGACCCACGGCGGCTCCCTGAAGCTCAGACTCAAGGCCGTCGAAAGCGTCAATGTGGCTGATCCGAAGACAGGAAAGATAAAGAGGGTTAAGGTCATGTCCGTGAAGGACAACAAGGCCAATGTGCATTTCATAAGAAGGAACATAATAACACTTGGCGCTGTAATTGAGACAGAGGCAGGTCCGGCAAAGGTAACGTCAAGGCCGGGCCAGCATGGCATAGCCAACGCCGTACTTGTTGAAGAAAAGAAGTGAGTCACCTGGAAGCACGGGAGCTCCTGGTTATTCTCCTGTCATTGAACCACAGGCTGGTGCCGCCGGACGCCTCGAATTTTCTCGTAACCAGAATGTCATCGAGCTGGGTTTTTATCTTCTCGAGCCTTGACTTGGAAGGCTTTTTGCAATAAAGCATTATGTCTTCCTTTATCTTGTTAAGGCTTGTGTCATCATGATATCTGGAAAAAATCTTTTCTGCCTCTTCCCTGTGCCTGCATGGATCCTCGTCGCTGACCATCTTCAGCAGCTTCTCTATGATCCATTTGCTGGCGCGCATAATCTCTCACTTCTTTTTCTTTATTATCTTAAGTCTAAAAAAGTTTTCACGTTCGAGCTCCTCAAGCACGAAGCGTATGTATGCCTGCGTGTACCTGAGATTCGGGATGAGTACGTACTCGAGGGCGTTCGTCCTGCGCTTTATTTTGGCTATTTCCTCACCTATTCTCCTGAGGGTCACCTCGTTCTGTATGAGCGCCAGAAGCTTTTCATAGGCGCTGTCAAAGTCCCTGACGGCCTCGTCAAGCTTGGCTGATGAGAATGCTGATTCGTACCTAACTCTGGTATCAACCTCAGCTGCGTCTATTTCTGGTATTTTCACGCCCATGAGGTTCCTCATTCTGAGTTCCGCCCCGCCCCTCGGGCCTGTCGAGAGGGCCGCAGTTTCTATGTCACCGAAAGGCGAAAGAGCCTTCGCCATCGCGAGATTCTTCCTGCCCGATTCGAGTGACTCAGCGAGCTCTTTTCTTACGCCCTTTGCCTGCTCGACGACCCTGAAGAACTCAGTCATGAGCGTGTCAAGCTTCTCGCTCAGAAGCTGGTGACCCCTCTCGGCGAGCTTGGTCCTCTTCTTCAGCTTAAGCAGGTTCATCCGTGTAGGATGAACGCCTTCTATGAGTTTGGGCATCAAATCACTTCTTGAAGTATTTCTCTATGTGCTTCGGGTCTATCCTCTTCAGATCCTTCTCAGAAAGCGAGGAAAGTATGTCCCAGGCTATGGAAAGTGTTTCCGCTATGGACCTGTTGTCCTTGCTTCCCTGGCTCACGAATTCCGCCTCGAACCTGTCAGAAAACTCTATGAATCTCTTTTCGCGTTCCCCAAGCGCTTCCTCTCCGACGACTGCGACAAGGTCCCTGAGGTCCCTGCCCTCGGCATATCCTGAATAAAGCTGGTTCGAAACGTCGGCATGGTCGTCCCTCGTCCTCTCCGGGCCTATGCCTTGTTGCATGAGCCTCGAAAGCGAAGGCAGGACATCTATGGGCGGGAAGACTCCCTTTCGGTGCATCTCCCTTGAAAGCACTATCTGGCCTTCTGTGATGTATCCCGTAAGATCCGGCACAGGGTGCGTGATGTCGTCGCTGGGCATCGTGAGTATTGGAAGCTGGGTTATGCTGCCTTTCTTTCCCTTTATCCTGCCGGCGCGCTCGTAGAGCATGGCGAGGTCCGTGTACATGTATCCGGGATATCCACGCCTGCCGGGAATCTCCTCCCTCGCTGCCGAAACCTCCCTGAGTGCCTCGCAGTAGTTGGTCATGTCCGTAAGTATGACGAGGACGTGCATGCCCTTCTCGAATGCCAGGAACTCCGCGGCTGTGAGAGCCGCCCTCGGGGTGATTATCCTTTCTATTGTCGGGTCGTCCGCGAGGTTGAGGAATGTCACAATCCTTTCTATGGCTCCGCTCTTCTCGAAGTCGTTCCTGAAGAAGTGGGCCTCCTCTGCTGTTATGCCTATGGCAGCGAAAACAACAGCGAAATTCTCCTTGCTCTTGAGGACTGCTGCTTGCCTGGCTATCTGGGCTGCAAGCTCATTGTGCGGAAGCCCCGAGGCCGAGAAGATGGGTATCTTCTGCCCCCTCACGACGGTGTTCATCGCGTCTATAGCAGATATGCCTGTCTGTATGAACTCCCTGGGGAATTCCCTCGAAGCCGGGTTTATCGGCAATCCGTTCACGTCAAGCCTGTCCTCCGGGACGAGCTTTCCGAGGCGGTCTATAGGCCTTCCGGCTCCGCTGAATATCCTGCCGAGCATGCCCTCGCTGACCTCAAGCTTCATGCTCTCGCCGAGGAACTTGACCTTGGTTCCTTTCGTGTCCAGCTCAGACGTGCCCTCGAAAAGCTGGACTACTGCCTTGTCCTCCATGGCATCGAGGACCTGTCCGAATCGCTTTTCTCCGCTCGAGGTCTCTATCTCAACCATTTCGTTGTAACTCACGTCTCTTATCTTGTTGACAACTATCAGGGGTCCGAAAACCCTTTCGACAGATTTGTACTCCTTTACTGCCATCTCAGTCACCCATCTCCTTGATAATCTTATTGTAGGACTCGGCGAACGCCTTTTCGTCCATATATTTCATGCGTCCTATCTCCGTGACCATCGGAAGGTTCATCACGTCGTCTATGGTCTTCCCGCTGCTGATGAGCTTGTTCGCGTACTTGTTGAACGAGACTATGACCTTCAGCATCCTGTACTGCTTTTCCACATTGCAGTATGAATCCACCTCGTGGAAGGCATTCTGCTGCAGGAAGTCTTCCCTCAGCATCCTCGCCACTTCCAGTATGATTCTCTCGGAAACGGGAAGCGCGTCAGGCCCGACCAGCTGGACTATCTCCCTGAGCTCTGACTCCTTCTGAAGAAGCGACATGGCCTTGCCTCTTAGATGGGACCACTCCTTTCCCACATTCCCAACGAACCAGTCGTCAAGCCTCGTGGTGTAAAGAGAATAGGATGTAAGCCAGTTTATCGACGGGAAGTGCCTCCTGTCGGCGAGTGTCGTGTCGAGTGCCCAGAAAACCCTTGTGACCTTGAGCGTGTTCTGCGTCACGGGCTCGGAGAAGTCACCGCCCGGAGGCGAGACCGCTCCTATTATGCTGACGCTGCCTGTCGTCCCGTTCAGATTTTTGACGCGGCCTGACCTCTCGTAGAAGTCTGCAAGCCTTGATGCAAGATAGGCGGGATATCCCTCCTCGCCGGGTATCTCCTCCAGCTTGCTCGACATCTCCCTCATGGCCTCTGCCCACCTTGATGTGGAATCAGCCATTATGGCGACATCATAACCCATATCCCTGTAGTATTCGGCCAGTGTTATGCCCGTATAGACCGACGCCTCCCTTGCGGCAACGGGCATGTTTGATGTATTTGCAATCATGACTGTCCTCTCCATGAGGGG
This sequence comes from Candidatus Aenigmatarchaeota archaeon, assembly GCA_021163005.1. GTDB lineage: Archaea > Aenigmatarchaeota > Aenigmatarchaeia > QMZP01 > JAFGSV01 > JAFGFG01. The sequence goes on along the minus strand of JAGGXP010000029.1, from coordinate 17,418 downwards.
AAGCCCGGATTTCGGGTCCTTCAGCTGCGGGAACTCCTCAAGCACTTCTGTCATCTCGTTCCCCCTTTCTCCGCATCCGACATACACTATGACGCTGGCGTCCGACCACTTTGCAAGCTGATGCTGGGAGACTGTCTTTCCTGTGCCGAAGCCGCCGGGGATAGCGGCTGTACCGCCCTTTGCAAGCGGGAAGAATGTGTCAAAAACGCGCTGTCCTGTAAGAAGCGGTATTTCAGGTGCGAGCTTCTCGTCAACAGGCCTTGGCTTCCTTACAGGCCATGTCTGCATCATGGTGAGTTTGTGTGTCTGCTTTCCAGACTTCACCGTGCAGATCACATCAGTCACGGTGAATACTCCCTTCTTTATGCTCTCAACATTTCCCTCAACGCCTTTGGGAACCATGATTTTGTGCACTATGAGTTTGGTCTCCGGCACTGTGCCTATGATATCGCCCGGCTTCACGGAATCGCCCTTTTTCACAGATGGTGTGAAATCCCATTTCGCCTTCCTGTCAATTGAAGGCGCGTTTATGCCCCTGAAAATGAAATCGCCGTGCTCGTTCTTTATCACTTCCAGCGGCCTCTGTATCCCGTCGTAAATGGACTTGAGGACGCCCGGGCCGAGCTCAACCGAAAGCGGCTTGCCCGTCCCCCTGACCGGCTCGCCGGGGGTGAGGCCGGTTGTCTCCTCGTAAACCTGAATGAAAGCCGTGTCTCCATCAAGCCTTATTATCTCACCGAGCAGTTTTTCGTTGCCGACTTCAACCATCTCGTGCATCAGGCTCCCTCTCATACCGTCAGCCTCAACTGCAGAACCTGTAACCCTGAATATTCTACCCATCAGACTTCACCTCAAAACCTACAACCCTTTTGACTATTTCACTGACTGTATCGCCGCCGCCGTTCATGTCAGGTATGCTGACTGTTATCTTTTCAGGATCCTGCGTTATGCTCCCGAAAAGTGTGTGCGTGACTGCGAGTATATCAGCCTCCTCCTTGACTATGTCGTAAACGCTCTGGGCCGTCTCCGGTGTCGCGGCAGCGCTTTTTTCAATGCCCGCAAGCTTCATGCCCAGTACGGTAATCTCATCACCTATTACAGCTATTGTGGCCATAAAACATCAACAACCTTGTGCCTTAAATTTGACTTTATCTCGTTCATCTTGGCAGAAAGCGTGTTGTCGACTGTTATGTGTCCGCTCACCACCCGAACCCCAAAATCGCCTATGTCGGCTGGCTTGGCTCCTTTGAGCAGTTTCGCATACTTCCTGTCCACGAATATCTCCGGCTTTTCGAGCCCTTTCTTTGCTTCGTCAGCAAGGGATCTGAGTATCTTTGCCTTTTCCCTGTCGCTGAGCTTCTCCACAGCGGCGGACGCCTCGCTGAAAACCCTTTCGACAATCCCGGCTTTCATGCTTTCGATTTTTTCCCTTATCTGCAGTCCGGCCTTTGAAAGTATCCTTTTTCTTTCCAGTTCTGTTTCGTTTTTCCTGCTGGCTTCGAGCTTTTTCAGCTCGGCCTCTGCGGATTTCTCAATATCCTTTCTTATGTCCGCCATCTGCTTTGAGGCGTCCGAGTTTATGGCCGCTATGGCCTTTTCTCCCGACGCCCTCAGTTCCCTTTCGATTTCCCTGATTCCCATAATTGCCTACCTTCATCTAATGAAATAACCAAAAAATGGAAGGAGCTTAAATCTTTGTGACCAGCAGGAATGCTATTATCAGTCCGTAAAGAGCCACACCCTCTGCGAGAGCCACGATGATAAGACCCCATGTTGCTGTCTCCGGCTTTTCAGCTATTGCGCCTATTGCTGCAGCGCCACCATGCGCTATGCCGTATCCTGCTCCGATAGCAGCAAGGCCTATGGCGAGTGCGGCTCCTATGGCGTACATCTCAGTTCCTGAAGCCCGTGTGGTTTCCTCCTGAGCATAAGCCCCAGAAGATGCCATCAGCAAAACCAAAAAGGTTAGCAATGCTAATTTTTTTCCTTTCATAAAAACACCGATTAGTCTTTTATGTCCTCCTATTTAAATATCTGGTTGTCGTTCTTCCTCACAGTGTATACCCTCCGTGCCGCGAACGGCCGGAAGGCCTTTCCGCTTCCACTGTAAAACTTGGAGAAGAACTCATAATAGTGGAGCCTCAGCGTCTGTACCATGGATATCATAGCCTCCATTCCGAAGACGACCACATTGCCTGCTATGAATATCACAACTGAAAGCACTGTTCCGGCTATGCCGCTGAACCCGGATGTTACCATCTCCATTATCTTCATGACCATGAGCAGTAGCGCGCCGTGGACTACCGCCATTATGACCACCCTGACGTATGATATGACGTTGACGAGTGTCTTCTGGAGGACCTCGAATGTCTCGTAAAGCCCTATCAGCACCATCTGCTTCTCTATGAATATCTGACCTATGGGCAGAAGCACTATGGGAACCGCGAGAAGCAGCAGGCCTGGCAGGACCGTGCTGAGCGCGCTGAAGTCGCCCATGAGTCCCATGATGGTCATGGATATGAAGCTTATGCCGTGTGAAAAGAACAGGTTAGCCCCTGCCAGCAACACCCACAGACCGAGCACGCCCCAGGGATGGAAAAAGGCCTCCAGAAGGGAGTGCCGGGCCTTGTTTATTATGTTAAGCACAGAGCCGAGTCCAAGCACCACCACCGCCAGCATGACTGAAAATTTTATGAGATATGGTATGTTTGCGCCGTGCTCCGCGAGCGGGTCCATCCACAGCGGCGCAGGCATCCAGTATGTGTTTTCATGTGTAAGCCCGAACATGCTGCCGTACATGGCGCCGAAAAACACAGCAGAAATGCCGCAGAGCGCGAGCGTCATGCCGAGCTTTGATGCACCGGATGAGCGCATCTTCCTCCACATTACCAAGCCTGTTAGAGTAAGCAGAAGGCCGTGTCCTATGTCGCCGAACATCATGCCGAAAAGGAACGGGAATGTCAGGGCTATAAACTTTGTCGGGTCGAGCTCGTCGTATTCAGGTATGCCGTAGCTCTCCGTGATTACCTCAAGCCCCTTCAGGGGACCGCTGTTGGATATTATGCTTGGGGGTGTTTCGCCCTTGCGCGCCTCCCTGCTGCTGACAGAACACGCGGGCCCTGCCGAAGACCTGACAGCTTTTTCAACCCGGCCGACTGCCGAAGCAGGTACCCAGCCGCGTATGACGCTTACCATCTTTGTGCTGCCGAAAAGCATCTCGGATTCCTGCGTGCTCTTCTCTATCTGGAGGAGCTCAAGCAGTGCGAGGATGTCACCCTTCCTGCGGGCATATTCACTGAGCCTTTTTTGGTTCTTTGCTTCCCTTGCAGAAAGCATCCTGAGTTCGGAATCTATCCTCTTCCTTGCGGATTCGAGTGAGTCTTTCTCCAGTTCCTCAGGTATCTTGAAAGGTTCAAACCCGTCTGAATTGAGAATCTTTGAGAATGCATCTTCGTGCTCCTTCGGCACTGCCACGATTAGAAGCGCCTTTCCGCTGCTCTCGGCTGTTTTTATGAAACAGCTGCTTGTTTTGTTTTTCATGTCGCTTACAGTCTTCTCCATGTCCTGCATAGGAATGCTGCCAGTGAAAACAGAAACCATGCCGTGTCCGGCTATGCTTTTCGGGTCAGCGCCGAGGTCTGACAGAAGCCCGAGAACGGCACGCTGCTCGAGCAGCCGTGACTTGATGTCTGAAAGCTTCTTCATGGACTCACTAAGGGACAACACACTGCTGATGAACGGCTTCAGCTTCTCCGCGTATCGCAGGAGTTCCCCTGTGCTCATATCCGGAACCGGCTTCCTTTTGAACTCGGCATTTTTCTTCTCAGGAACGCTTTCAAGAATCCTGAGGGCCTCGCCGGCTGACGCGATAAGCTCGCTGACCTGCGGGTAATGCTCTGAAAGCTCGGGCTTCCCGATGTCCTTGTCCCTGACATCGACAAGCTCCATGAGACCTGCTTCCTTGAGTCTGCTCACCACCTCGTCCTTTTTAGATGTCGGGACGATGATGTCCACCATTCTCATCTCGCTCGGCATCAGGCCCATTGAACCATCTCCTCTATTTCGCTCCTCGAAAGGCCGTTTTCCAGCCCGAGCGCGATTGACCTAAGGTGTCTGGTTTCCATTTCCCGGAATTTCATGTAGCTTATAGGCACCCCTATGCCCAGAACGTCAAGCACGGCCCTCCTGTAAAGTCTCATCCTGTATCTGAGGAGCGCCTGCTCGAAGTGGAACAGACTTTTGTCCTCATCATATTTCTGTGAAACCTCTGAAAGAACTCCGCCGTAAACCGTGCCGTAAAGCACCGAAAGCGCGCCCGAAACACTGTCTGCCTTCCGGCATTCCTCGATGGTGCCCTTTTTTATCCTGTGGAAAGCCGAGGCGAGTGGTATCTCCTCGGTTCCCCTCTGCTTTGACCTGAGTATGCTGATTATGACAGAGCTGTCTATCTCCGCGCCGGCGAGCGATGCGGCGGTCTTCCTGAATCCACGGGGGAGGCCTGCCACTGCCTGCCAGAGCCTTTCGAAATAATAACCGTCGAGTGCCGTGTTGATGTTCTTTCCTTCGGCTAGACAGCGTCTGATTATCTTGCCATAGTCGGACCTTCCGAAAACATCCGCGAGGGACTCGAGCGTCTCCGCCTCAAGCATGGCCTTAAGCTTCTTTTTGAGCGCACCCGAAAAGAAAACCATGCAGCTCTCGTCTGGAGCGCTGCCTGATACCTTGCTGCCGGCAAGCGCCTTGACTGCCTCCACCTCGAACACTGAGAGAAGCGATGAGAAAAATCCGCTGACGCTTTCCGGAAGGAATCCCAGGACTTTCGCGGTGTCATGCTTCCAGCTGTCGAAGAGGGCCTTTTCCACAGCTTTGATTGTCTTGCCACCGACGAACGGCTTATATGAGGTTCCCTCGAGCCAGACGGCCAGGTCGTGAACGCTCTTCATTTCAAGTGCTATCTTTATGTCGCTCTCGCCAAGAAGGCGGCTCTTCATGGCTTTGACTCGGGCATTGGCGTATTCAAGGCCCGCCATTCCTGAAGACCTCCAGAATCATCTTCACGGCCTTGCTGAAGTTCCTTTGAGCGGTCTTCTCGATCTCTGCGGCCTTGTCATCAGATGCCTTAAGCAATTTGGCAGCCTCCTTTTCAGCGGAAGCCCTTGCCCGTTCCATTTCTGCTCTGTGGACCTCATCCGCCTTCCTGAGCCGTTCGCTTATTATGCTGTCCTTGCTGGACTTGAGGTCTGCTGCCTGTTTTTCAGCCTTCCTGCGGGCGAGTTCTGTCTTCTTCAGAATCTCGTTTTCAATCCTCTTTATTTCTTCCAGTTCTTTCATGGAAACACAAAGATGTTATTAAAACTATTAATATAAATGTTGTTTTCCGGGCGTGAAATTAATATATTCAGTGACAGCATAACTTAATTATGATGTCGAAATACATGCAGGTTGTGTGGCTCTACGTCATAGGCATAGTCATCATTTTTGTGGGTCTTTACATGCTCATGGTCAACAGCGGCCCGTCGAGCTTCATAGTGATGCTGATGGGTCTGGCAATCGCTGCAATGGGAGCGGCACATGGAAGGCGCATGCGCATGATGGGCCAGCTCGACTTTGAGCAGCTCATGAAAGAAAGGGGTTTCGAGCCGGAAAAGCCAAAGGAATCCGGGAAGCCGCCTCAAAGTGAGGGCGAAAAGGGCGCAGAAGTCCCGAAGCCAGAGGATTTTGAAGAAGAGAACCAGGAGCCCAAACCCAGAACCGAAGGGCTGCTTGGAGGTATACTCGGGGCGCTGAAAAGGCCGCCGGCCGAAGGCCCGCTGACGCAGGACGAGGTGCTGCATCTTGAGATGGAGGACATAAAGGAAGGCAGGATAGTGCCCACAGAAGCAGACGTGATAAAGCTCGTCTGCCCGAAGTGCGGCGCCGAGAACGAATCACAGAACATGTTCTGCTACAAGTGCGGCACGAGGCTCAGGCGGCTGACGCCGGGGGAAGAAAAAAGCGGAAAGATAAACCTCAGGATAGAGCCCGGCGCAATACAGGTCGTGGATGACGAACGCGTTGCAAGGGTAATAATCTGCCCCAAGTGCAATGTGGCAAACAAGGTCGGGGACAAATACTGCTGGAACTGCGGGAAGAAGCTGAAAGCGGAAAGCAAGTCCCGCAGGAAAATAGAGATTGAAGAGCCCATTCTGGAGGAGAAGCCAAAGGCCAAGAATGCGCCGGCAAGGAAAAAGAAAGCAAAAATGTAGGGTCACTCAAGAATATCGAGCAGCATGCGAAGGTCTTTCTTTCTTATAACAGCGTCAGCGACTTCTGAAAGCTCCGGGGTTGCATTGAACGCTATGCCGAGTCCCGCCTCCCTGACGACATCCAAGTCGTTGTTGGAGTCGCCTACAAAAACACACTGCTCTGCTGTTATTCCCTCCTTTTTGGCAACAGACCTGAGAACCCTCTGCTTGCTCTCCCCCCAGCTGTCATATTCCCTGGGTACATGTATTCCGGTAAGATTACCTGAGGCATCGAAGACGAGCCGGTTTATGATTATGTATCTGAATATGCTGTCTGCGTCAGGGATATGCGCATAGAGGGCTGTGTCAAGGCCGCCGGATATGACCGCAAGTGTGTAGCCCCTGCGCTTCAGCTCCTGAAGCGTCTGCATTGCACCTTCCATAATACGGAAGGATTTTATGCTTTTCAGTATTTCGTTCCGCGTGGCTCCGTGGGCAATCCACTGGCGGATGTCGTGTTCCGCCCACTCCCTGAATGTTATCTGCCTATTTTCAAACATTTCGCGGGCGCTGTCGAGCGCCTCCTCGTCTACGGCAAACTTCCTGTGAAGGGCTGTCCATATGAACTGCATCTCGTCTATGAGTGTGCCGTCAACATCAAATGCCACAAGCTTATACTTTCTTTTCATTGGCAAACCTCCCGGCCACTTTCATCACGTCATCACAGGAAAACTGGCTTATCTTCCTGTCGAGCATCCTGGAAGGCAAACCAAGATGCTCCAATGCACCTGATGCCTGCCTTTTCGTCTTTTTCATGTGTTTCACGAATGCCTCGCGCAAAGCGTTGCGCAGTTTTTTGTCTTCCTGAAGCGCCATCTCCCTGAGCACGAGCTCCGCCATTCCTGCGGGCTTTTTGGGCGTCAGGCGCACGACAAAGCTTGCCGTGTCCGGCCTTGGATGCCACGCATCCCTCTCGACCCTGAGAAGTATCTCTGTCCTGAAAAATGCCCTCGTGAAAACCGAGAGCTTTGAAAATCTGGGCTCTTCGGGATTGGATGTTATCCGTTCCACGAACCTCCATGGAAGCGTGAGCACAGCTGAGCTGAATCTCTGCCCGAAAAGTGCCTTTATGAGGGGCTCGCAGATGGCATAAGGCGGGTTGGCCACAATCTTGTCGTAATGGAGCCTGCCGGTTTTCAGTATATTCAGGGCATTGCCCCACACTATGCGCACGTTCTTCCCCCTGAAGCGCTCTTCAAGCAGGCCGCGCAGCCGCTCGTCAATCTCTATTGCTATGACTTTCCTGCACCTGCCTGCAATGACCTCAGTGAGGTCGCCCTTTCCCGCGCCTATCTCAAGGACGGTCTCGGTTTTCTTGAGCTCTGCAAATGATATGATTTTTTCTATTATCTCCGGGTCTGTCATGAAAATCTGGTCGAGAAGCGGGTCCTGAAAAAACGAGCTGTGAACCATAATTAGGATTGTGAAGGCACATTAAATTAATTGCCCTTTGAAAATGAGCTCAACTCCAGCCGGGCCACAGCCTTTATTATGTCATTCCTTGTGATGATGCCCTTGACCTTGCCGTCCTCGACTATGGGTATCCTGTTGACCTTATACGTGTCTATAATCCTTGCGGCCTCCATTATGTCTGCGTTGGGTTCAAGCGTGACGGGTTCCTTTGTCATGAAGTCCTCCACTTTCAGCTTGGACGCGGCCATGACCTTTTTCTTGAGCTCAGACGTCTTGCTCCTGCTCTTGAGGCCGGCGAGCACGAGAAAAAAGTGAGGCATTGAGGTAAAGTGAATCTTCGGCGTGTATATGTCTATGACCTTTATGACATCAAGTTCTGTTATAAGGCCGGCGAGTTTGCCGTTCTTTACTACAGGCGCGCCCGATATTCTGCTGTTTGTGAATGTCTCAAGCGCCTTGTGAAGCGTGTCATCGGGCTTGAATGTTATGACCTTCTTCGTCATTATGTCCTTTACTTTCATGTCACCACTTCTCCGCTGTTATATAATAATACTCAGCAGTCAGGCTGCTGCTTTTTTCTACATTTATTTCTTTGAAACCTGCCTTATTAAATGTCTTCTTTATGGTTTCATGGGATTTCAGATACTTTGCTTTTGGAACGAATATTGCCCGTCCGAAATCGAGTATGCTGACCTTGCCGCCACGCCTGAGAACCCGGCGGAACTCCTTCAGAAGCTCGGTCGGGTCATCCTGATAAGAAAGAACACCCACTGATATTATCCTGTCGAATGTATTGGACTCAAAGGGCATGAGCTCTTTTCCCTCCTTGACAAACACGACATTGGGATGACCGGGAAGCTCTTTTGCCTTCTTGACGCTCTTCTCGAGCTGCTTTATGGATATATCGACCGCCACAATCTTTCCCTTTTTGCCGACAACATCCGCAAGAGTTATGACATCGGCACCCGTGGCGCAGCCATAGTCAAGAACTATGTCTCCCGGCCGGACATCCGCATTTGCTATGACCTTGTCGCGCCTGCCCTTTCCGTACCAGAGCGGGGAGAACACGTCATAAAGCGGGGAGACAAGATTGTAGAACCTTTCGAGGAACTCGCGGTCATTGGTGACCCTTATCATCGTGAAGACGGGTATGCCGAATGCTATGAGCATGAGGCCTGAAAGCAGAAGCTCGAATGGTATCTGCGTGAGCAGCACGAGGCACATGATGAACGCGAATGCGGGAACCGCTACCGGAAGATCTATAAGCCTGTCAACGGGCTTCTTCTTCAGCTTTATTACAGCCAGTGCCGAGAGCGCATAAAGGATTAGCGCATTCGCCATCAGGAGGAAGACTGCCCCTTCATAGGAAGCAGTAAGCGCTATTATGAATGCTATCAATGCCTGAACAAGAAGAGACCTTGAAGGCGTGTTGAACCTCTTGCTGAGCTTGCTGAAAGACTCAAGGAACAGTTTGTCCCTCGCCATAGCATACGGCACCCTCGCAGTTGTAAGTATCCATGCATTCAGGCACGCGAGGCTGACTATTATGGCACCTCCTGTCATCATGGCCCCCATGAAACTGCCATATGCATAGGCAAGAACATCGGCCATGGGAGAAACGGATTTGGCGAGGAGCTGCCAGTTCATGACACCAAGTGTAACGAAGACCGTGAGCATGTAGAACAGGAAAATGAGTATAGTCGATATTATTATGCCGAGGGGTATGGTTCTCTTTGTATCCTTGACCTCACCTGCTATGACCGTCGTGGTCTCCCAGCCTATGAAAGGCTCGACTATCAGCACGGCCGTCATTCCGAGGGCTGACAATCCCAAAGGGAAAAGGGGGTCGAAGTTGGCCAGATCTACCTTCGGGAGCCCGAAGATGATGAAAATGGAAAGCACCGAAAAAGTGCCGAGCGTAAGCAGCAACTGCATCCTCCCGCCCTGCTTGACTCCGGCGTAGTTTATCAGGCTTATGGCGCCTATGACCCCGGCATAGAGGACGGCGCTCTCGACGAACGTGAGATGAAAGAAGTATTCAATATAGTACCTGATGGCTATGGTATGGGTGCCTATGTATATGCAGGCCATGAGCCACGCGCTCCACCCTGTTATGAACCCCCAGAAGTCTCCCATGGCCTCGCGGACGAAGACATAGGGACCGCCCGTGATGTTGTAACTCGAGGCCAGCTCGACGAAGCTCAGGCTTATGGGTATGGTCATGAGGCCTACGAGAACCCATAGTATGATGGAGCCTGGCCCCATGAGCCCTCCGGCAACGCCCGGAAGGATGAAGATGCCCGTTCCCATTATCGCGCCGGTGCATAACATTACAACATGTATAAGCCCCAGCTCTTTCTTGAGCTCACTCATGAGAATATATTATTCTACGCGTCAATTTATAGATTATGAGCCGCGAGGAAGAAATCCAAAAAATTGAAGAGGAACTTGAGAAAACCAAGTACAACAAGCATACTCAGGGTCATATAGGCATGCTGAAGGCAAAGCTTGCAAAGCTCAGGGCCGAGGATGCAAAGGGCTCTGGCACAAGCTACGGTCCGGGTTTCAATGTCAAAAAATCCGGCGATGCGACTGTACTGCTAGTGGGCTTCCCGTCTGTGGGCAAGTCCACACTGCTTAACAGGCTGACGAATGCCGACTCAAAGACCGGCGCCTACGACTTCACTACGCTTGATGTAATACCGGGAATGATGAAATACAACGGCGCACAGATACAGATACTTGATGTTCCCGGCCTCATATCCGGGGCGGCCGGAGGGGCGGGCAAGGGCAGGCAGGTGCTGTCAGTTGTCAGGAATGCTGACCTCGTGGTTTTCCTTGTCGATGACATAGACCAGCTGGAGCCTCTGAGGAAGGAACTATACAATGGAGGCTTCCGGTTAGACCAGAAACCTCCTGATGTAAGGATAGCAAAAGCAGATACCGGCGGCATCAATGTCAATGTGGCTGTCAGGAAACCAATACTCTCCAAGGAAACTGTGAAAAAAGTACTCGCGGAATTCAAAATACACAATGCAGACGTGCTCATAAGGGAAAACGTCAACGAGGAGAAACTGATAGACTCCATGATGGGCAACAGGGTATATGTCCCTTCGCTCGTTGTTCTGAACAAGATTGACAAAATCACTGACTTCAGCAGAATAAGGAAAGACATTGTGAAGATATCTGCGGCAAATGGGGAAAACATTGAAGAGCTGAAAAAGGCTGTATGGAGAAAGCTTGGACTGATAAGGATTTACATGAAAAAGATAGGGCACGAGCCGGACATGAAAGAGCCGCTGATAATGAAGCACGGGGCAACTGTGATGGATGTTGCCGGAAAAATACTGAGAAGCCACAGGAAGTATTTCAGGTACGCGCGCATCTGGGGGCCGTCAGCGAAGTTTCCCGAACAGAAGGTCGGTGGCGAACATCATCTGAGTGACGGCGACACAGTCGAACTGCACGCCTGACCGAAAACGCTATAAATACCGGAGACATATTCTACGTATGCCAATTCAAAGACAGACTGCGAAGAAAGTCAGGATAGTAGACCTCGTCAGCGGGCAGTTCGTCAAGAAAGAGGGCATGGAGCCGAGCTATGTGGTGACGCCCTCGAACGACAACGTGTCCAGGGCCAGGATAACGGGCACTGTTGCCTCCAAGTTCATGTCAGAAGACGGAAATTTCGGCGCGCTGACCATCGACGACTCAACAGCCACAATAAGGGCCAAGCTGTGGAGGGAGACCAATCTACTGAAAAACGCGGAACAGGGAGACATTGTAATGGTCATAGGAAAGGTAAGGGAATACGAGGATGAGATATACATAGTCCCCGAGCTGATAAAAAAGATAACACCAGACGAGGAGACGCTCGCGAGGCTCGAGGTTCTGAAGAAGATTAAAAGCAGGAAGGAGTCTGCACCGGCACCGAAAGCGCAGCCGGCTGCTCCTGAAGCAAAGTCCGAAGAGCCCCTCCAGAGTGCCGAACCGCCGGCGGCCGTTAATCCGGAACCAGAGTCAACAAAGCCCGTGCAGTCTGCACCGGCACCGGTATCGGGTGACCTGCGAACAAAAGTGCTTTCTATCATAGAGTCCAGTCCGGACGGCATAAAATACAGCGAGCTCATGCAGCAGGCAGGTGGTCCGGAAGAGGAGCTGGAAAACATCATAAACGAGCTTCTCGGCGAGGGCGTCTGCTACGAGCCGCTTCCGGGAAAGATAAAGAAGATTTAGGCCTTCCTGACCTTCTTGAGCTGCACAGAGCCACATTTTGGGCACACCCTCTGCACCGGCTCCATTACGATGGGCTTTCCGACCCATCCACACTTCATACATTCGTACTTTGCCATAAAATCACCGGAAGTATAAATATAATTCTTACTGCACTTTATTAATTATGTCCCTTTTTGACATGCTTTCGAAAAATACAGATGAGCCGAAGATAAGCAAGAAAAAATACGAATCCATTTCTCAGAAGCTCGTGCTAAGGGCTGAAAAAAGCGCAAAGAAGGGTGACATTAACCGCGCCTCGTGGCTTTATCAGAGACTTGCCATAACAGCCAGAAGGGCAGGTGAATGGGATGACGGCATAAAGTATGCGCTCCTCTCCGCGGAATATGCCCAGAATGAGGAGAACATCTTCAACTGCGGCTGGGGCTACAGGGCAGCAGCACTTGCCGCCATAGGCAAGAAGGACTTCAGGGCTGCTGTGGATTATGCCATAAAGGCTGCCGAGAAGTTCAGGGATTCCGGAAGCGTCTACGCGGCCCAGTGGTGCTACAAGGTAGCTGCCGAGGCAAGCATAGAACTGAATAAGATTGACGATGCCATAAAATTCTATGAAAGGGCTCTTATGATAGAGGAAGACGACGACATACAGAATGAGATATACAGGCTCAAGCACAGGATATCGCATCCAAAGGTTGACCAGTATGCGGACAAAAACGAGGCAACAGAAGGGGAGAATATCAAATTCGAGGCAGTTGTGGAAAACCACGCGCCTGAGTCGCTGAAAAATATTGTCATCGGTGACCGTGAAGGCAAAGTCACGCACGAGATAAAGAATCTGGCACCGGGAGAGGTTAAAATAGTGACACATGAATCCGCAGGAAAGCCTGGAATCATGCAGTCTCCGTTCAACTTCATAACATGGGAAAACAAAAAGGGGCAGGTTTTCGACTTTGACCTGAACCCGATAAATGTCAGGGTGCGGCCAAAGCTGCAGATAACAAGCGTTGTGGAGCCTGTGCCGGTGGCTGGCGACGCCTGCAAGCTTGTCGTGCTTGTCAAGAACCTTTCGGTGAAGCCCGTGTATGACGTAAAGGTCGACGTCGATCTCGGGGAGAATGTCAAGGCGCCGCGTTCCAGTCCCAAAAGGTTCGAAAAAATTGAGCCAGGGAATGAATACGGCGCATCGTGGAGTATGAAAATATACGTACCGGGAAAACAGACAGTGGCCAAGGGAACCGTCACGATACATGATGAAAATGGGGTGGAGTACACTGAAAAGATACCTCCGGTGACTGCGACAGTCCATGAGACGAAGCCGGAAGATGTCGTGAAGGAAGTTACTGAAGAGAAGCCGAGAATGGACGTCATGATAGTTCCTTATGAAATAACGGAAATGCTTTACACAGACCTTGAGAAGAAGTTTTTCCACCAGCAGCGCGGCTGCACGTTCCGCGGAATAAAGGGTTCGGTTGTTCTGAGACACGTGAAGGAGAACTGCTCTGACATGCATCTGGTGGCTGAGCACAGGTTCAAAGACGAGGTGATGCTGCTCTATTCATTCAACATGGACAGCATCCGTCATCTCATGACAGTTGTCATAAAGAAGTCGGAGGGGCTTGTCTATCTGATAATCAAGCTTTATTCTGAAACTGAAAAAGGGCTTGATGTGAGAATTGGAAAGATAGCAGACATAATAAGACACACCATAATGATTGAGAATGACGTCCACGAGGTGGACAAAGTCGAGATAAAGAAGGTTGTGAACATAATAGACTCGGTCGTGCAGAGGACAAAGATAGGAAATGGTGACAGCGAGGAGACAGAAAAGGATGTGAACATAAAGGACTCGGTCGTGCAGAGAACGAAAACCTGAAATTTTTATTACGCAGCGGGAAAAGATAAACATGACAATGAAATGGGAAAGGTCTGAAGCCATTGTGGGGCAGAGAATAAACATTTCCCAGATAAAGGGCTTTTTCGGCAAGAAAGTGAAGCTCGCAGACGGTGAAATGGCCATAACTGAGAAGGACGGCAAAGCGCTGAAAGAACTCGACAAAGGGAGCCACAAGGTTTCAGGCATGTTTTCCCGGGAAGCCGAAGACGTGGTCTTTATAGATGTTTCCCCCAAGGTTCTGAAGCGCGACGTTCAGGGATTGTGGACGTCACAGGACAAGGAAATAAATGCGTCGCTCGAAATGACGTTCAGGGTGACGGAGCCGGAAAAAATCAGAAAGCTGATGATGGGAAGGAGGGACCTTGTCACCATAGAGGACATCTGGAAGGAGCTTGAGAAGGATGTCGTGTCATCAGGACTCGCGCCTGTTGTCAAAAGGAAGAACGTAGACGACCTCACCGAAGAGAAGAAAGTCGAAAAGGAAGTGAGAGTTGCGGTCGAGGTCGAGGCACGGAAGAAGTTCGAGGTCTTTGGCCTTGACCTGATATCGTTCTCTGTAAGATTCATACTTCCGGAGGATTATCAGGAATACCTGAGAAAAAGGGGAGAGCTGAAAGCGGAGTCAGAGAAAAGCCGCATTCAGGAAGAGGACGAGAAGATAAAGGCCGTGCACGAAAGGGAGATAGCAGAGATAACAGGAGAGGCTGACACAAGGGAAAAGGCATTGGATGATGCCGAAAAGGAGCGGATAAGAAGGGAGGCCGAATTGGGCATAGAGGAGGAGGAAACCCAGCAGGATATGAAGGATGCGTTGGAGGGGCTCAGGCTCAAGGAACTAAAGGACCGCCAGCGCGATGCCGCGGAACAGAAAAGAAAGGACATGGGGCTCGAGGCGCTAAGGGAGGCGCTTCCGGGCAGAACCAGCAGGACTGCAGAGGAGAAATACGACATACTAAAGAGGATGATGGGGGAAACCGAAAAGATGTTCCTGAACAGGAAGATAGACAAGGAGATGTACAGGAACATCATGGGCAGCTATGAAAAAGAGAAAGCCGAGCTCGAGGCAAAGATGAAGAAGAAGTGATATGATGGAAGAAAGCCTTATGGACATAATTGAAAGGATGGAAGGGCTCGTGCCCGAATACAGCTACTCCGACATAGAAAACATAAGCTCCACCGACAGGGCTGTCAAGTCGTTCCTCTCGAAGCAGCTCAGAAATGCCAAGGACGAGATGTTCCACGTGGTGCAGACGAGCTACGAACTCCATCGCGACAGGCTGAGTGAGGCAGCCGAAGACGTCTGGGACGACCTTTCAGCGCTGCTGGCAAGGATAGCAAACAGCCGCGAATGCGACCCCAAGGGAAGCGCGGAGCACTGCGAGAAGTGCATGAAGCGCGTCGAGAAGGACATGGGAAACATAATAAGACGGGACAGGGAGCTGGTCCTGAAGGCAGATGAGATGAACAGGGAGCTGCTGAGGCTCAAAAAGATGCTTTTTGAAAAAGGCAGGGAAAAGCAGTTTATTAAAAATCTGGACAAAATTAAGACATACATAGATGAAATGCACGATTTGATTGAACAAAGGGAGCATTCGATACTGGGGTGATATGATGGGATATTGGAGCAAGGCTGCAGGAGAGCTCAGGAAAAGTGTAAGCGAGATGGAAGAGGAGATAAGCGGCTACAGTTATAAGGACCCTAAACACACGGAGAAGACTGACTTCAAGTTTAGGAAAATCATAGCATCCGAAATAAACAAGTGCAGGGACCTGCTGTTCCCGCTGATAGAAGCGGCATACATCGAACAGGACATGAAAAAAGCTGGGGTCTTCGACGAGATGATGCAGTGGTTCGATATTTTCCTGCTTGAGCTTGGCATTGGAATGAAATGGAGCGAGGTTGCCGAAAAGAAGGATTACATGAGGCTCATAAGGCTGGACGTGTCCATGCTCAAGAACACCAGAAGGCTCACGGATGTAATGAAAGCCCTCAACGAAAGCGTTCTCGAGAAGAAAAGGACTGTCAATGTCAGTGAAAAGGGGAGGCAGATAAAGAAATACATCATGGACCTTCTTTCACTGTTCAAAAAGAGAAGGCTGTCCCTCGGTGGATAAAATGGGCAGATCCGAAGAAGCGGAAAAGGAAATTGACGAACTCAGGAGTGAAATGCAGGCAGAGATAATGGCACGGGAAAGGGAAGCCAAGGAAAAGCTCGACGAGATTCTTTCAAAAAAGAACATGGAGTTCTGCTCAAGGTGCGGCAAAAAGGTGAGCTCCCGGCTTGACTGGGCAGGGAAATGCATGTGGGAAGGCTGCGAGAACCTGCTATGTCATGAATGCTGGGACGTGAACAAGTACAGGTTCTGCAAAGAGCACGCGAAGAACATCGTTGACGAGAAGACCGAAGCTCCGGAGAAGAAGGAGATATTCAAAGAGGAGCCGGAGATAAAGATAGACCTTAGCGATGTTCTGGAAGGAGACGAGGAAAGCCGGGTGTCAAAGATTCAGTATTACGCGTCCGAGTACTGGAGATGGCTGCAGAAGAACATGGAAAAGTCCGGGCCGATTGACTGGACGCCGCACAGTTATATAGAAAATGCTAAATTCCGGGCCGAGAAAAAGGAAGGCGAGTATGTCATAGAGGTCTACAGAAAGCGCTGGCTGATGGACAGCGTGAAGCTCACCATTGTCGTGTGCCCATACGACAGCAAGGGTGCTTTCGACTCGGCTGCCCTGAGCGCCTACATTCACAAGACAGCAAGGAGATACCATGGCTACAAAATTATAGTTCTCGTGACGGACGGTGCAGGCGCCGAGCTTGCGCAGTTTGTCAACGGCTTTTCAGACACATCGTTTTCGCTGTTCCTCGCCGAGCCGAAGAAGGGCCACCTCAACTACAACATAAAAGACGCCATAACCATGGGCTATTCCCCGTGGTTCAACCAGAAGTCAGCGCCGGCAGGATTCAAGGAAAGGCTCAAAAAGTCAGCTGAAACCGTCAGCGGGAAAAGTGTGGTTTCCGAGAAGGCGGCATCAAAGGAATTCGGGTTCGGTCCGAAGGATGCCCACGACATCCTGAAAAGCTGCAGGTTCCTCGACCACGTGAAAGACACTGACACCTACATCTGGAAGGAGAACGGCGGGCAATCATCGTGAGCTTTCTGGCGGCACTTTCCATTGTTGTTAGCACTGTGGTGAAGAGCTATTAAGCAAATATTTATCTCGGTTAATAGTTGTTATATTCAATTTGCCCCCTCGACAGATTCAATCTTCTTCGAAGATAAATACTTCTTCTATATTTGATTTTAGAACTTTTGCGATATTATAAGCTAATTTTAAAGAGGGATTGTATTTCCCTTTTTCAAGAAATACAATTGTTTCTCTTCTAACTCCAACTTTTTTGGCAAGTTCTTCTTGAGTTAAATCATATCTTGCCCGAAGTTCTTTGATTCTGGTTTTCATTCTGCATAGCCTTTTTGCTTAAAATACACATTCATACCGAACATTGTCACAAGCATAACAAAGAACAACAGCCCAAGGACTTGCGAAACAGTTATTGTTAATCGACCAAAGTAATCCAATAAGAATAAAAT
>JAGGXP010000025.1 GCA_021163005.1 Candidatus Aenigmatarchaeota archaeon | reverse complement strand
TCCCGAATTCGGGGTATCGCCTTTTCACAGGCTTTACAGACAAATAGTCGCCTTTTTGGATGACATACCTGCCGAAATCCATAAGCATGTCGTCATAGGGATGCGTTTCCATGAACTCTGCCGGCGCGTCGGATATGTCCAGCCCGAGTTTCTCAAATGTTTCCCTCGGCGTTTCGTCGCCGCAGAATGTTCCCACGCGCCCGTCATACATTCCTGAAACCCTGCGTGATGCGTCAGGCAGGCCTGCAAAATACACCCGGCTGAGCGGCCCGCCGTCCTCCTTGAACATCTTCCTGTCGGCAAGCTGGTACATCAGCCGCCCGAATGTGTCGACGGCATCATTCGGGTCAAGTCTGTAACTGAAGCCGAGAAGGTTTATATCGTTGTCCCTTATCCACTTCTCTATAAGGCCTGCATTGTTCAGCTTTTGAGGATTGTCAAGCGCATCCCTTACGCTGCTGTCCGCTGTCACTGTCCTGTAGCCGGACTCCGACAGCAGTTCAGAAAGGAACGACACGCCCAGCGTGTGGGCGTCCACAGATGTCATGGCAAGGCCTATGACGGGCCTTCGTTTTCTTCGGGAAGCCATCTAAATCACTGCATTTACCTTTTTTTCAGCAAGATTTTTAAGCTCATGCTTGAGGTTTTCCCTTGAAAGCCCCAGTTTTTCAGGCGTCCTTCCCGATGACCTGAAATCCCTGTTGAGTACATTCGAGCCCTCGTCAATCAGGTAGTCAATGGCCGGCGTGTCCACCCCGAGAGAATGCCCGAACTCGGCAATGGGCACGAGGCCTGTCGGTATGTCTTCCCAAAGGTATCTCACATCTATTGTATTCGGCGCCTTTATGCCCCTGTAGAACCTGTTGGAGTGAAGCATGGTGTATACATCTGACTGCGGAATTCCGTATCTGGACATGAGCCATTCGGTTACAGGGAGCGGATTTGCATCAAATGCCTCGGAAACATTCCTGAACTCCCTGTCCACTTCCTCGATGAATTCCGCCACTTTGTAATCTACGCCGTCGGTGTAGAAATCGAATTCCTCACCTTTCATAATCCTGTCCCGGTTCATAAGCGTTATGGTGGGATGAAATATAGCGCCGATGTTGCCGAGGCTTGTGTCAAGGAACGACTCGGCTGCGACAAACTGAGGGTATGCAGAAGTGATGGCGGACAATACTGTTTTTGTGTCATCGTTGCGGAGCGCGGCAAGGGAAACCTCCTTTTTGACGCCCTTTATATTGGCAACGCCCGGCTCGTTTACGCGCGTTGCGTATACAAGCGTGTTTGCTTCTGCGCTTATTACATCTTTTGCGCAGCCGGCCTCGTAAAGCCCGCGCTCAAAGTCCAGTGCGCCGCATGTCCTTCCGGGGTTGAGTATCACTATCTGTCCGTCTTCCATGTACGGCGCCATCTTATGCGCCAGCTCCCTGTGGGCATCGGCTGTGGTTACAACCATGATTACGTCTTTTCCGCGCACGGCCTTTTCCATGTCTGTACCCGCATACGAAAGTTTGCCTTCGGCTTCGATTTCGCCTCTGAGACGTATCCTGGGCTCAGCCATCAGGTCCTGTATGCGGGATTCGCTCCTGTTGTAAAGCGATGTTTCATAACCGCGCGAGGCAAGGTATCCGGCAATGCTCTGCCCGCCGCAGCCCGCGCCTATTACAGCATAAGAAATCCTGTCCGATGTCATTGTCCCACGATTAAAAAAAGAGATTGCATCTTTTTGATAATTTCAGCATTTTATTTTGTCAAAACGTAATGTTTTTATTTAATTAATGCATATAATACAAACAGTATGGCGGAAAAAGTGCTTAGCCCTACTGAGATGAAGGTGATAGGCCTCCTTGACATCAACGCAAGGTCGCGGTTCAGGCAGATAGCCAGGACTGTCAGAAAGAGCGAGCAGAATGTAAGTTATACAGTTAATAGTTTAATGAAGAAAGGCGTCATCAAAGGTTTTCAGACTCTTGTGGACTATTCGAGGCTCTCTGTGCTCAATTTCAGGGTTTATTTTAGTATAAACTACATATCTGAGGAGCGATTTGAAACTTTCAAAAATTTTCTCATAAATGACCCGCACAGCTTATGGGTCGTGTCATGCGGAAGCAGGTACGACGTGCTCTGCACCTTTGCCTTCCGGAACCCGTCGCAGTTCAACAAGCACCTGAGGAGCATAATGTCGAGGTTCGCCCACCAGATAAACTCGTACAGTGTGCTGACGACAATAGTCATAAGGTCCATGAACAGGAAGTACATGCTCGGACGGTGCAGGAAGTGCAGCGTCCGGATAATCGGCGGTGACAGGGAAGCATACGACCTTCCGCAGAAGGACATCGCCCTTCTTGCAGCGATAGCCGACGACGCGAGGAAGGGGTCTGTCGAGCTGGCGCGCTCCCTTTCCTGCGACCCCAGAACCGTGATGAAAAGGATAAAGGAGCTTCAGGACATGGAAGTGATAAAGGGGTTCAGGGTTCTGCTTGACACAAAGAGGACATCGCTGGTCAAGAACATACTCCTTGTCAGGTACCACAACATATCTGTCGAGGACGAGCAGACGCTGATAAGCTATCTTGATGTCCATCCGAATGTGGTATGCGTCACAAAGACGCTCGGAGAATGGGACCTGGAGATAAGCATAGAGGCCGAAAGCGTGTCCGAGTTCAGGCAGATAGAAAGGCGCATACGCTCGAAATTTCCCGCCATAATACACACAGCCGAAACAGTCCCGATATACAGCGAACACAAGATGACGTTCTTCCCGAGGTTTCTGGCAGCTAACGGGCGGCAGGGAAAGTATTTATATGTTTGAAGGGTCAATTATAACGAAAACTATTAATAACCGTTCATAATATATGATGTGTTAGTATGTTAGCGGAAAGGAATGACTACCTCTCAGCAGGTGTCCACATAGGCATGAAGTCGTGCACAAGATACATGAGGAATTTCGTGTACAAGATAAGGGATGACGGTCTTGCCGTTTTCAACCTGAGAAAGGTTGACACCAGGATAGCTGTGGCTGCGAACTTCATAGCCCAGTTCGAGAACGTGCTCGTTGTCTCAAGGAAAAACAATGCAGCGGAAGCCATAACAAAATTCGCTGAGGTCACCGGCACAAGGGCCATAGCAGGCAGATTCTCTCCCGGAACGCTGACAAATCCTTCATACAGGGAATTCTTCGAGCCCAATGTTGTCATCTCAGTAGACCCTGTTGTTGACATAAATGCCGTTACAGAGGCAAAGAAGAAGAGGATACCGATGGTAGCACTGTGCGACACATTCAACGAGGCAACAGACATCGACCTGCTCATACCCATGAACAACAACGGAAAGAAGTCTCTTGCGCTCGTTTTCATGCTTCTTGCGAGGGAAATCCTCAAGAAGAGGGGACAGATAAAGAAGGATTCGGATTTCAAGTACACAATAGAAGACTTCGGCGGCGAATCACCACAGGATTCCGGGGAAAAGCCGGATGAAAGTGCTAAGCCTGCCAGAAAGCCGTACAGAAAGCCAAGAGGCAGGGTGGAGAAATGAACACTTCATACCAGAAAAGGCTTGCATCCAAGATACTCAGGGTCAGCCCGAAAAGGGTAAAGGTGTCAGACGACAAGGACGTCGGCGAAGCCCTGACAAGAAATGACGTCAAACATCTCATAGTCAAGGGGCTCATAAAGAAGGTGCAGAAGAAGGGCACATCGAGGGTTGCAGCCAGAAGAAGGCTTGAGCAGAAGAAGAAGGGCAGGAGCTCCGGAAGGGGCAAGAGAAGCGGAAAGAAGCACGCACTTACTGCCAGAAAGGACCTCTGGATGAGAAACGTGAGGGCCCAGAGGGCACTCCTGAAGGACATGCGAGACAAGGGTCAGATAGACACGGATGTTTACAGTAGTATGTACAGGAAGTCAAAAGGCGGCGAGTTCAGGAGCAGGAAGCACATGCTTTCGTATATGAAGGACAAGGACATGCTGAAGACCAAGAAGAGAGGGGATGCGAATGCCTAGGGGAAAAAAGCTCATAGTGCCTCACAGGAGAAGGAGGGACCTCAAGACGGATTACCACAACCGCCTCAGGCTTCTCAAGAGCGGAAAGCCGAGAATTGTCATAAGGAAGTCCGTAAGGAACATAATATGTCAGATTGTTGAATACGAAGCCACAGGTGACAAGACTCTCTTCACAGCTGATTCGAAAGAGCTTGCAAAGTTCGGCTGGAAGGCGGGCACGGGCAATATACCCGCTGCATACCTCACGGGCCTTCTTTGCGGGTCAAGAGCCGGGAAGAAGGTCAAGGAAGCTGTTCTCGACATGGGGCTTTACAGGTCAACCAAGGGCAACAGGCTTTACGCTGCCCTGAAGGGTGTGCTGGATGCCGGCATCTCAGTTCCGCACTCGGAAGAGATACTTCCGGACGCCGAAAGGATTAAGGGCCAGCATGTCGCGTCGTACGCAGAGCATCTCAAGAAGGAAAGTGCCGAGGCTTACAAGAAGATGTTCTCAGGATACGCAAAGGCGAAGATCGCGCCTGAAGAGCTGCCGAAGCACTTCGATGAAGTGAAGGCCAAAATAGTCAAATCCTGAAAAATTTAAATTTCTTTGGCTTAACCGGGGTGAATGTGCCTAAAGACGACTTTGTCCACACTGCGCATGTCGTCGGTGTGCGTTTCTGTTCGAACAGTGCGATTGTGCTATGTTTACTATGAATTAGTTTCTGCATATTCATTTTACCTGCGCCTGCGTGTCTCGGCCAGAAAGCATCCGGGCTGCATTAACATCTGAACCGCAGGGGGCACATCCCCCTTCAGTTCTAAGGTGTTCCTGATTCCCCCTGAAAATGATAGGTTAACCACGCCTTCCATGTCTCGGACGAAAGGCTTCCGGGCTTCGGGTCACTGATTGAGCAGTCCGAACCCGTATTTTCCGCTAACGCTTTTTGGCAGGGTGAACAGAAAAGGGTTAATGGGGCCGCGGAGATCTGTTCAACTGTTTTCCGTTAACGCTTTTGCGCGAAGCGGAAAAGTGTCATTGAACTCCGGTTACGGGACCCCCAGCCCCGAGTGATAGGCCAAGCTACACTACGGCCCCATTGAACATTGATTGGGGGATGGGACCGCTGAGATTTGCCCGACCCTCTTGCCATTTGCGCCAGCGTACTTTCCGCTGAAGTCTGCAGGTGCTTAGTCCGCGCCAGCGTACTTTCCG
>JAGGXP010000021.1 GCA_021163005.1 Candidatus Aenigmatarchaeota archaeon | reverse complement strand
TGCAAAAAATGTGAATGCAGCTGCCCGGGCACATCATTGCCGGAGAGTTCAGGATCCGGCATTATTGAGCTGCTCGGTTTTGATGAGTCTGTTGAAGCGGGGGAAGCATTTGAAACGGCAGTGAGGGTTAAAAACACAGGTACCAATAACACAAGCTTTGCCATATACTCATACGGCTATCAAGGCAGCCGATGCCTGACATATGGGTTAAGCAACGGGACATGGTCAAAAGGCTGGACAGGGAATGCGCAGTCATTTTCACTTGGACCCGGGTCTTACCGCGAGGTGCGCCTTGTGAATGCCTTTGACAACAGCACGGAATCCGGTGTCTACAGCTTCAGGGTCAGGGTCAGGCACGACGGCAGGCAAGACGACATAACAAGGACCGTTAAGGTTGAGGCAGCGAAGGTTGAGCATGAAGAAAACAAATCCGGCCGTGATGTTGAAATTGTGTTTGAGGATGCTGAAAACACTTCAAATGCGAACACTGACGGAATCACAGGCATGGCGACATCGGAGGGCAGAGAGGTTTCCGGGCTGGGTTCAATATACGAGTCCTTTCTCAGATGGCTTGCATTAGTCTTTAAATTTTAATAACCACCTACTATGTTTTACTGTTAAAGGGCCCGTAGCTCAGAACCCTTTTGCCCAAGTAAACGGACAAAAGCGTTCCACGGAAAGTACGCTGACGCAACCAAGACCTTTGACAGGGTTTTGGATGGCAACCTTTTGGAAGAAGTCGACAGACTCTAAAAGGCTGCAAGCGTTCGCAGAAAATATGAGTACGGGCTTCATCGCGTTTGCCGTTTGAATACAGAGAACGGCTAAAGCAGAATCGGACAGCAACGCGAGCCGCCTGCATGCGCAGGATGGACAAAGCAGGCATTAGGCAACACGCAGGCTGTCTGCATGCATAGGATGAACAAAGCAGACTTTAGGCACTAAAGGGCCCGTAGCTCAGTTTGGACAGAGCGGCAGCCTCCTAAGCTGAAGGTCGTGGGTTCAAATCCCTCCGGGTCCGCTCTTGGGGTAGTATTTATAAATACTACTTACAAATAGTGATTACAATATTGTAAATCATTAAAAACATCAATGCAAGATTTGGTTTGTATGACAAGAATAATAACCATTGCCAGCGGAAAGGGCGGGGTAGGCAAGACTACGTTCGTCTCAAATCTCGCGGCAGCACTCGCCAACTTCAAGAAGTCCGTCATAGCCGTTGACGGCAATCTTACGACAGCCAATCTGGGCATACATCTCGGAATACCACTCTATCCCGTGACGCTTCAGGACGTGCTCAACGGCGATGCCAGGCTCAATGACGCACTTTATTATCATCCCGCGGGCTTTACTGTTCTTCCGGCAGACATATCACTGAAGAAGCTGAGGCTTGCAAATTCACATGAGCTTGTCGACATATTCTACAAGCTTGTCGGTGGGTGTGACTTCATACTCGTAGATTCTGCAGCAGGTCTCGGAAAGGAGGCACTCTCTGCAATAGAGGCCGCCGATGAGATGATAACAGTGACGAATCCCGAGCTTCCGGCGCTTACGGACGCGCTGAAACTTGGAAATATGGCCGGCAAATACGGAACCCACAACCTCGGCGTCGTTGTCAACAGGGTCAGGGGCAAGAAGCACGAATTCTCCCTTGAGGCGGTCGAAAACTTCCTCGAGGTTCCTGTGCTTGGAAAGATTCCTGAAGACAGCGAGGTTTCAAAGGCATTGTCTGTAAAAAAGCCCGTGCTCATCCACAAGCCAATGGCACCGTCATCACAGCATATAATGGGCATAGCGGCCAGACTTATAGGGGAAGAATACAGACCGAGGTCAGCACTCGGGGCAAGGCTTTTCAGCTGGCTGAGGTAAATGCCTTTTCTATGTCAAGTTCGAAAGCCACGACAGGGTTTTCTATACCCCACATGTTGAGTACCTTGGGATGAATCTCACCTATGATTCCAATGACTTTTTCAGAAACTGTTATTTCTGCGCAGCGGCCTTCTATGAAGCTTGGGTAATTGCTGGCCTTTAGGGAGAAATCAGTTCCTATGTTTTTCATGAATGCGTTCAGCACGCCCGCCATGTATTCGTAGCCCACTCCGGACCCGCTTGCAGCTGCCGAAAGATGCCTTCTGTCAACTGCTCCCGTCTCTGCTTTGCTGTCAGGTATGACGACATCGCCTGACTCGAAAATCCTCTGCGGGTATTCCCTGTGCTTGTTTTTGGAAAGGAATTCGAGCAGCCCGGGCAAAAGCCTGTCGCGGAAAACTGACCAGTTTGCCGACACAGTGTTCTCTATTTCCACTACACTGCCTTTGGGCATGCCCATCTTTTCGAAGAGCGCGCCCTTGTTGGTGAGCATGTAGGACATTATCTCCTGGAACTGCATGCCTGTCATAACCTCTGCAGCTGTATCTGTGAGCTTCTGCAGCCTGCTGACACCTCCTGCTGTCTGTATTTTCGGTATCACCGGCTCTGCCCTGCCGAAGCCGTATGATATTATCAGGTCCTCGACTATGTCCCTCTGGTGCATTATGTCCTGCCTGTAAGCCGGATAAAGCAGGTCTATCTTCTTTCCTCTGACCTTTGCGTCATAGCGCGCCTGCTTCAGCAGCATGGACATCTTTCGGGCATCCAGATTCAGTCCTGAAATCATGTTCGCATAATCAATGTCAAGGCTGGTTTTTCCCGGCTTCATGTCTGGCGTAACCACTGTCCTGCTTCCATATTCGACTTTCACTGACTGTACCTCACCGCCGCGGTCGGCCAGCGCCGCAACTATGGTATTGAGGGCTGGCATGAGCAGCCTGAAGTCGAAGCCCGAGCATTCTATGAATACGTCGCGCGTCGCCGTCGTGACCTTGCCTGTGTGGTTTGAATTTATGATTGGCGGCAGTGAGAGGACTTCCCCCGCTGAGTCAATGAATATCGGGTATTCGTGGAACCCTTCAAGAAGATGCGCGTATTCCCTGCCCTTGGGATGCTTTTTCAGTATCTCTTCAGGTGTCATCGGTTTTGTGAATTCAAGAGGGACGAATCTTATGCCATTTGGTTTCACAGACGTGAACCTTATGGGGCCCTTTATCTTGTGGAAGTCGTAGACACCTATGGCGACTTCCTTCCTGTTGCGGCCGAATGTCATGGATATCTTTTCCTGAAGCTGTATCATCTGTGACAGGGCATTGTGGTTTATATTCAGGTTTTTGACCACAGCGCATACGGTGAGTGGTCTTATGTTCTTAAGCTTCCTGTCCACCTTAACGACGAGGCCGGACGGCTGCACGTTGTATTCCGGGAGCCCTGTGATGCCTGCATAACGGCCCTGCAGCTCCCTCGCTATACCCTCAGCGCTCCACAGGTCCGGCCTGTTCGTGTCCTTCATGTCCAGTTTGAGCGTTTCCCCTTCTATTTCATCAACTTCCCCCTTGGCATACATTATGCCCTCTTCCTGGAGCACGTCAAGCGGTATGTGCTTCCCGACAAGCTCCTGCAGGTCCTCATAGTTCACTTCAATCGTCGGCATCGTAAATCACCTTTTCCCTCCGTCATATCATCACCTTCTGTTTCCTCAGCCAGTCTATGTCCTGGCTGAACAGCTGCCTTATGTCCTTTATGCCGAGCCGGAACATGGCGAGCCTGTCTATGCCGAGGCCCCATGCGATGACGGGTTGCTTCACACCGAGCGGCTCTGTAAGTTCCGGCCGGAATATGCCCGCGCCCGCGAACTCTATCCAGCCCATGTCAGGATGCTTTGCTGAAAGCTGTACAGACGGCTCGGTGAACGGGTAGTAGTCCGGGTAAAACCTCACATCATCAGCCCCTGCAATCTCCATTGCGAACATCTTCAGCATGCCGAGCATCTTCCGGAATGTCATGCTTTCGTCTATGATTATGCCTTCACACTGGTTGAATTCAACGCCGTGTGTTGCGTCTATCACATCAGGCCGGAAGCAGCGCTTTATGGCGAAGTATTTCCCAGGAACCTCGACGCCGCTGGCAAGCTGCCTTGCAGAGCATGCTGTGCCGTGAGCCCTCGGCATGAGCTGGGCTGCCTTTGCCGGATCCCATTTGTAGCCCCAGCCTGTGCTGCCTGTCTTCCAGCCGTTCTCATGCGCTGCCTTCACCCTGCTCACGATATCCGGCGACGGGAGCGAACCCGTCTTTGGCTTTTTGAGCGTGTATGTCTGAGTCCAGTCCCTGCTCGGATGGTTCTGTGCTTGGAAAAGCGCGTCAAAATTCCAGAACTCGCTCTCTATGGTCGGCCCTTCCATCTCTTTGAAGCCAAGCTGGACAAGCTTGTCGCGGACATCACTGAGGAACCTGTTGTACGGGTGCCTTTTGCCGGGATAAATGACGGGGCCAACTGCCTCGACATTATAGGGTCTCATCTTCACCTTCTTCCATAACCCTGTTTTTATCAGTTCCGGAGGGAGCGCATTCACTTCCTTTCCGATGAGTTTTTCAGCCCTCCTGAAGGCATCCTCCTTCTCCTTGACAACCAGCTTCCTCCTGACCAATAATGACAGTGTCTTTTCGGGAACAGTTTTTCCCTGCGCTAAACGCTTCAGCGCTTCCTTTTCTTCAGCCTTTGCAGGAGCTTTCACTGCCGCAATCCTGTTTTTTTCAATCTTCACCCATCCGCGCTTCTTTGCCCAGGCAAGTGCTATCGTGAAGTCCTTGGCCTTCCTGCGCACTTCCACTATGAGCATCGGCTTTTTGAGTATCTTCAGAAGCCGCTCCTCAGGTAACCCTTCCCTGATGTATCTCCTGCCTTCATCTGTAATTCTGTAAATGACAACACCTCGTCCGCTGCTATAAATATTGGTTTCCATCTTTTAACTTTTACCTGACTGTGGTCAGTCTTTTGCAGCCTGCCTTCCCCGTGACCTTGATGAGAATAAGTGATGTAAAATACTTGAAGAATATCCTCAATATGCCCTCTTTTTCGAATCTCCTCGGGGATGTCCTTACTATGTTTTTC
Organism: Candidatus Aenigmatarchaeota archaeon; assembly: GCA_021163005.1. Lineage (GTDB taxonomy): Archaea > Aenigmatarchaeota > Aenigmatarchaeia > QMZP01 > JAFGSV01 > JAFGFG01. The sequence continues at coordinate 8,733 of JAGGXP010000021.1, read as the reverse complement.
CTGAGAAACCGGAATTTTCCGTAGCGCCTTATCTTCCTTACAAGGAACGAGTCTTCCATTATCTGCACTTTGGGGTCGAAATAGCCGACCTTTTCAAGGACACTTTTCCGCACCATCATATTGGCGTCGGATATGCCCCACGTTATCTTGAGCCGGGTTATGACAGAGTGGAAGATGCTGTAATACTTCAGTGTTCTCCAGTATTTCCTCTTTGTTGAATGCACTGGTCCGAAGCATGCTATGACGCGTCTGTCGCTGAACTCGGGCAGGAATTTTTCTATCCAGTCGCCGGGCACTATGCAGTCGGCGCCGGTGAATGCCAACAGCTCCCCGCCGGCTGCCCGGGAAGCGGCGTTGAATGCATGGGCGACACCCCTTTTCGATTCCCTGACGACCTTGTCGGCATACTTCACTGCTATTTGGTAAGTCCTGTCCGTTGAGCCGTTGTCGCATACGACGATTTCGCACGGCACTGTCTGCTTTTTCAGTGACATGAGGCAGTCGGCTATGAACTTTTCCTCATTGTATGCAGGCACTGCGACAGAAACATTCATACAAACACCAATGCGTTAGATTATTCGCGCCAGTAAGATTTAAAGGAAGAATGACTAACAAAGTAAAGTGATAATATGAAAATCAGGCATCTGCTTTACAACAGTATAACCGTCAGCCTTCCGAAGAACATCATACAGTACATGCTTGGATTCGTGCTGTTCTGGCTCATATACAGGCAGTTCGATGCATGGACATTCGCCTTCTCCCTTAGCGGCTTTTTGCTGGCATACTCGGCTGTTTACTTCTTCAACGACATAATCGACTACGAGGAAGACAAGAAGGACAGGGACAAACGCGAATGGAAGCTCATAGCAGGAGGCATAATAAGCAGGAGGACTGCCATAATGCTTGGGGTTATTTTCCTCGTGTCTGGCCTTCTCCTTTCATCGCTCGTCAATATGTGGTATCTCAACATCATTGTCATTGTGCTTTTCCTTAACATGCTTCATTCCCACCCGAGGATACTGCTCAAGAAGCGTCTCGTGGCCACCACAGTGAACATGAGCACAATAGAATTCTTCAAATATTCGACCGGATGGTTCGCATTTACAGGCGACCTGTCTATGTTCCCGTTCTGGATTCTTGTGACATTCGCGGTTGTCTATGCAACGATATACATCGTCTATAAATTCAAGTTCAAGGGTGATATGATACGGAACAACAAGCCATACTTTACCGTGCTCGCCCTCGTGGTGCTCTTCTCTTACATATTTTCAGTAATCACTTACGACTTTGCGCTGCCTCTTCTGATACTCCTTGCGCTTTCGGCCGGGCTGGTTGCTTTTGGTATCACTGCAGGCAGGAAGCTTCACTTCATGAACTGGCTGTGGCTCGAGTTCGTAATAATGCCGGCAATGATTGTGGCATTTCTGCTTATAAGCTTCCCTTTGATTGCGCAGATAAACGACCATCTGGGGGAAAAGATAACACAATACAAGGACACTGTCTACAAGGAGCTGCCCGATGACGTCGTCAAAACCCTCGACAACCTTTCGGAGCCGAATTACAAATCAGTTGAAGACGTGGCAAATGCCCTGAACCGCAGCCTGAACCTCAGCCTTGATGAGATTCTAAACAATAAATAACTGCTTTGCGTGGTTTAATTATGGCCATAAACATAATGGATGTCGCGAAAAGGAGGGGCTTCTTCTGGCCCTCATTTGAAATCTACGGCAGCATCGGCGGTTTTTACACATACGGCCCGCTCGGAGCGCTGCTCAAGCTCAGAATTGAAAGGATAATCAGGGATCACTACATAAACAGGGAGAACTGCCTTCTGATAGAGGCGCCGTCGCTTACGCCTGAAGAGCCGTGGGTTGCGAGCGGTCACGTCGAGTCGTTCACCGACATGAATGTCGAATGCACGAAATGCGGGGAGCCCCACAGGGCTGACCAGCTGCTTGAGGAAAAGGCAGGCATAGCTACAGAGGGCATGGGCCTTTCGGAGATAATGAAGCTTATCAGGCAGAAGGGTATAAAATGCGTCAAATGCGGCGGTGCTCTTGGAGAGCCATACGACTACAACCTCATGTTCAAGACATTCATAGGGCCGGGCAAGAACAAGATTTCAGGGGCTCTGAGGCCGGAGACGGCACAGACGACGTATATGCCCTTCAGAAGGCTCTTCGAGCTCGGGAGAAAGAGGCTGCCCCTTGGCGTCGTGCAGCTCGGCAGGTCCTACAGGAACGAAATAGCACCGAGACAGGGACTGCTGCGGCTCAGGGAATTCTCCCAGGCTGAGGTGCAGTTCTTCTACGATCCCGAAGCTCCGGTAAAGCATCCGAGGTTTTCCGAGGTAAAGCCGCTGAAAATTGACGTCGTCACAAAGAATGCGCAGAAGAAGAAAACAACGCCTGTGAAAATGAGCATAGCCGACCTCGTCAAAAAAAAACATACGAACGAATGGATTGCCTACCTTCTCGGGGTTTCAGTGAATCTCTTTGAGAGGATGGGCATAGACCCGAAGAAACTTCGGCTCAGGCAGCACAGGGATGACGAGCGGAGCTTCTATTCATCAGACACATGGGATGTTGAGTTCATGTCTGACACATACGGAAAGATAGAACTTGTAGGCGTCGCTGCGAGAACCGACTACGACCTGAAGAGGCATCAGGAATTCAGCAGGCAGAAGATGTCTGTGAATGTTGACGGAAGGGTGTTCATTCCGCATGTCGTGGAAGTCGCCTATGGAATAGACAGGCCGCTCTACGCTGTCATGGAATCGAGCGCAAAACTTGACGGAGACCGGTTCTATTTCCGAATGCCTTACGAGGCCGCTCCGTACCAAATGGCTGTTTTCCCGCTCGTCAGAAAGGACGGCCTTCCGGAAGAAGCCAGAAAGGTATATGACATGCTCATTGATGCCGGTTTCTACGCGCTCTACGACGAGGGCTTCATAGGAAAGCTTTACTACAGGCAGGACGAGGCAGGAACGCCTTTCTGCATTACAATCGACTATGAAACGAAGAAGGACAGGTCAGTGACGGTGAGGAACAGGGATGACCAAAAGCAGGTGCGCGTGAAGATAAAGGAGCTGCCCGAGATTCTCGGAAAGGTCATGAAAGGCGCACTCGATTTCTCGAAAGCGGGAAAAGTCATAAATAAATAATCACGGTGCCCGTGCACGCACCTTTGATTTTTCTTCCTTTCTCATAAGCGCGGTTTCTAGCTTGCCGAGTGTCTTCTTGGTTGCCTGCAGTATGTCCCACTCGAAGTCCCCGGAATGAATGGCTCCCAAACCCGTGACCGCGTTGATTTTTATTGAGTATTTTTTTCTTTTTCCTTTCTCGTGATGCTTGTCCACGTTGAATGAAATCTCTGAAACCGGTGTAACCCTGCGCATTTTCTGTATGCTGCCTGTTATTGTTTCATATATTCTTTCGCGTGTTATGACGCTTTCATCGGCGAGACCCGAAACCCTTATCTTCGTGCCTTCCGATTCCCTGTACATTTCACTCTCGGGACTGCCTGATACCATATCTGAATTCACAGAACTCATGCGTATCACCTACTTTTTGGCGTTCTTCTTCGCCCTTGTGGTTTCTTTAGTTATGTAACCTGCCACCACGTTGCGTATCTTCTTGCTCTCTATGTCCCTGACCTTCTTTATGATGTTCTTGTTCTTGTCAAAGTTCGTCGTGAACTTGTCGCCGTGGCTGGAAACAATATCCCTCGCGAGGGTCTTTATTGCCGTACTTTTTATCCTTCCCATAAAATCACCTATATTATTACGGTCGTATTCTTAAAATTTCGTAGTATGTCACATTGTTCTCGCTGTCAACAACCGCCCAGAGCATCCTCGCCCTTATGGAATGAGCAAGCCTGACGGCCCGGCTCAGCTCCGGAAAAGAGCATGTATAGTCTTCGGGAACAACGGACACTATCCAGCGTGTGTGCTCGCCCGGCGACTTTGGCCCGCTTTTCACGGAAACCCCGCGCCTGTAAACCCTGAAATCGCAGCCGAACTTGAATCCTGTCTTGACTATGAGTCCTCTCTCCCTGAGATCCTCGTAGACCACGAACCTCTCATTCAGCCTCTTGTCGGTTTTCAGGCCCCTTTGCATGAGCTGGCTGAATGATATTGTCTTTGTGCCGCTCCTTACTTCTATCTTTTTGTTCTTCAGCAGATACAGCGCTTCTGCCAGTGAAAGCTCGAGCGCTTTTCCTGAAACCTTTCCGTATGCCTTTCCAAGCATCTCGTCATAGTCCTTGTCAATCACTATCTTGTTGACGAGAAGCTGTGCTGGCAGTTCCCCCTCCGGCTTCTTCACGGCTTTTTTGGGCATTGCTATCACTTATAAAGAGAAATGGGAAGGGAGGGATTTGAACCCCCGACATCTCGATCTTCAGTCGAGTGCTCTCCCGGGCTGAGCTACCTTCCCATTAGCGCCCCCGGAAGGATTTCCACTTTTTCCGTAAACGCTTTGCGCGAAGCGGAAATGTTTTGAACCTTCGACCTTTCGGTTAACAGCCGAGCGCTCTACCGCTGAGCTACAGGGGCGCGTAACTAATTATATCAGGAGCGGTTTTTAAATATTCAGGCTTAGTTTATCTTTTTTCGCCTTTTGTGAGTCATAGCGTAACCGGAAAGCTGCTGGGCTGCATCCTTTATGTCTGTACTGCTTATGCTATTACAGACTATTATCTTCCCGCCGTCTTTCTCGAAGTCGCTTTCGCTGGAAGAAAACCTGTAATCACTTGTCACGTGCAGCAGTCCTGCAAACGCTCCTTTATAGAAAGAACGCAGGCCGTGTATCTTCTTTTTGAAGTTGCTGTTTGAAAAAGACGGCGACCTTCCGGATTTGGCCTCACACGCAAGTACAACATCCCTGTGCATTCCTGTTTTTGGCATAATCAGGCCGACGGCGTCTATTTCTGATTGTGTACCGCCTCTCTTGTACCTGATTTCAATTCTTCCCCCAACCCGCTTCATGTCCTTAAAAACCGGAACCATTCTAAGATAGCCGTTTTCAATGATTCGGTCTTCGGGAAAGTCCAGGTAGAAAAGCTCGTCATCTATATCCTGCATGCGGTCTATCATCAGAAGCTCGCCTATTACAGCCTCATAGGCTCCTTTGCTGAACCCTCTGTAAATGGGCATTTTTTTAACAATTCGCTCGAGGCTCGGCTCCTTTTCATGCATGATGTAAAGGAGATGCTCAACATTCCTGTCAGAAAAATATTTTTCCGTGGTTTTTGTGGGCATGAAAAAAATTGTCTCGAAATTTTATATTCCTATGGGAGGAAGTCCCGCTTCCTTATCTTGTCAATGAGATATTTTTCGGTTATGAACTTTATGCCCTTGGATGACAGGGCTTCGAGCTCGAGCTTGTACCCGGCCTTAAGCATGCGCTTAAGCTCCTGCTGCCAGGGTTTTGGCTTGAACCATACATAGTTCAGCATCTCCTTAAGCCTCTTCTGGTCTCCCTTGTTGAGCTTGATTGTCACATTGGATGAAATGCCGTAATCAGTTACGTCCTTGACTGTCAGCCCGATGAACTTTGCGCTCGGGGTGCCGAGCCTGTCGGAGAGGAATGACAAATTTATGGAGCCCTGCTTTATGACAGAGTATATGTAATATCCCCACGGGTCGGCGTCAGCTAGCACATAAACCGGTATGCCGAGTTCCTTGTTTATCCTGTTTATAAGTCTTCTGCAGCCCCGTGCCGGCTGCCCCTTTCCTGTTATTATGAGGCAGTTCTCCTTCTTCCAGAACTTGTCCTCATTGAGCCTCTGCCAGACAGCGTCCTTCTCGATAAGCAGTGCGTATTTTGCGCGGTTCTCCACGAACTTTATCATTTCCGGCTCCACATCGCTCGGTATCGCCCAGCCCGAAGAGCCCATCTTTGCGCAGTTTATCCTGTCGCCCGTGTCTTCGATTATCATGGGACCTGCCATGTATCCCTTTCTGTCTGCCTTGAGATGCAGCTCCTCACGGAGCAGATTTAGAGCGGACTCGAGGTCCTCGAGTACCGGATCGCTCTCCTCCTGGCCGTTGAACGTGTTTTCATGAGTGCCCTTTATGGTGTGCTTCAGGGCGTAGTAAAGGTCCCTGATGCTTGTGGTCACTCCCTGCTCTATTATCTTCTTGCACTCAGAGGCGACGAGCAGCGTCTGCATGAATTTTCTGGTGTGCGCAAGGTTCATGTACTGTCTCTGGCTCTTTTTCGATCCTATTCTTATGAGATTGTTCTCCTCGTCGAAGTAGATGTTAGAAAGACTCCTCACCGGAAGCGCTATGTTCGGATTCTGTTTCTTCTGAATCTGTATCAGCACTTCCTTCCCCAGATTCTCTATCTTCCACACCGACTTCTTCGATTTCTTCTCCTCCATTCAACTCCTCCCATTTGCTGTTTATCAGTTCGTAAATCTGCTTTTCTATTGTTTCCTTCGGCTCGCCTGTAATCACAGACAGCGCATGTGCTGTTTCATCAGCATACTTCTCGAATATGGATTTCTTCTTTGAAAGCATGGCCTTCTTTCGCTTTCCCGAAAGCCAGAGGGCAATCTTTCTCGCAGCCTCCTGGAGGGCCAGCTTTATCTCCTTTATTATGACATCATAATTCGCTACTGCTTCTTTCGACTCTGAAGTAAACGGCACCCAGACCGATGCTATGTGAACAAAAACAACAAGCGGCTCTTCTATCCTGCCGCGGTTCACGTCCATGCCGTATCTCCTCCAGTCTGTTTCCTGCACTGCCTTCGTCATGGCGCATACACCGCTCTGATAAAGCAGCGGCACGCGGTTGGCAAATCTCAGCAGGCTGAATTCCTGGATGGAGCCGCCGAAGGCAAGGCCGACCTCTATCTGGAACGGCCATCCCCTGTAGACCTCAGGGGATCTCGTCACGGCTGTGACGAACTCAGGGTTTAGCTCCTTTCTGAGTCCGGACTCTATAAGCTCGCTTCCGAGCGGAGAAAGGCAGTCTGTCGGCGGTCTCAGAAGCTTGACTGTGCGCGCCGCCTCTATCAAACCGCGGGCCTGCTTGTCTGTCACGCGGGAAGGCCGGAGCTTTGTATCAGGCGCGACATTTCCTCCGGCTTCCTTGACTATTCCGGCCCTGAGCAGCAGCTCGTTGGCGCTCTGTCTCCCGAGCCTGCTGAATTCTGTTGTCAGGAACGAGTGCACTGTGCGCGCTTTCGTGTTTGCTAGCATTCTCATGAGCACACCCAGTTCCACGCCTTCTATGTGTGGCATTATTTCCTTCGGCTCCGGAGGCAGCCTGTCGGTTCCCCTCTTGAATTCAACCCTGCCGTTCGGTGAGTCAAATACTATGTCTGCGAATGGATTGGATATGGCGGTCTGCTTAAGGTATTCAAGAACCGACTGCTTGTTCTCCCTGTAGGTGGCTTCCACGTCAAATGTTATCTCGACCCCGTGCCATGGAGTGCCTTCCTCTACAACTGTCTCCATTATCTTTGGCTTGTTCTTTCCGACATCGATCATTATCTGGTAGCGGTGCGTCTTTCCGTTGCCTGTGCTGCTGACGACAGTTGTCGGGGTGCCTGTGGTCAGCTGGCCGTAAAGCACTGCACATGAAACTCCAAGGCCCTGCTGTCCCCTTGTTTGTTTGAGCCTGTGGAACTTGCTGCCGTACAGAAGCGAGCCGAAAATCTTCGGCACCTGTTCCTTGATTATGCCCGGCCCGTTGTCCCTTTCTGTTATGCGGAACCGGTCTTCTCCAACCTGCCTTATGCCTACATAAATTTCCGGCAGTATGCCCGCCTCCTCACAGGCGTCAAGGCTGTTGTCAACTGCCTCCTTGACTATGATGAGCATGGCCTTTGCCTTGTTGTCGTATCCGAGGAGGTGCCTGTTCTTCTCAAAGAACTCTGATACTGAAATGGAACGCTGCCTCTTTCCCATGTCCTCGGCTATACCCATATCAATCTTCCTATAAACTTAGGATAGTTGCCTATTTAATATTTTTCTTGGGATGTCAGCGCTTTTCCCTTTTCCTGTCCATTGCCCTGAAAGCATGGCTGTGGGTGCTGCCGCCGAGAAGCTCGACTACCGCGTCCTCTGCCGGGCCAAGCTCGTCAGGCGCTCCTATGATTGCAACTGTCTTTCCCTTCACTACAATGGATGCGCCTGTTTCCTTCTCTATTATGTTCAGCGACCGTCTGCGCCTGCCTATGACCCTTCCCAGAAGACGCTCACGCTTCTTCGGTGAATAATCATGAAGGGATATGACATGGATGTCGCAGTTTTCGTCAGCCAGGCGCTCCGCCACTTCCGGAGAAAAACCGCGGCCTATGGCTGTTATCATTTTCCTTGCTGTAAGGACGCCAAGGGGGTCCTCGCCTGTTATTTTGACGGTGTCAGAAATCCTTAGGCGTGTCTTTGTGTATTGTTCTATGACATGCTTGACGCTGCCGTTTTTGCCTATCAGGACAGACAATCTGTCTTCTGGAATCTTGAGAACCTCTATCATAGAAGCACCTGAAGAATTACTGCTTTATCAGTCCCTTGCTCCTGAGCCACGATATCTGGGCGGGCCTGTATCTCCATATTATGTCTCCCTTTTTGTCGCCCTCGAGCTCCCATGGCTTTAGAAGTATTACGTCTCCGAGGCGCACGTACATCCTTCGTTTGAGCTTGCCGGGTATCCTGCATATCCTTTCCTTCCCGTCTTCGGACTCGACCCGGAAGCGGCTTCCTCCGAGAGCCTCTGTGAC